>NZ_NXBA01000020.1:0-287307 GCF_002383835.1 Campylobacter sp. 107
ATAGTATAAATATTTGTGTAAGTATTTATATAAGTATTTGGTGGGTTTAAAAATGGGGGGGGGGGTTTCCAATCACCCCAAAGTTAAAATTTTCCTAGGCTTGCATAAACTCTTGCTCGATGTTCTCCATCGTGTTTAAACCGATGAACAACTCTTGCAGCATCCATTTTTACATAAAAATTAGCACTTCTTGTATAGAGTATTTGTATACCCATTGCATCCATAAGATAATGATTTTCACTTTGATATTCTTTATTTTCATACCAAGAATACCCTATATCATAAAAAGGAGTCGAGTAAAGCCTTTCTAAAGGTGTTTGAAATCTTATTCCCAAGGTGCCAGAAACAACATTATCCGCACTTCCCTCACCTTCTAAATAAACACATACACCACAAGGTCTACCTAAAGATACAGATTCATTACTATCTAAAACAGCATCGCTGATAACTTTTTGATAATTGAGTTGAAAAATGTGAGTTAAGCGTTCTTAGAATTGATATTTGTTGCTTAAATTTAAATTCATTTTTCCAAAATTTCCTAAATTTACTCCATTAAATCCAGAAAAATCACCATCATTTTCAACATTACCATATATAAAATTTAAAGTATAACTTAGGACATTATTCTCCAAACCTTTATAAGTTCTTTCTATGCCCAAATTTACACTATTTCTCGCTTTTTCATTGCTTACTAAACCATCAAGATAATAATCTTTAATCTTTTTATGAGTAAAACCCGAAACAAGATATAAAGAATACTCAGTATATAAAAACACAGGATAAGAAAAATTTACTCCAATATTCATTGAGTCCCTATAAAAACTAAGATTTCTATAAATTCTGCCAAGAACATAATGTCCTTGAGTTACAAATGGAGTAATTTTTAAATTCCCTATAAAAGTACTATAATTAATCCCATAATCTGTTTGATTTTCATCACTATCTTAAAGATAAAAATTTAAGTTATCCCCTTATCTTGCTATATTGTTTAAACTTTGACTCATTCCTGCTCTAAAACGACCTGTTTCTTTAGTCCTATAGTTGTTAGAATATAAAGTTAAAGTTGCACTATCTCACCTTTGTTTACTTCTATAATAACATCACTTTCTCCACAACCATCACCTGATTGTAAATTAGCATTGGTTTAGATTCCGTATATTTCATTGATTTTATAAATTTCATTTTCCACATTTTTAGTTGTGATAACTTTCCCTTTAAGATTTTTGTTCAATTTACTCTCTAAAGCATAATCTCTGACACCTGAGTTGTTTTTAATGATTACTTTTCCTAAAAGTTCCAAAAGCTATGTTAATTTGCACTTTGTTAGAACTTAAATCTTGCGGTGGTATATAAGCAGTTGCCGAAGGATGGCTACTTAATTGACAATAATAAGCTATAATGTTTGTTATATCTTTTAAATTTTGTAAGCTTAATTCTTGGTTGCGATATTCAGCTATTGCATCTTGAATTTATTTTTCGCTAATTCTTAATTTTTTAAATGTCAAATCTTTATTATCGATATGCAAAACATACTCTCTTACAAAAACCTTAGCTTCATTTTGATCAGTTTGTAAATTTGCAATATTTGTAGTATTTTGCTCTTTAAAATTTACAGGGCTTTTTTGATTTTTTAATGTATTTTTTAATTTTTATTTTGTGGTCCATTTGCTTCAGAAGAGCTTTCTATAAGCTCTCTTATTTTATTATTATTTAGCTCTTCAGCATGTAAAAATACTTGCAATAAGATTAAAACAACTAAAATTTTTCTCATTTTTATTTCCTATTTTGCATTTACACAAATGTTCATTGTCTTAAAATTATCACTTACAATACAACGCAAACCACTACTTCTAGCATCTGCTTTTCCTATGTCCACTTGATCATCATCTTCTTTTTTTGTGTCTACTTTAGTTTGAATTTTTATAGGAGCTTCTACAACCTTTTCAGGAATTTCAGGCGGCAATACAGAAGGTTTGTCTGGATCTTCACCCCCTCTCCCTCTTTTTTTGTTTATCTGGCTCATAGATAGATATATTTGATTTTTCTGGCAATGAGGCTAATTTTCCTTCAAAATTATATTTTCCAGTGTACACTTTACCATCTACATCGCTTCCATTTATAGCAAAACCTTGAGAATTTAGAATCTCATTTTCAAGCTTATAGTGAAATCCTTCATTTCCACTAAGATCCGCAAACTGCTTTTCAAGAGCTTCTTTTTGTTCTAAAAGTTTTGCATACATAACTCTAAGCGTTTCATCGCTAACTAAGCCTGATTCTTTGATTTTTTCATAGTTTTTATTTTCTTTGTCAAGTTGAGCTAAGGCTTCTTGGTATTTTTGTAATTCTTCTTTAAAACTAGCGAAACAACCTTTGCCGGTTTTGATTTTATCCATAGCAGTTTTCTTTTGCGTCCATTTTTCATAAAGATTGGTATAATTTTTATAACTTTGTTCTTGCGAACCTTGCCATAACTTTAAAAATTCTTGTTCTACTCTAGTATCTTTAAATGTATTTAAGAAATTTAAACTTTGAGTGATCTCACTGGCTTCATTTTCCCTTGCCACACCCTTGCTATCTGCGTAAATCCAAGTTTTGATATCAAAATCATAAGTGTATTTTCCATTCATCAAATCATCTAAAATTCTTTGAAGCAATTTAGGGTCAAAGTCGTCTTTGGATAATTTCACAGCATCTGTTACCTTGGTAAAAGAATCAGCAAAAGCATAAGAATTATTATCAAGATATTTTATATCGTTAAATTTCTTTCTTACAGTACTATCAAAATCTTTTTTTCCTGTTGCTTCATTATTATATTGCACAGACTTAAAAAAATTCTGTCCTTCATCAATGTAACCATTTTCCAAATTATGATAAACATAAATATTACTAAAATTATTATTTACACTAACTCCAGGATCACCAATAACTTTTCCAGCTTGTGTTTTATAGTTTCCAGCACTCAAAATTGCTCCATTTTTATAAAATAAGTAAGCATTATTAATCTTTAAATTTCCAACTTTTCCAGTAAATCCTCCTGTTTTACTATCATTCCCAGAAGTTATAAGTTTTTCTATGTCATTAACCACAACATTATTAAAATTACCACCATCAATTTGTCTGCCTATGCCACCCACATAAGAACCTTCTTTTGCTACTATACTTATATTATTAATAGCAACATTTGTAAAATTGATAGTGTTATTCCCTCCACTACCATTTCCCCAGCCTATTATTCCGCCAACTTTAGTATTTACAGCTGTATTAATAACGAGATCATTAACAGTCACATTTTCAAAACCCGTATAACTGTTTGCAATATTTTGCCCTACTATACCTCCAACATAAGCATCATAACCAGTTGAAGCAATTTTCAATCCTTGAATATTAAGGTTTCTTATATAGCTATTCTGAACAACTCCAAAAATTCCTACATATTGATTTGATGAATTAATATTAACATTTTTTAAAGCATAACCAGAACCATCGAAAGATTTAGCAAAAGCATTGCTTGTATTATCACCTACTATGTATGTTTTCACGCCACTAAAATCAATATCATCAATCAAACGAAAATGATCAAAAACTGTTCTAAATTTTTCTTTATTTACATTCCAAAAATCAGCAAATTTATTCCATTTTGTTGCATCCGCAATACTTCCATATTTAGTCCAGTTTTTAACTTTACTACTATCATCAAAACTAAATTTACTACTAGAATTACGCAATAAAGTTCCATCTTCTTCAAAACTTGTTATGCTTTGTTGAATGATAGCTTCTTGCTCTGCTTTGGCTGCGATATTTTTTGTATCTTTTACCACTCCAGCATCAACATAAACTTTATTACCTTCAAGTTTTAATACATCTAAAGTAATTTTTCCTTTATTGATTTCAACCTTATTTCCTATTAAAACAATATTATCTGCATTGATCTTTCCAAGATTTATAATATTTCCTTGTTTGCTTACATCAAATACCGGAGAGAAACTAGCTCCTTTCTCTAAAAAAGTTTTGACATTATCATCACTTAAAGCTGTTGTGCTAGCTACAAATTTTCCCGCAGTAATAGTTCCTGTTTTGCCAATCAAAACTCCCATAGGATTAACTAAAAAGATATTGTTATTCCCTCTATTTAAAGCTCCGTCTATCTTAGAAGCATCTTTTTGATAAGCAATGTTTAGGTAGTTTTGATTTTTGCCGTTAAAATTTACACTTTCATTTCGTCCTATATTAAAACCGCCACCCCATTGGATAACATGATTTTGTCCTTTTCCTGTAATCGTTACAGTATTGCCAGAGGTATGGATAGTCCCACTTGTACCATGAGTAAATTTACCCCCACTTGGTAAAGCATAAGCTTGAGAAAAGAGCAAAGAACTCACCGCAAATGATAAAACTATATGTTTACTCATCTTTTTCATGTTACTCTCCTTTAAAGTATGTTGATATAAATTATTTTTGCATCATCTGAAACTTCAAAGCTAAAATTTACATTTTTCAATGTACTTTTAGCCAACTTTTCTATCTTGTTGTAATTAAATTTATTTTTATTATTTTTCATTTTTTCTAACAAATTTTCTAATTCTTGTTGATTTAGCAATCCATTGTCACCATCATAAATTCCAACATCGCTTTGTATGAGAATATATTTTCCTTTTGTTGATTTATTTTTAGTAAGAATTTCCATACTTCCATTTGCAGGAAGATTGATAAGTTTTTCTATAGTCAAGATAGGATTTTTTATTTTATTTGGTAAAATAAAAGTAAAATTTTCAAAGTTATTTACCACTTCTGTTTTGACATCGTGAGTATCTATAATTAAACGATTGTTTTTAGAAAAATCTTCTTGATGCGGTAGAATTTGAGTGATTATTTTACCTTTTTTATTTACTTCATGAAAAACAGAACCAGAAAGCAAATCGATATTTACATCTTTAAAGAAATTCAACTCTCCACCTAACTATAAAGTATTGTTATAAGATTTAAAATTTGAAATATCCGAAATTCCAGATGGAGCTAAAAATATAGCATCTTGATTTTTATACTCATCTATGTTTAAATTAACAAATTCCATGATATTATCATGGAATTTGTAGACACTCCAGCTATCAACCCCGCATAACCTTGTCTTTTATCTGAGGCAGTGCTAAAGCTGTGTTGTTGATGATGATTTTATTAAAAGCACTTTCTTTATCTGCTTTTATGATGCACGAACTTTCCAGAAGAACAATCTTTAAGCTTTATAAGGCTGTTATTTGCATTTTGAGCTGCTTTTAAAATAGTTTTTGAGCCCTTTCCTAAATAACTCGCTTCAGTTAGACTCTGAATGAGATTATAATTTATTTTATTATTTGAAACATTTTTAGTATTGATCATCAAACTTAAATTTTTAGATGATTTAATATTTTCAAAATTTACTTCATTATTGTTTGATTCTTAGCGATATAATCTATACCATCTAGCGTAATTTCACTTGTAATAAAAGCATATAAAGGCAATGAAATAACAGAATCTTTTATACTTAAGGTATTATTATTTGCTTTTCCACTTAAAGTTCTTGCCACATATACGGTAAATTTATCAGAATAATTTTGTGGAACTTTTTCATGGGTTAAATCATTTTGTATATCAATAACATTAAAATTCGCACCCTCTGTAGCAAAACATCCGTAAAGATTGTAATAATTTTTTCCATAAAAATTATCACTGATTTTTAAAGGTTTTTTAAGGCGAAATACAATTTTATTTCCATTAGCTTCACCATCGTTAGAATACCCACCATAGAGGTTTAACGATGCATATGTTTTAATGTTTTTATTAAGATGATCTAATGGGTTAAAATGATAAATCTCTATAGAATTTTTCTGCATTACCCTGTAATGTTTTTCCGTCATAAATTTCTCCAAATAAAACAGCATCATAAAAAGTTATTTTATTTTGCGAATTCACCATTAAATCTAAATTTAAATTTTTAATTATTACAGAATTTTTGCTTGCATTGTATTTTTTAAGATTATTTACATCAGCTAAAGCACTTAAAATTTTAAAGGTCGAACGAGCTGTATACTCACCATCTGGCCCATGAAGGACGATATTAGCTGAATCGATAAGAACTTTATTGTTTTGTAAATTAGAATTTATGCCAAAAGCTCCTATTAAACGAGTAATTCTTTCATCATAAATATCCTTACCTTATTCATCTGAAAAATACTGGGAATTATGAAGGTCAATTTTTGTATTTGACTCTAAGATTAATTTATTGTCTTTAGCTTCACCATCAAAAGCTACAGATCCTGAAATATAAGGAGCTCTATTTAAGGGCAAGGTGTAGATATTTTCTACACCCATATTGATATAGGAGTTTTCTTTTAAAATGGTTTGATTGTTAAATCCCCCACCCCTGTAGGTAAACGCCGCAGTAATTAAATATTTAAAACGATCGCCTTTTTGAGAATTATTAGGCACTCCACAATCCCCTATGCTTGGTTTGCAAAAATACACAGAAGACAATTCTCCATTTTATAATATAAGTTTATTATTTGTTGCATTTGTATTTTGAGCATAAGCTGTTACAATAAAAGGCATAAAATAACTAGGAACAGCTTGAGTATCTGAAAATACGGTTTCTAAAGTGCTAAAAGCTGTTGTGATCTCTTCTTTTAAAGTATCCGGAGTTAAAATTTCAAGCTTGGATAAATTTTTATTTCCAGATTTAGGGTTATTATAAATCATAGTTAAATTTGATATAGGGTATTTTGACTTAGAAGCATAGAAATTTTTTCCATTAATTTTTTAAAAATTTCTGCTTGAGGATCATAAACTTGATTATCCTTAAAAGAATGTTCAGAAATATAAAAATTACTTGTAGCCTGAACCGCCGCAAAACAAACCGAAGAAGATAAAACCACACTACAAACGCCCAAGTCAAATTTTACATTTGTCTTATTTGCAAAAATTTTAAAATATTTTTTCATCTCATTTCTCATTCAAATAAAATCCTTTTGATTTATCACAAATTGATTATTTACAACACTATCCCGTATGTCTTGAGTTGATTATAAAATAAAATATTAATTTAATATTTTATTTTTCAATATTTAAATTTAATGAAAATTTAACAAATTTTATATTAATATATTATTGAATAAAATTTTATTTCAAATATTAAAAAAATACTTTTATAATTATTTAAATATTATCTAAAAGCACAACATTAATACAACTTTTCTAAAAATTGATCCAGACTTAATTAAATATAAATTTAAAATAAGTATAATTTTAAAACATTTTATATCAAAGGAAAAAAATGAAAAAAATATTAAGCATTGCTCTAGTTGCTTTAGTTGGTTTATTTTTAGGTGCTTGTAGTGATTCTAAAAATAAAGAATCAAATGCAAGTGTAGAATTAAAAGTTGGAACTGCTCCAAATTATAAACCTTTTAATTATAAAGAAAACTCAAAACTTACAGGTTTTGATACCGATTTGGTTGAAGAGATTGCCAAAAAAAATGGTATTAAAATTATTTGGGTTGAAACCAATTTCGATGGATTGATTCCTGCTTTAAAAGCTGGCAAAATCGATATGATTGCCTCAGCTATGAGCGCAACTGATGAAAGAAGACAAAGTGTTGATTTTACCAAACCTTACTATATGAGTAAAAATCTTTATCTTAAACTAAAAAACAACGATTCTCTTCAAACAAAAAATGATTTAGAAGGTAAAAAAATAGGAGTTCAACTAGGAACTTTACAAGAAAATACTGCAAAAGCTATCAAAAATGCACAAGTACAAAGCAATAAAGATTTAAACATAGCTGTTTTAGCACTAAAAAACAACAAAATCGATGCTATTGTAGCTGATCAAGATACTGCTAAAGGTTTTTTAGCTGAAAATCCGGAATTGGTAAGTTTCTATCAAGAAACAGATGGAGGAGAAGGCTTTAGTTTTGCTTTTGATAAAAATAAACAAAAAGATATTATTGAAATATTTAACAAAGGCATAGATGAAGCAAAAACTGATGGATTTTATGATACTTTAATTAAAAAATATGAATTAGAATAAGCGTGAATTTTCACGCTTGTAGCTTCAAAAGTTAAAATTTTATATTTTCTCTCTTTTGCAATTTTTAAAATTTTTTCATCACCATTACATACAAAGGCTTTGCTAACAGACTCTAATAAAGGTAAATCATTGATAGAATCACTAAAAAAATAAGAATCTTTCATCCATTTTTCATAATCTTTACCCAAATATTCTTTAAGTCTTAAAACCTTGCCTTCCTTAAAGCTATAAATCCCATAAGCTTTTCCACTAAATTTATCACCTACACGCTCACATTTTATGGCTATGCTTTCTCTCACTCCCAAAAAAAAGAGGCGATTTTTCTAACTAAAAATTCAGCCGTAGCTGAAATTGTAATACACCTTTGATCTTGATATTTGATTATAAGTTTTTTAGCTTTTTCATAAGGTTTTATATAAATTTTTATAAATTCATTTACTAAAGATGAAATTCTATCTTCATTTTTAGCCTTAACGCTTTGAAGAAAAAAGTCATAAATTCATCCATGTCAAGCTTTTTTCTTGATATTGTTTTTGATAAAAAACGATTTTTTCTAAATATTCTTGAGGTAAAAAACCTTTTTCAATGCAAAATTTAAGCCAAAGTTTAGCACTATCGTCTTGTATTAAAGTATCATCTAAATCAAATAAAACAAGTTTCATTTTCACTCTTTTGCTAAAGAAAGATTGAATTTTAAGCGATTTTATCACCTGCTTCACAAGTACTATGAGTGCTAAAAATTTAAAGTATCTACCTTAAATTCGATTTCTTACACTCTAACCCTATAGCGTATGATATTACCTAGTAATGTTTTTTTTGATCTTAGTTTCTAAACCTTCGTTAGAAATTTCTATGGTTTCAGGACGCAAGGCTATATCTTTTTTAAAATCGTATTTTAAACCCAAGCTATCAAGCTCTTTAGGACTTAAAATATTGTAATTTCCTATAAAGCTAACCACAAAATGAGATTCTGGCAAAAGATAAAGATTATTTGCATTGGAATTTTGTATGATTTTACCCTCATTCATTAAAATAATCCTATCGGATAACTCTAAAGCTTCTTCTTGATCGTGCATTACAAAAATAGTGGTGAGTTCAAGTTCTTTTTGAATTTCTTTAATTTACACCCTTAAATACTTACGAATTTTAGCATCAAGTGCCGATAAAGGCTCATCAAGCAAAAGTAAATCAGGTTTGGTCGCCAAAGATCTTACTAAAGCCGCTCTTTGCATTTGTCCACCTGAAAGTTTATGCGGATAAGTTTTAGCGTATTCTTCAAGCTCGACGAGTTTTAACATTTTTTCACTCTTTTTTCTATGTCATTTTTATCCATTTTTTTGATCTTTAAGCCAAAAGCTACATTTTCAAAAACATTAAGATTTGGAAAAGAGCGTAATTTTGAAAAACCATACCTATATTTCTTTTTTTGAAGACTTAATTTGGTAAGATCTTTATCATTTAAAGAAATTTTTCCTCCATTAATTTGGCTAAGCCCTGCTATACACCTTAAAAGAGTGGATTTTCCACAGCCACTTGGACATAAAAGAGTCATAAACTCACCCTTTTTAGCACTAAAATTAATACCTTCAAAAATAATTTTATCCCCATAAGCTTTTTTAAAATTTTTAATCTTTAAATAAGCCATTTTTCACTCCTTAATCAAACTAGCTATAAAAGTTGTTATAAAAATTAACACAAAATAAACTATTACCAAAGCACTAGAGTAATGCCCACTTTGATTTTTAATATTACAAAGATAAACTTGCAAAGTCTCATAAATACTTCCTACAAGAATATTTGCATATAAAAATTCGCCTATTAAAAAAGAAAAACTTAAAAAACTGCCACCAAAATTCCATTTCTTAAGTTAGGCAAGACAAGTTTAAAAATCACTCCCATTAAAGAACCTCCAAGCATAGCATTAGATGTGATGAGTTCATTTAGATTGACATTAGATATAGCATTATCTAAAGCCCTATATATAAAAGGCAAAGCTAAAAATAAAAAAAACCAAAAACAAAACTGCATAATGATAAATTTTAGCTTTTAAACTCAAATTTTCATTCATTTAAAGCACCTTAAAATGATATTTTTTAGAAAAGAAATTGGCTATAAAGTAACAACAAGCATGATAATAGTTATAATGATGCTTAAAGCACTAGCCATATAAGGATCAAGATTGATATCGCCTGCGATTAAAGCAGTGATTCTTACAGGAGTGACATTAAAATTTCCCGAACTTAAAGCATAAATAGTCGTATAAGCTCCAAAAGCATTGACAAATAAAATCACAAAAACACCAAACAAAACAGGAGCGAGCAAAGGCAAAGCTATTTTAACCAATATAAAAAATTGCCTCCACCTAACATTTTACAAGCATTTAAATGTGAATTTTCAAGATTTTTAAAAGCCGGAAGCAAAAGCAAGATTGCCAAAGGAATTTGAAAATACACATAAACAATATTTACCCCAAAATTAGCATAAACACTAACAAAAGGTTCTATGCCTAAATTTTTCAAAAACACATTAACTACACCATTGCTTCCAAGAACTATAATGAAAGCAAAAGCTAAAGGAACTCCTGAAAAATTACCTATCATAGTATTTAAAGAAAAAAGAAATTTACATATTTTTGATGGAGCTAAGATAAATAAAGAATAGCTCGCCAAAAGTCCTATAAAAGTCCAAAAATACTAGAAATAAAACTGATTTGTAAAGAATTTATAATGCCTTGTAGATAGAATTTGGACTCAAAAATATGTATAAAATTGGCTAAAGAATAAATTTCATCCTCTTCTACATAAAAAGCATTAAAAACAATCCAAATCAAAGGTACCATCATAAAAAAAGTAAAAACTATAAAAAAAGGTAAAATACTTAAAAAGGCTAGAAATTTTTCTTTCATTTTTTGGTCTTTAAAATTTCATCATTATACCTCTTATCGTGTTTAAGTCCTAAAATTTCACAGACACTGCCACAAATTTCATCCTGTTTTATCTTGGCATTTTCATACGAAAAAGCACTACCAAAAGTGAAAAAAGGCACTACAATTTCATCTTCACTTAAGCCTCCATGACTTTTACCCTCTGTCATACCATGATCGCTTGTGATGATTATAGTGATACCTTGTTCTAACCAAGTGGGCAAATACTCAGAAATCAAAACATCAACTTTTTTGGTTTTTTGGCATACTCAATATAGAGCGTGAGCCAAATTTATGTCCTGCATCACTATATTCATAGAGCGTATAAGAGTAAAATCTAAATTATATTTGTTTCTTAAATGCTCCCCATCCGCAAATAAATGAGAATCTAAATAATCATCTTCATAATAAAATGTCCATAAGGCAAAGTTAAATTTTCATCTTCTATATGGCGATGTAAAGAAGGAATAAATTCTTTTTTATTATAAAGCTCAAAAACCCAATGATAAGCTGCGCTTCCAGCTTTTAAATCTTGTTCTTTACAAAGGTCGAAAATGCTTGTTTGTTTTGAAAAACTCAATTTATTATCAATTATCCCACTTAAAACAGGCTTTACGCCTGTTAATAAGCACTCGTATAAAGGGACGAGACATGCCAAGAAGTTCGCATTCTAAAGAATAAAATTTGCCTAAATTCTCTTTGCAAAGCACATTTAAATATCTCATATTTATACTAGAGCTTTTACAATTTAAGCCATCAAGCACAACTAAAATAACTTTGGACATCATTTACTCTTTAAAAAATCTTTTACTTTAAGTAAAATAAATTCATTATCATCAGTTTTATTAGGTTCTCTACTTGAAGAATAAGGAAAGTTATTGTCATTTTCTACGACTATATGAGAATCATCTACTATATCCACACCTTCTGTAGTTTCAAAAGGAAAAACAAATTTATCATTTACCAAAGGCTTTTTAGAAATTTTATTTCCATCCTTAATATTTAAAAGATCTATATAAGAAATTTTTTGAGCTTCATGAGTTTTATCATCTAATTTAACCTTATAAATTCTTTTAAATTGAGCTACATTATTAAAACAATGCTTAGTATCTTCACCTTCTTTGCAAGCCTTATCTTTAGTGCCTTCTTTTTGATCTCTTTCTATAAATGATGCCGTATTTATCATCTATCATATTAAAATCACCTATAGAATAGCTTTTATCTTCTAAGAAATATTTATAAGTTTTGCCGGTGAATTTTTTATTTTTTACATCAAATTCTATAATTCTTAGATATTCTTTACCTTTTTCATTCTCATAAGCGTTGTTATTGTAAATACTTCCTTCTAAAAGCAAATAAAGTTTAGAACCATCTTTAGAGCTTACCATAGCTTCAAAGCCTTTAGAGCGCTTGATATTAAATTTCTCATTTTCTCCATCAGGCTTATCGCTAAATTTTAAACTTGGATTATCGGGAGAAATAAGTTTTTTACCCTCCACATACACATCAAAAACTTCTTTTAAATTCCCATTCTTATCAAAATGAAGCAAATAAGGACCAAATTCATCACCTATATAAAATTTATCATTGATAAACTGTATGCTCTCAGTATCAAAATCAGCCCCACTTAAATACCTTTCTTTGGTTATTTCGGTGGTTATAGAATAAGGATATTTTTTATCACTATCTTTAAAAAACTGTTTTTAAAAGTTCGTATTTTGAATTTTTAAAATCAAATTTAAACTCATGAGCATAAAGCATAACATCATAAGAATTATACTTTTTATCCAAGCCATCATCACTAATCACCCAAAAAACATCTTTTTTTTGGAATATATTTTATCCCACTATGCCCTTGTATAGGTTGATTTTTAAAAGATAAATAAAAATCTGTTTCCCTGTTTCCCTTGGATTTAAAAGTTCCAATTTTTTCTTCTCTAGTGATATTTGCAAATTTCCTATAAGTTTTAAAAAATCAGGAGCATCCTTAGGAGGTTTTACTGTACTTTTAGAATCTATGATAATATGGCCTGCTAAATTGGCCTCATACTCTTGAACTCCAAACAAAGCATTACAAACTAGAGTGCTTATGAAAACAATTTTTTCATTTTTTAATCCTCATTTCATATCCACTATCACTTTTTCTTGCCAAAGTTGCGGCAATTCTTTAGTGCTTTTTTTCCCAAGCTTTTTGATCTTTGATTACTCTTGCATTTTTGTATTGCTCACTTGGCAAAAGCTTAGCTTTTATATCATCTGGAAGGTAATATGATCAATTCTTATTGGCCTTGCATAACCTTTTGCTAGATTGATTTGTCCTTTATCAGAAAGTATAAACTCACGGGCTAATTTAGCCGCATTTGGATATTTTGCGTATTTATCGATAATAGTTGTATAGCCCGAAATAACACTGCCATCAGCAGGGATTAAAACTTTATAACGATCTTTGCCCACTTTATCTCTATAGCCTAAACCATTAAATCCTAAACTAAACCCACTTCAACTTCACCTTTTTCAAGATTGGCTATGCTTACATCATTATTTACAAGTCTTCCTTGTTTGGCTAGAGTATTAAAAAAAGCTAAAGCAGGACTTAAATCTTTCTCCACCTAAGGCATAATTAGCTGCCAAAACTGCACTCACAGCTTGAACGCTATACTTACATCACCCATAGTAATTTTATAATTTCCCTTAAGCAAATCTTGCCAAGTTTTAGGTATATCTTTTACTACATCTTTATTGACTATAAAAGCTATGGTTCCTGTATAAGCTAAAAGCCAATTTCCATCTTTAGCCCAAAGTTGGAATTTGATCCCAGTAGCTTGTCTTAAAACCACTATCTCTCCAAAAGAGCTCCTACATCATCGATATCACCGCTTGCATTTTTCTTTTCGGCTTTAAATTTAGCAATTTCTTGAGCTGAACTCATATCTGTATCGCTATGTTCTACACCATAAAGATTTTTAAGATCTGCCCAAGTATCCTTCCAGTTTGCCCAAGTATCAGGCATAGCCAAAGAATTTACCCTACCTTCTGCTTGCACAGCTTTAATCAAATTCTCATCAATAGCTTGTGAATTTGAAAACAATAAGGCAACAATACCTAAACTTAAGAAAAATTTTTTACTCATTTTTTCCTTTCAAAAATATTTTGGAAATTTAATGAGTTTTAGAAGCATTTTAGAAACAAGTTAATTTTTAAGCAAACAAGGTTATAATTTTAAAGTCATAAACAAGGAGCGATCATGCTTTATATTTATATCAAAACTCAAAATGCTTTAGTTCAAAGAATCAATTTTAATCTCGATAGTCAAGAACTACCGCAAAATATTTTATGGATTGATTTGCTTCATCCAAGTGTAGCAGAAATTGCTTTTATATCAAGTGAATTTAATCTTGAGTTTCCTACAAAAGAAGAAAGAGAAGAAATAGAGCTTAGCGCAAAATATTGGGAAGATAATGCGACAATAACCATCAATGCCCATTTTTTAGTAAGAAATCTTAAAAGTGATGAAGAAGATAAGAAATTAATCAAGCTTCGCACAGAAATTGTTACTTTTGCTACAGCTAAAAATATCTTATTTACTATAAGATATAACGAATTTAGCACTTTTGAAGAAATTCAAGCAAGGATTTTAGCTAGTCCGAAGAATTTTGAAGATGGTTTTGATATTATTGATAAAATGTTTGAAGTGCGCGTTGAAAAAGATGCGGATTTACTAGAATGGATAGATAAAGAAGCAAGACGCTTAAGAACAAGTGTTTTAGAAAAAAAAGATGAATATAGCTATGATGAAATGCTAAAAGATATTTCAAGTTTACAAGAGCTTAATATGCGCGTAAGAGATTCTTTATTTGATAAGCGTCGCGCTATGACTTCTTTGCTAAAAAGCGATAAAATCGATAAAGATATAAAACAAAATCTCACTATAGTTTTAAAAGACTTAAATTCTTTGGTTGAATTTAGTGTTTCTCAACTTAATATCTTAGATAATATTCAAACCATTTTAGCCAGCCAAATCAACATAGAACAAAACAAAATCATTAAAATTTTTACCGTTGCAACTGTTGCCATGATGCCACCTACTTTAATAGGAACTGTTTATGGTATGAATTTTAAATTCATGCCCGAACTTGAACTTCACTATGCTTATCCCATAGTGCTTGGCGTGATGGTAGTTTCTATCATTTTACCTTTGGTTGTTTTCAAGAAAAAAGGATGGTTATAAAAATTTATTAAGGAGAAACAATGGATACAATAAACATAGGAATTTTGACCCTAAGCGATAGAGCAAGTAGTGGTATATATGAAGATAAAGCTACTGCTGAAATTGAAAGAGTGTTAAATTCATATATAAAAAATGATATTATTTATCATAAAGAATTAATCCCTGATGATTATGATTTGATCATTAAAAAATTACTTTATCTAGCAGATGAAAAAAAATGTGATTTGATTGTTACAAGCGGAGGGACAGGTCCAGCACTTCGTGATGTAACCCCAGAAGCCACGGAAGCCGTGTGTGATAAAATGATGCCAGGTTTTGGAGAACTTATGCGCTTAGAAAGTTTAAAATATGTCCCAACAGCTATACTTTCAAGACAGAGTGCAGGAATTCGCAATAAATCTTTTATCATTAATTTACCAGGAAATCCTAAGGCTATAAAAGAATGCCTAGAGCCTGTTTTTCCGGCTATACCTTACTGTATTGATTTGATAGAAGGTGCTTATATAGAAGCAAATGATGAAGTTATTAAGGTTTTTCGCCCTAAGAAAAAATGTCAAAATTAAAATTTATTAGCCCTAACAAGTCTGCTTAATTGTCTAGCAAGCAGACTTGCTGAAGCTTCATCTTTGCTTATCTTTTGTATTTTATTTTTAAACTTATAAAGTCTGTCATCTAAAATCACATCATTGATTGGAATTTTAGGCTTTTCTTTTTGCTTTTGTGAAATCTTTTTTTTAAAAAACATTCTTTAATCCTTTTTTATAAATATACACCAACTTAGTTGAAAAGAATATTATTTTAGATTTTAAACTATTAACTTTATTTCATTATTTTAAGCTAGAATTCGCAAAAAACTAATCAAGGAAAAATAATGACTTTAATTGCAATTTTATGTCTTTATACAGCACTTTTATCTTGGATTTCCTATGCTCAAATTCGTTTCTTAGAAAGAGAAAAAGATAAACAAGCTCAAATTTTAAGCGAAAAAGACTATCAAAATGCAGCAGATATTGCCATCGAAAATGAAAAATTTAAACTATTTTCCAATTTTTATAATTTAATCATCAATATTGCATGGATAGGTTTTGGATTTTTATATCTTAAAGAATTGCTTATCTCAAACAACACTCGTTTTGAAAATACTTTATTTTTATTATCTTTTTTAATAATCACAAGTATTTTAAATCTACCTTTAAGTATTTATGAAAGTTTTATCAAAGATAAAGCCCATGGTTTTTCAAATATGACTGTAAAACTTTTTATCAAAGACACTGTAAAAAGTCTTATTTTAACTTTAATATTTGGATTTTTAATCCTTTATGCTTTGATTTTTTGCTATGATTTTTTTGGAACTTTTTGGTGGATTGCGGCCTTTATTTTTGCCTTTTGTATTATAGTGATTATAAATCTCATCTACCCTACCTTGATAGCACCTATTTTTAATAAAATGGAAAAACTAGACGATAAAAATTTACTGAAAAAAATCAGCTCTTTGATGAAACAATGTGGGTTTAGTGCAAATGGGGTTTATGTTATTGATGCAAGCAAAAGAGATAAACGTTTAAATGCTTATTTTGGTGGACTTTTTAAAAGCAAAAGAGTGGTGCTTTTTGATACATTATTAAAAGCCTTAAACGAAAGAGAACTTTTAGCTGTTCTAGGACACGAGCTTGGACATTTTGTTCATAAGGATATTATCAAAGCTTTATTTAACGGTGCTATAGCTATGTTTTTACTTTTTTTTGTTTTTGCAAATTTATCTGAATTTGTTTACTTAGAAAGTCATCTAGAAGGAGTAAATGGTGGCGTGTTTGCTCTTTTATTTATCTTTGCAAATATTTTTAGCTTTTTAATCTCTCCTATGCTTAATGCCTTAAGTAGAAAAAATGAATTTGCGGCTGATCAACACGGAGCCAAAGTTACAAGCAAAGAAGATATGAAAAATGCATTGATAGCTCTAGCAAGAGAAAATAAAGCTTTTATCAAAACAAGTAAAATATATACATTTTTTTATCTCAGTCATCCAAGTATTAATGATAGAATCAAGGCTCTTTCTTGACTATTAAAAATGCTCTTATGAAAGCTAAATCTAGCTTAAAAGGTTATGAAAATGAAGCAGTATTTATACTCTGTGAATATCTAAAAAAAGATAAAGCTTGGTTATTTTTAAACCAAGATATAAAAATAGATCATGAACCTTATTTTGAGCTTATAAAGCGTTTTAAATCTGGAGAACCTTTTGAATATATATTTGAAAAAGTGGATTTTTGGGGCTTAGAATTTAAGATAAAAAAAGGCGTTCTAATCCCTCGCTACGATAGTGAAATTTTACTTTTTCAAATTTTAAATTTATGCAAAAAAAATACTTTTAATGGGATTTTAGAAATAGGATTTGGAAGCGGAATTTTAAGCATTGTTTTAGCCAAAGAACTTGGGTTAAAAATCACAGCCTGTGATATCAATCCCAAAGCCTTAGAATTAGCTTTAGAGAATGCCAAATTACACAAAGTCGATCATTTGATTGACTTTAAACTTTGTAATTTTAAGCAAATCAAAGAAAATTATGATTTTATTTTTTCAAATCCGCCCTATATTAAAAATTCATATCCTATAGATATTTGGGTGCAAAAAGAACCCAAAGAGGCTTTATTTGGCGGAGAAAAAGGATATGAAGTTCTAGAAGAAATCATACATTTTTCCCTTGATAAAAAAGTTAAATTTTTAGCTTGCGAATTTGGCTATGATCAAAAAGAAATTTTGGGGAAAATTTTATACCAAAATAATTTCATTGTTGATTTTTTCAAAGATGAACAAAGTTATAATCGTGCTTTTATAGCTAAATTTACAAATATGCGTTATGATAAAAAATAAAAGGAGAAACTCTTGAAAGCTGTTAATTTATTTTTACTTGCCTCCATCATAGGGGTTGAACTCATACTAGGAATAGTTGTTGCACCAACAATTTTTTTTCCTCAAAATCTTATAGGAGAAGGAGTTTTGAGCCATTTTCAAAGTGGCTTAATGATGACGCAAATTTTTGTTAAAATGGGTTATTTACTGATTTTTGTTTCAGTGGTTAATTTTTTATATGAAATTTATTCTCTTATAAAAGATGAAATGAAATTTCAAATAAAATTTTCAAAATTTATGCTAAGTTTGCTTATTTTGATTTTAAGCTTAATATTTGTTTTTTATTTTACTAATGCCATAATTGAGCTCCAAAACTTAGGCGAAAATGCTACAAAAACTCAAGAATTTATCAGTATCCATAATGCAAGTGAAGTGGTGATTAAAATCATCTTAATAATGCAAGTTTTTTTATATTTCTTAAGCTTTAAAATAGCAAAAAAATGATAAAATATTAAATAAATCCAAAAGAGAAGGAGTAGGCCATGATGATCTCTGATGCAACCATGATGCAACAAAATTATTATTTAAATAATGCACAAAAAGCTAGTGATAAAGCTTTAGAAAATATTGCAGCTGTTCGTGCAATAAGTGGAGTTGATAGTGCTAATTTAGCTATTGCTGATTCTTTAAGATCTCAATCAAGCACTATAGATCAAGGTGTCGCAAATGCTTATGATGCTATAGGGGTTTTACAAATTGCAGATGCTAGCCTTACCAATATCTCTCAAAGTGCAGATAAACTTAATCAACTTTCAGCAAAAATGAACAACGCTGCGCTCAATGATTCTCAAAAAGGAATGCTAAGAACAGAAGCAACACGCATACAAGAATCCATCAATGATTCTTTTAACAATGCAACTTATAATGGAAAAAATGTCTTTCAAACTATGAATTTTGTAGTAGGTAGCGGAACTGAAACTACGAATTTAAATCCATTAGCAACAGGTGGATTAAGCATAGATAATCAAGACAGTATTACAAATTTTATGGATCAACTTGGAAGTTTAAGAAGTGAAATAGGTTCAGGTATCAATGCTATCACATCAAATATTAACGCAAGTGTTCAAAATAGCATCAACTCAAAAGCAGCTGAAAATAATTTACTAAATAATGACATGGCAAAAAATGTCAATGATTTTAATGCCAATTATCTAAAAGAAAATGCTGCTGCTTTTGTTGCTGCGCAATCCAACATGCAGCTTCAAAGCAAAATTGCTAATTTATTACAATAAAATAAGCCCTAAATAGGGCTTATTTTTTATCAAAATGACTTTAGAGCAAATTTTAGAAAAAACCAAAAACGTTCGTCTTGTAGCCGCAAGCAAGTATGTCGATGCAAGTATAATTGAAAAGCTTTTTGATCAAGGTATAGTAGAATTTGGAGAAAATCAAGTCCAAGCTCTAGCACAAAAAAAAGAAAATCTTGATGAAAAAAAACTAGACATAAAGTGGCATTTTATAGGAACGCTACAAAGCAACAAAATCAATCTATTAATCAAACAAAAACCTATATTATGGCACTCTTGCAATGGTATTAAAATAGCTAAAGCTATGGACAAAAGACTTGATTATAAATTAAATACTTTATTAGAAATCAATAGCGCAAATGAAAATAGCAAAAGCGGTCTAGATCCAAATCAAGCCGTAGAAGAATATTTACAAATACAAGAAGAATGCTCTAATTTAAATCTTTGTGGCGTAATGAGCATAGGATCACACAGCCAAGATAAAGAAAATATTATAAAAAGCTTTGAAACTACATTTAAAATTTATGAAATTCTTCAAAAACATGGGGCTAAGATTTGCTCTATGGGGATGAGTAATGATTTTGAAATTGCTATAAAATGCGGATCCAACTTGGTAAGACTCGGAAGCATTTTATTTAAAAATCTTAAGTAAAACAATCTTACTTAAGCATATTTATTAGAAATTTCCTCTACTATACTATCAGAGATAATAAAATCTGTATGATAAAGCAGGCAAGATCCCGCGCTAATAACTTTTAAAACAAGTTTTTTATTATTTTTTTCATTAGGATTATGTGCATTTCTAGCAATTTCATGAATTTCATAGATTAATTCTCTATTTAACCTTGTCAAATCTAGCTCTATGATATTTTTTTCAAATTCCTTAGGTTCTGCGGTAAAATGATTTTCTTCTTTATTTTTAAAATCTTTTTTTGTGCCAAATTTTTTTATAGCTTTAATCTCACCATCTTCAAGACTTTGCAAGTCTTTAATTGCTTTTAAAAAAAAGCTGGGCTTTTCCCCTCCTTCAGCTTTAAATCCCAATACAAAACCATAAGCATTATTTTTCAAATTTTCATCTTTAATGATATTTTCTATTTCTTCTACATTACTTTCAAATACAGTAGCATCAAACGAAGAATAATAATCCAAAATTTCAATTCTACCATAACGCTTATTATTTTTACTCATCATAGATTTAAAATCTTCAATTTTACCTATACTTAAAATTTCTCCATTGTTTTTTAAACCTTCAAACTCTAAACTTTTAACATAATCTATGGCATTAATTTGTTCATAAAATCGATCTAAAGGATGGCCTGAAACATAAATTCCTAAAATTTCTTTTTCATATCCCAATTTTTCCATCACTTCAAATTCTTCATTTTTGGGAGTAAAATTTACTTGAACACCTGAAGTTAACTCCTCTTCACCAAAAAGAGAACTTGCAGCATTTTTTCTTACTTCAGCCATTTTACGCGATGCTTCGCTAAGATTTTCCATATTATCAAACAAAGCTTTTCTAGTAAAACCAAACTCATCAAAAGCCCCTGCCTTAATAAGACTTTCTAATGTTCTACGGTTTATCTTGGTAGGATCTATCTTACCTAAGAAATCATTAATATCCTTAAATTCTCCATCTTGCCTTGCTTCAAGTAAATTTTCAACTGCAGGAATACCCACACTTTTTATAGCCCCAAGTCCGTATATAATAGCATCCTTGCCATCTTGCTCTAAAGCACTAAATTCACGGATCGCTTTGTTAATCGATGGAGGTAAAAGTTTAATATTCATTTTTTTCATCTCATCAATATAAACAGCAATTTTATCCACATTGTTTTCTTCGCTTGTTAAAAGCGCTGCCATAAATTCACTAGGATAATAAGTTTTTAAATAAGCTGTTTGAAAAGTAATCAACGCATAAGCCGCAGAGTGAGATTTATTAAAACCATATCCTGCAAATTTTACGATAAGCTCCCATAAATCTTCAGCTTTTACTCTATCATATCCTTGTTTTTCTGCTCCATCTGCAAAATCAGTCTTAAGCTTCTTCATCTTCTCAGGATCTTTTTTACCCATAGCACGACGCACTACATCAGCACCTCCTAAAGAAAAGCCACCTATAATTTGAACAATTTGCATAACCTGTTCTTGATAAACAATAACCCCATAAGTAGGTTCTAAAACCTTTTCTAAACTGTCAAAAGGATATTCTATGCTTTTTAAACCGTGCTTTCTATCGATAAAATCATCAAGCATTCCTGATTCCATAGGGCCTGGACGATAAAGCGCAAGAACCGCAATGATATCTTCAAAACGCTCTGGTTTTAAGCGTGCATTTAAGCTTTGCATACCGCCTGATTCGATTTGAAAAATCCCTAAAGTATTTCCACTTTGTATGGTTTTATAAACCTTGCTATCATTTACATCTATAGTTTCCCAAATAATGTCTTTATTGTAACGCTTTTTAATAAGCTTGATTGCATTATTAATTACTGTTAAAGTTTTAAGACCTAAAAAGTCAAATTTTATCAAATCCACATCTTCTAAATGATCTTTAGAATACTGCGTTACTAAATGTCTTTCATCATTTTTACTTTGTCTAAAAAGCGGAGTTTTCTTCCATAAACTTTCATTAGAAATTACAACACCCGCTGCGTGCATACCAGCATTGCGATTTAATCCTTCCAAAGCTCTTGCATACTCCCAAACTTCAGGACCTTTAGGATGACGATCGATAAATTCTTTGATTTTAGGTTCTTTTTCATAAGCAGCATCAAGAGTTATTTTAAGCTCTTCAGGCACAAGTTTAGCAAGTTCATCAGCATCTTGAATACTCATATCACAAACTCTAGCCACATCACGAATCACCCCTTTAGCCAAAAGTTTACCAAAGGTAATCACCTGTGCAACCTTATCTGCTCCATATTTATCAATCACATAATCAATCACTTCAGCACGTCTGTCTTGACAAAAATCCACATCAATATCAGGCATGCTCACACGCTCAGGATTTAAAAAACGCTCAAAAAGTAGACTATAAGGAATAGGATCTAAATCCGTAATCCTTAAACAATAAGAAACCAAACTTCCTGCAGCCGATCCTCTTCCAGGACCTACTGGAATACCTTTATCTTTAGCCACTTTAATAAAATCATGAACAATAAGCATATAACCTGAAAATTTCATATTTTTAATAATATTAATTTCTACTTCAAGTCTTTGTTTGTATTCTTCATGCTTGCTTTCATCGATAAATTTTAATCTCTCTTCAAGTCCCTTTTTGCAAAGTTCTTCAAAAACTATATCATCATTATCAAAGCTAAATTCTTTTGTTTCTTCAGGTAAGGTAATATTATGATCTTTAGCATATTCTCTTGTAAATTTAAAATTCGGTGGAGTGGGATTGCCAAGATTAAGCTCTAAATTACATTTTTGTGCGATTTCTTGTGTATTTTCTATAGCTTCTGGAATATCTGCAAAAAGCTCACTCATTTGCTCAGGACTTTTAACATAAAATTCATGCACACTATGACGCATTCTATCAGGATCATTAAGTTTTTTTCCCATAGCTATACACATAAAAACCTCATGGGCAGCCGCTCTTTCTTTAAAGGTATAATGCGTATCATTTGTAGCAATAATTTTTATATTTAATTCTTTAGAAAGTCTGATAATATCATCATCTATCATTCTTTGGTCGCCTATACCATGACGCATGATTTCAAAATAAAAATCATCTTTAAAAACTTTTTTATACCATAATGCCACTTCTTTTGCTGCTTCATAGCCTTTTGCACCAAAACGCACATTTCTTTCACTATAAGTATTTAAGTGCCAATTTACTTCACCTTGCAAGCAAGCAGAAGAGCAAATAAGACCTTCGCTATAATCTTCCAAAAGCTTTTTATTGATACGCGGATAATAATACAAACCTTTAATATAACTTTGAGAACTTAAATACATTAAATTTTGATATCCGATCTCATTTTTTGCATACAAACAAAGGTGAAAACGCTGACGAGAACTTTTATCATCTAATTCATCATGATTATGCAAATACGCTTCCATACCAATGATAGGTTTTAAACCTTGTGCTTTCATTGTTTGATAAAAATCAATTGCCCCAAACATATTTCCATGATCTGTCATAGCAACACTTGTAGCACCCTGCTCTTTTAAAGTCAAAGCTAATTCTTTAAGTTTATTGGCTCCATCAAGCAAAGAATATTCTGTATGTAAATGCAAGTGTGTAAATTGACTCATTTTCTTCCTTTAATTTTTTAAGGCTTATTTTAATTTTGATAAAAATTATAAATTTTTCTCGCTGAATTTGAAAGAAATTAGCCCTAAATTTCAACTTAAATTTGACAAAAAGGCAAAAATTCAGCCAAAATAAACTATAATAAAATCTAAGATTTTAATCTTAATAAAAAGAACTTTTCAAAGGATGAAATGATGAAAGTAAAAATTGCTTATTGCAATCTTTGAAATTATCGCCCACAAGCTGCAAGGGTTGCAGAAGAACTACAAAGCGATTTCAAAGATGTTGAAGTAGAATTTGAAATTGGTGGCAGAGGTGATTTTATCGTTGAAGTAGACGGAAAAGTTATCTTCTCTAAAACACAACTTATTAATTGCGAAAGTGAAAGATTTCCATATCAAAATGAAATTAATCAATTAATAAAAAATAGAGTGTAATCAAACACTCTATCATAACATTTTCTCATATTCCTTACCAATATATATGTTTTGCTCATACTCGATAATAGGACGCTTAATACAACTTGGATTTTCTAATACAATTTTTTCAAGTTCTTTTTCATTTAAATTTTTAACTTTTTCTTTGTTTAAGCCAAGTTTTTTAGAAGTTAATCCAGCAGTATTGATAAGTTCTTCAAAAGATTTTTGTTTTAACCATGTGTATAAAATATCTTGATTAATCTTTTTAATATCCATAAAATCAAACACAATACCTTTTTGTGTTAAAGCATCCATAGCTTTCTTTACAGAATTGCAATTTTTAATACCATAAAGTTTCATTTTCTAGCCTTTTTTACCAAATCTGCAATTAAAAAAGCAAGTTCTAATGCTTGATCCGCATTAAGTCTTGGATCGCATTGAGTCTCATAACGATCTTCCAAGCTTTGAGCAGTAACATTGCTTGCACCACCTGTGCATTCTGTTACATCTTTCCCAGTCATTTCAAGATGCACTCCACCTGGATAAACCCCTTCGCTTATTGCAATCTCAAAAAAAGATCTCACTTCTTGCATAATTTTATCAAACTCACGTGTTTTAAAATTGCCTGCTTTTACCGTATTTCCATGCATAGGATCTATGCTATATACTAAATTTAAACCTTCACTTTTAAGTTTAGAGAAAATTTTTGGCAAATTATTGATAATTTTATCTGCACCCATGCGGATAATAATATTTAATCTTCCTTCTTCATTATTTGGATTTAAAACATTTGCTAAAGCTATGATATCATCAGCACTTGCACTAGGTCCTATTTTAACCCCTAAAGGATTTTTTACTCCACTTAAAAAATGCACATGGGCCTCATCAAGCGCCCTTGTTCTTTCACCTATCCAAAGCATGTGAGCTGAACAATCGTAAATTTCTCCACTTAAACTATCCACTCTAGTTAAAGCTTCTTCATAAGGCAAAAGTAAAGCTTCATGTGAAGTATAAACACTAACTTCTCTTAGACTTGGAGTATTACTTGTATTAATTCCACAAGCTTCCATAAAAGCTAAAGCTTGTGAAATTTTTTCACTGATATCAGTATATTGCTTATGGAGTTCACTCTTTTTTAAAAAGCCCAAATTCCAACGATGTACTTCATGTAAATCTGCTAAACCACCCTTAGCAAATCCACGCAACAAATTTAGCGTTGTTGCGCTTTGATAATAAGCTTCAAGCATTCTATGTGGATCAGGAATGCGTGCTTGTTCACTAAATTCAAAACCATTAATAATATCACCACGATAACTAGGAAGACTTATACCATCTAACTCTTCAAAATCACTACTTCTTGGCTTGGCAAACTGCCCTGCAATACGACCAATTTTTATAACAGGACATCCACCAGCAAATGTAAGTACTATAGCCATTTGAAGTAAAATTTTAAACATATCACGGATATTTACAGCGCCAAAATTTTCAAAACTTTCAGCGCAATCTCCACCTTGAAGTAAAAAAGCTTCTTTTTTACAAACTCTTGCTAAAGACTTTTGAAGATTTCTCACTTCTCCAGCAAAAACCAAAGGAGGAAGTTTCTCAAGTCTTGCTAAAACCCTATTCATTTCCTCTTGATCTGGATAGATAGGTTGCTGTTTTATAGGATAGTTTTTCCAAGAATTCTTAGCCCACATGGTTTTTTCTTTCGTTTTATTTATCAGCTTCCTCTATAAGTCGAATAACCAAAAGGAGAAAGGGTTATTGGAACATGATAATGTTTCTGATCTTTAGAAAGCTCAAAATTTACCTCTACAAAAGGATAAAAAGTATTTATTTTGTGTGATGTGTAATAGTCTTTTGTAAAAAATTTAAGCTTATAAATTCCAAAAGCCCTATTTTCAGCTTTTTCATATGGTAATAAATCTCCTATTCTACCATTTTCTTCGGTAAATTCTTCACTTACTTTTTTCCACTGTTGATTTGCTTCCAACTTATAAAGCTCAACTTTTACTTTAGGAGCAGGTTGTCCAGAAGTAATATCCAAGACATGAGTACTTAATTGATATTCAGTAGCACTCAAAAACATTGGCACGCTTGCTAGTATTAATAAAGTTTTTTTAATAGAAAACATTTTCTCTCCTTGTATAATATTTACAAGAAATATTATACAAGAGTATTATTAATAATTAAAATCAAATAAATAATAATTATAAATTAATTATAATTATTTAATTGTTAGACTTATAATAGAAAATAATTATAAATTATTTTTTAAGCTCTTTAATACGCGCTGCTTTACCACGTCTATCTCTTAAGTAGAATAATCTTGCACGGCGTACACGACCACGACGCAAAACAGTAATACTTTCTAAACTTTCACTATAAATAGGGAAAATTCTCTCAACGCCAACATTATTAGCGCCAATTTTACGCACGATAAAAGTTTCACTTACGCCATTACCTCTTCTAGCAATACAAATACCCTCAAAATTTTGGATTCTTGTTTTATCCCCTTCTTTAATGCGAATTGCAAGCTTTAAAGTATCACCAGCACGAAAATCTGGAACATTTTTACCTTCAATTTGTTTTGCTTCAAATTGTTCTATATATTTATTTTTCATAAAAAATCCCTTATTTTTTGCGTTCATGCTCTAAAAATAAATCTGGACGAAAAAATTTCGTTTTGCAAGACGCCAAAGTAGTTTTTAAACTTGCAATTCTAGCGTGATTACCCTTTAAAAACTCTGAAGGAGTATAAAATTTTTTATTTTTTTTCTCAAAAATAAAAGGTTTTGAAAAAGCAGGCGCTTCGAGTAAATTATTTTCAAAGCTTTCTTCTTTCAAACTTTCCATATTTCCTAAAACCCCGTTAACATTTCTTAAAATCGCATCACACATTACAAGCGCAGGTAATTCTCCTCCTGTTAAAATAAAATCCCCTATACTAAAAATTTCATTCGCGAAAATTTCAAGCACTCTTTCATCTATACCTTCATAGCGCCCACATACAAAAACTATATGTTCTTTTTTACTTAAGCGTTTGGCGTCTTTTTGATTAAAGGTTTTACCACTTGGATTTAAAAAAATAAAATAGGGATTTTCTTTTTTTTCTTGAATACTTCTTAGCACCTCATACATAGGTTCAGCTTGCATCAAAAGTCCAGCTCCACCACCTATTTTATAATCATCGACTTTATGATAGGAATTTTTAGAAAAATCTCTTGGATTATAAAAATTAAGTTTGAAAAGTTTTTTTTCTTTTGCTCTTGCAAGTATAGAATCTTGAAAGTAAAATTCCATAAGATTAGGGAACAAAGAAACGAAGCTAAATTTCATGAATTTTCTAAAATTAAAAAAGCATCTTGCGTGCAAAAAATCTGTCGTTTTTCTATATCTATATTTTTAACAAATTTATCTAAATATGGAATAAAAAATATTTTAGGATATTTTTTTTCAACCCATTTTTCATCACTTTGAATTTCAAATAAATAAGAAGCTCCAGTTTCCAAGATATCAACCACTTTACCTAATCTCTTATCTTCTTCAAAAACTTCACACTCTAAAATATCAAAATAAAAAAACTCATCTTTTTTTAATTTACAAGTTTGTCTACTTTTCTCGATACTCTGAAAAAGAATAAGATTAGTTAATTCTTTGGCCTTTTCTATATCTTCATAATTTTCAAATAAAACAGTAGAATTGCTTGTATTATAATGCTTAATCTTTAACATTTCTTTAGTGTTTTTTATAAAAAAAGTAGCATCTTTTTTAAATTGAGAAGAAAAGTCGCTCAGGTTATGCAATTTTACATAACCCTTAAGACCCACAGTTTTACCAAGTTTTGCAACTTGAACAAAATCTTTTTCACTCAAGTGCTTTTACCGTTACTCTATAAGAACTTGCATCCTTGCTCTTATAAGCAGAGATTACAGTTTTTATAGCATTGATCATTTTTCCATTTTTACCTATAAGCTTACCTGTATCAACCTTATGTGCAAAAAGAACAATCTCAAAAAAATTTTCACTTAATTCAATTTTTTGAGTATCAATCTGTTCAGGATAATCTGCAATTAATTTTGCGTATTCTCTAAGAAAATTCTCTACCATGATTATTTGCTAGTGATAGAAGCAACTTTATCGCTAAGTTTTGCACCAACGCTTTTCCAATAAGCTAAACGCTCTGTATCAACTTTAATTACTTCAGGTTCTACCATAGGATTATAATACCCAATACTTTCTATCCAACCACCATCACGACGTTTTCTACTGTCCGTAACTACAATACGATAAAATGGTCTTTTAGTTCTACCCATTCTTGTAAGTCTAATAACTGTCATTTATACTCCTTAAAAAATTAAAAATTTTATTTATAGATACTATAAAAAGTATTTATAAATAAAATTTAAAATTGTCTTCTAGCTTGACTCATCATTTGTGTCAAACTCTCCATTCCTTTTTTACCTGAAAATCTTTTTGCAAGTTTTGCTGCATTGCTAAATTGTTTTAAAAAACGATTGACTTCTACCTGAGAAAGACCTGCTCCCTCTGCTATACGACGCTTTCTAGCATTATTTAATAAATCAGGATTTTCTCTTTCTTTTGGAGTCATTGAAGAGATCATTGCTTTAATGTGTATAATTTCTTTAGAATTATCCAAATCTATATCTTTTACCGCATTTGCCATTCCACCAAGTCCTGGTATCATACCGATTAAAGACTTCATACTTCCTAATTTTTTAATACTTTCCATTTGGTTAAGAAAATCATTAAAATTAAATTCCCCTTTTTTGATTTTTTGATTGAGTTTTTTAGCTTCTTTTTCATCAATCACTGCAGCAGTTTTTTCAGCTAAAGTAGCCAAATCACCCTCGCCCATAATGCGACTTACTATACGATCTGGTATAAAAACTTCTAAATCTGCTACTTTTTCACCTACACCAATAAATCTTAAAGGAATACCGATTTGTTTTGCTATACCCAAGGCTACTCCACCTTTAGTATCTGCATCAAATTTTGATAAAATTACCCCGCTGATATTCAAAGCTTCATTAAAACTAGCCGCAGTCTTAACCCCATCTTGACCACTCATTGCATCAGCAACATAGAAAATCTCATCAGGATTTAAAACATCCTTAACTGCTTTTAATTCATTCATCAAAGCCTCATCTATAGCCAAACGTCCAGCAGTATCCACAAGCAAAACATCCACCATGGAACTTTCAGCCTTTTTTAAAGCCTCTTTAGCAACTCTAATAGGATCTTTTTCATTTTCTATAAAGAAAAGTTCAATTTCATTAGCTTCACAAAGTTGTCTTAGTTGCTCCACTGCTGCTAAACGCTGCAAATCACAAGCTGCAACTAAAACTTTTTTATTGCGTAATTTTAAATAATTTGCGAGTTTGATAGTGCTTGTAGTCTTACCGCCTCCTTGCAAACCTGCCATTAGAACTACTGTTGGGGGTTTAGAAGTAAAAACAAAACCTTGATTCTTACCATTGACACTTAAAATATTTTCTAAATTTATTTTAATGGCATTTAAAAATTGTTTTTGACCTATGCCATTTTGTTTTACATCTTCTTCTATTAAAGTCAAAAGCTCTTTAGTTACCTTATGATGAACATCTGCTTTTAAAAGAGCTTTTTTTAAGGTTTCTAAAGCATTCTTAAGTGCTTTTTCATCATCAACAAAACGTAATTTATTAATCGCTGATTTAAAAGATTCGCTGACTAACTCAAACACTTTATCACCTTTCTATAAAATTTTTAAATTAAACCTTGCATTATACAAAATTTTTTCTTAAATGGCTTTAAAAATCTAAATTTTTTATATCAAAGCCAAATTTTGCAAAACCACTATCTAAATTAGCCCTAAAATGATAATTAAAAATTTTAATTTCATAGCTATGCAAATACATTCTATCGCTTGAAATTTTAGCATATTTTTCATCACCTACAACGCCATGTTTTATAAATTTAGCATGCACTCTGATTTGATGAGTTCTACCTGTTTGAATAACTATTTTTGCTAAGGTTTTTTTTGACTGTATCATGATAGGAGTAATGATACTTAAGGCACTTAAACCATCTTTTGAAACTTTACTTAACGCCCAGCCTTTTACTTTTATAGTAAAAATAGGTTCATTCACTTCAACCTCTTCAGCCAAAACCCCATCTAAAACCGCAATATAACTTTTATAAACCCTGTGTTTTTTAAATTCTTCTATACAAAGCTTTCTAAAATCTTCATCTTTACAAAGCAAAATCACACCACTTGTTTCTTTGTCTAAACGATTTAAAAGCTTGGCATTAAATTTTTTCTCTAAATCTTCACTCACATAAGCATAAGGTTTATTAATAGCAATAATCTTATCATCTTCAAAAATAATTTGAGGATTTTTAGCTTTTATCACATTAAATCTTGCCTTATCGCTCATCAAAGCTCTAGCAACCACAACTTTTTTTCCATGTGAAAAAACACAACCCTTATCAATCAAATCTTTAGCTTCACGATTTGAAATTTTTTCTTGCAAAGCTAAGAGTTTATAAGCTTTTTCTTGCATCAATTCCCTTTTGTATAGTTTGTATGATAAGATCTAAATTTTCTTTTTTGGAAATTTTAGCTTTTAAATTTAAATAACGAATTTTATCATTTAAATCTTTTAATTTTTCACAAAAATATACATTTTCCACTTCTTCAAACAAAACCTTTTGATTGTGAATAAATTTCCCGCTGATTAATACATTATCAAAATATGCCGCTTCTATAGGATTGTGTCCTCCTATGCCTTCTATGAAAGAACCTCCAAGCACAACAACATCAGAAATTGCATAAAAATTTACAAGCTCCCCTAAAGCATCTAAAAGCAAAATTTTTTTAGAAAATTTCTTATTTTCATCTTTTAAAGAACTAAATTTTTCAAATTCTAAACCTTTGTTTAAAAGCAAATTTTCAACTTCTTTAAAACGTTCAGGGTGTCGTGGGGCGATAATGAGTTTTTCATTTTCTTCTAGTTTAAAATGATCAAGCAAAAGCTCTTCTTCATCCTTATGAGTACTGGCAAAAATGATAAGTTTTTCCTTAGGTTTGGTATAAATTTTATTATTTTTAATTTCTAAATTTGCCTTAATATTTTTAAAAATTTTAACATTTTTAGCTCCCAAACTTTCAAGTCTTGCTTTATCTAAATCACTTTGAGCAAAAACTTCATCAATATAAGAAAAAATTTTTTTATAAAAAAAAGAAAATCTTTGATAAGAATGATAAGACTTATCAGATATTCTCGCATTAAGCAAAATAATCTTAGCCTTATAAATACGTGCCATAAAAACAAGCATAAGCCAATATTCTGCTTCAAAAATTACCAAAACCTTGCAAGGCTTAAGCCAAAAAGGCAAAAAATTTTCAAAAGCAAGATAATTTACCTTTTTACAAAATTCTTTTGCACATTCAAAACCTGTTTGAGTAATAGTAGTTATTCTTGAATCAAATTTCAAAACCAAAGTTTTAATACTTCTTACCTCCCCGTAAGAACAAGCATGAAAATGTACATCAGCTTTTTCTTGATGTAAATTTTTATAAAGAAAAAATCGGGATTTTAAACTAGTTTTGTATTTGGATTTTAAAAAAGAAAGCAAAAGAATAAAGACAGCACAAAATAAAAATGCCGTCCAAGTTAAAAAATAATAAAAAAAGATCAATTTTGTTCTTCTTGCTCTTTATAAAGAATTCTTCCACAATGAGGACAAGTTACAATCTCTTCGCCTTTTACAACAGATAGATAGGTCTTATCGTAAATTTTCATAAAACATCCATAGCATGCTTGTTTCTTAACGGGTACTACAGCAGTATTTTTCGCCCATTTGCGAATTTTCTCATAAAAACTTAGAACTTTTTGATTCATCTCGCCCACAAGTTTGGTTTTTTTATCATAAACACTCATTCTATCTTTTTCAAGAACTTCCATTTCAGATTTAATACTTACTCTAATCTCATTAATATTTTGCTCTTGTTTGATTTTTTCTTCTTCGAGTTCTTTTTTATAAGTTTCTTTATTCTCTAAAATTTTATCCAGTCTTACAATCTCATCATTTGCAGCGTCCAATTGCTCTTTTGCAATATCTTCTTCAATTTTTAAAGCATTAGCTTCTTTTTCTGTTTTTACTGCGCCACTTTTTTTAGAAAGCTCTTTAATTTTTGCTGAAAACTCAGAAATATGAGCATTATTTTGCACTTTTTGATTTTCTATATCTTTGATTTCTTCATCGATTTTTTCTAAATCTGTGTTGATTTTTCCTATTTTTAACTCAGCATCTTTTAAAGTCCTATTAATACTGTCTATTTTTGGTTCATAACTATCAATTTCTTGATCTATTTTTGATAAAAGCACTAATTGTTCGAGATATTTATTCATTTATTTTCCTTAAAAATATTGAAATGGATTTTTTGAAACTGTTATTATAACTTGTAGTGGCAAATTTTTCAAGTCTTTTGCTAAACATTGAGAAAAATATCTCTCACTTTCAAAATGACCTAAATCAATAAGACTGATTTGATTGCTAAGCGCCTCTAAAGCTTGATGATATTTAAAATCTCCACTTAAAAAACAATCTGCATCTACTTTATAAATTAAATCCCCGCCACTTCCAGTACATATAGCAATACGCTTAATGTCTTTTTTACCACAATCGCTTACACGTAAAATTTGTAAATTTAACTTTTTTTTCACCCAGTCACACAAAGTTTCAAAAGACATAGAATTTTCTACATAAATTAAAAATTCGTCTTTAAAAAAAATTTTAAAACCTAAAATTTCTTCCGTAAAATAAGTATTTAAATGACTTAAATCATAATTTGTATGCATACTGATTAAAGAAATATTTTTACAAATCATTTCTTTAATAAAAGCCCTAGGATAAGTCTTGTCATATAAATCTTTTAAACCTTTAAATATCAAAGGGTGATGTGTGATAATTAAAGAATTTTCACTCGCTTCTTTAATAATATTTTCATCAATATCTAAGCTTAAATAAACAGTTGAAATTTCACCATCCTTATCTCCAAGCAAAATTCCACTATTATCCCATGATTCTTGGATATTAAAGGGACTTAATTGATCTAAAAAATTATAAATTTCACTCAGCTTCATTTAAATTTTTCTTATAAATTTCAGCACAATTTTTTGAAAGTTCACGAATTTTTAACATATAATCTTGTCTTTGTGCTACAGAAATTGCTCCTCTTGCATCCAAAAGATTAAAAGTATGTGCAGCAAGCATACAATAATCATAAGCAGGCAAAGCCAATCCTTGTTCTAAAATATTTTTACATTCTTTGTAAGAGTTTTCAAACTGCTCATTTAAGATTTTAATATCACTTACTTCAAAATTGTATTTACTAAATTCATATTCACTTTGCTTATGCACATCTGCGTATTTAATTTTTTCTCCATTAAATTCACTCCAAACTACATCATAAACATTATCAACATTTTGAAGATACATGGCTATTCTTTCAAGACCATAGGTAATTTCAGCACTTACTAAATCTACTGCTATACCACCAACTTGCTGAAAATAAGTAAATTGAGTGACTTCCATGCCATCAAGCCATACTTCCCAGCCTAAACCCCAAGCACCCAAACTTGGACTCTCCCAATTATCTTCAACAAAACGAATATCATGACTTTTTAAATCAAAACCTAAATTTTCAAGACTTTTAAGATACAATTCTTGGATATTATCAGGACTAGGTTTAATTAAAACTTGAAATTGATAATAAGCACCTAAGCGATTGGGATTTTCACCATAACGTCCATCAGCAGGCCTTCTGCTTGGAGCCACATAAGCAGCTGCCCAAGGTTTTTTTCCTAAACTTCTTAAAAAAGTTGCTGGATGAAAGGTTCCTGCACCTGCTGGCATATCATAAGGTTGCATAATCGCACAACCTTGCTCTTGCCAATAATTTTGTAAATTAAGTATCATTTGTGAAAAAGTCATTGTATCTCTCTTTATTGTTCCATATTTTCAATAGGTTTTTCTAAATTTTTATTCATTTCCAAATCAGGCTCTGTCTTAGCTCCAAAAATTTCTGCAGTTTTACTCCACATTAATTTATATTTACGCTTGAGAAATTCTATCTCTTCACGCGCATGTTTTAGCTCATTGTTTAAGGTTTCTATAGTTTTTCTATCTTCATCGTAGAGTTCTTGCATAGAATAAAGGGCATCTTTTAAAAATTTATTCTCATTTTTTAATGCTTCAAGTGTTTCATCTTTAGCATCTAAAACTTTTTCATGTAAATTTAAAATAGTTCCTATTGTTTTTTCAACAAAACTTTCTCCTGCTAAAGTCATTGAATTTACCATTGCAGTTTGAGATTTTGTAGAACTAGGCACTACACTAAAAGTACCTTGATGAGCTTCGATGTAAATTTTACCCTCTTCTTCTTTAAAATTTAAAGCCCCATTAGCCATCATACCCTTAACCACATCTTCATTTAAATGCACAAGTTTACAAAATTCTTCAAGTTCAAGATAGGTTTGCATTTTTATCCCTTATAATAAAACTTCCACTTCTTTTGAATCAGATGCAAGTTTTTTTTCTTTTTCAAGACGATCTTCTTTAAGCTTTTGTGCTAAATCAACATCATAAATAGCTAAAATTTGCATAGCCAAATAAGCAGCATTGATCGCTCCAGCCTTACCAATAGCTAAAGTTCCTACAGGAATTCCACTAGGCATTTGCACCGTAGAAAACAAAGAATCCATACTTGCAAGATTACTTCCTGGCATAGGCACTCCCAAAACAGGTTTTGTTGTATAAGCTGCAACAGCTCCAGCTAAATGCGCTGCCATTCCAGCTGCTACTATAAAAACTTTCGCACCTTTTTCTTCAGCATTTGCAATATACTCTTTTGTTCTTTTTGGACTACGATGAGCTGATGAGATAATAAGTTCATACTTTACCCCAAAACTTTCTAAAGTTTTAGCAGATTCTTTCATAGTCTCATAATCACTCTTGCTTCCCATTAAAATAGAAACAAAATTCATCTATATTTCCTTTCTTAAAAAACTTAATGCACTGATTTTATTTGGTAATTGGATTTCATGTTCATTACCGCTATGAATTTCGCTAAATTCTTTATTGTTTTTAGCAATGAGTTTTTTAAACTCTATAAAATATTTATCCTCTTTTTGATAAATTTTACCTAGTTCATTATCGCAAGTTTGAATCACATCGCCTAAAGGGGCTAAAATTTCATAAGGCGTGTTTAAAACGATTTTCCCTTTGCATTTAAAAAAGCTTCCATCTTCGCTTATAGCATGCACTTGATGAGAACCTTCTTCTATGCTTGTATTATGATTTTGCGTGTCGGTTTTTTCTAAAGGACGCGAAACAAGATAGCCATCTGTAAAACCACGATTTTTAAGTGTAGCAATCTCTTTTTCATACTTACTTGACTCAAATTTACCCTCTAAAGCATCTTGTATGGCCATTTTATAAGTCCTTGTTGTAAGCGCAACATAATATTCACTTTTAGTACGTCCTTCTATTTTAAAAGCACTGATACAATTTTCTTGCATGATTTTTTCTATATAAGAACAAAGATTTAAATCTTTAGAATTAAAAATATGAGTACCATTTTCATCTTCTTCTAAGCGAAATAAAGTGCCATTTTCTGGATTTTTAGCATAAAGCTCATAATTAAATCTACAGTCATTTGCACAAGATCCACGATTGCTCATTCTTCCACTTTGCACAGAGCTTATTAAACAACGCCCAGAATAAGCAAAACACATAGAACCATGCACAAAGGCTTCGAGTTCAATATCGCAATTTTCTCTTAAAGCTTTAGCATCTTTAAGCCCTAATTCTCTCGCAATTACAACCCTTTTAGCACCCATATCCTTATAAACTTGAGCATCTAAATAATTTAAAATATTTGCCTGAGTAGAAACATGTAAAGAAATTTCAGGTGCAAGCTCTTTAACAAGACGCATAGCTCCAACAGAAGCTACAATAAAAGCATCGGGTTTAATCTCGCGTAATTTTAATATATGTCTTTTTAAACCTTCAATTTGGGAGCTTAAATGAAAACCATTTAAAGTAACATAAATTTTCTTACCACACTTATGGGTATATTTAATAGCTTCTTCAAAACTTTCATAATTAAATTCTCTTGCGGTGCGTGATCTTAAAGAAAAATTATTCACACCCGCATAAACCGCATCTGCGCCATAAGCTAAAGCAATTTTTAATTTTGTGAAATTTCCTGCAGGAGCTACTATTTCAGGAATGATCATTTTTGCCCTAAACTTGCAATTAAAGCTTCTATATCATCATTACTTACAACATCGGCAGTACTATCACCTTCAATATGCACTGCAGAACTTACACGTTTTTTATCATCAATTTTACCTTCAAATAAAGAACTCATATAACGGCTTAAAGCACGCATTACATTAATAACACGTTCAATTTTTTGACGATGTATATCTTGATACTGCATTGCATCCATTGCCATCATCACTTCATCTTGTCCGCTTTGAAGATTTCCGACAATCTCCTTGGAACTTTTTTTAGCTTGATTGTTTAATTCTAAAGCTTCACTGAAACTTTCCACATTAGGAAATTTTTCACTAAGTTTAGAAAAAATATCAATATTTTTTTCTATTACTTTATTTATTTCTTTGAGTAAACTTTCAGAATCCGCAAAAAAATTATTAATACTTTCAAGCTTATCCATCATTTCCGTTGCTTTAAGCTCGCTATCTTTTGTAACATCATCTAACTGATGTACAACTTTATGCTCCTGATTTGGTGGGGGTGGTGGCCATACCACGCTAGGATTAGGTTTGTAATCAGCTATTTTGACATCTTCTAACATCAAAGCATCTTCTTCGGTATTCGATTCTTCGGTTTTTACATCTGCTTCTGTCTCTGAATCAAGATCAACATCACCATTCATCAAAGCATCAAGCTCTTCTTGAGTCATTTTTTTCCTTTTTTTAAATCTAGATTTTCAATAATTGCTCAAAATTATAATCAATTTTATCTAAAACAAAAATATAAATTTTTATTTTTTAATCTTTTTAAATTAAATTTTAAATTTATTAAAAAAAATATATTAATTAAATCTTAATTAAAAATTTTATGATATAATTTTATAAATTTAATTACATAAAAGGAGTAAAAATATGGGAAAATTTGTTAATAATATAGATGATTTTTTCAAATTTTGCAAACAAAATGAAGTGCTTTTTGTTGATTTTCGTTTTACAGATATGATAGGAACTTGGCATCATATTACCTATAATCTTCATGCAATCAATGAAGAAACATTTCAAACTGGTATTCCATTTGATGGAAGCTCAATCCATGGATGGCAACCTATAGAAAAATCAGATATGATTTTAAAACCTGATGTACAAAGTGCTTTTTTAGATCCTTTTACAGCTGACCCTACCATCATAGTGTTTTGTGATGTGTATGATATTTACAAAGGACAAATGTATGAAAAATGTCCAAGAAGCATAGCAAAAAAAGCAATGGATTACCTTAAAAATAGTGGCATAGCTGATATTGCTTACTTTGGACCAGAAAATGAATTCTTTGTTTTTGATAGTGTAAAAATAGTTGATACTACTCATTGTTCTAAGTATGAAGTTGATACCGAAGAAGGAGAGTGGAATGATGATAGAGAATTTACTGATAGCTACAATACTGGACACAGGCCAAGAAACAAAGGTGGATATTTTCCAGTTCAGCCAATTGATTCTTTAGTAGATATTCGTTCTGAAATGGTTCAAACTCTTGAAAAAGTAGGCCTTAAAACTTTTGTTCATCATCATGAAGTTGCACAAGGACAAGCTGAAATAGGAGTAAATTTTGGCACGCTTGTAGAAGCAGCTGACAATGTTCAAATTTATAAATATGTTGTAAAAATGGTAGCTCATTTAAATGGCAAAACTGCCACTTTTATGCCAAAACCTTTATACGGAGATAATGGCAATGGTATGCATGTTCATATGAGCTTATGGAAAGATGGGGTAAATTTATTTTACGATAAAGATGGATACAGTGGACTTAGTCAAACTGCTATAAATTATATAGGTGGAATTTTAAAAAATGCTAGAAGTGTCGCAGCTTTTACAAATCCAAGTTCCAACTCTTACAAAAGAATAGTTCCTGGCTTTGAAGCTCCTTGTATTTTAACTTATTCTTGTCAAAACAGATCAGCAAGTTGTCGCGTTCCTTATGGCATAGGTAAAAATTCAGCTCGCATAGAAATTCGCTTCCCTGATAGCACTGCTAATCCTTATTTAGCTTTTGTTAGTCTTTTAATGGCAGGTCTTGATGGAATCAAAAATAAAACCATTCCTATAGGTCCTATGGATGAAAATTTATTTGATCTTACTTTGGATGAAATACGTGAAAAAGGGATAGAGCAATTACCGCATACTCTAAGAGGAAGTTTAGAAGCTTTAATCCGACATAATTCTTATTTAAAACCTGTAATGAGCGATATTTTTATCGATGACTATCAGCATTTAAAATTTGAAACACAAGTTTGGCCAGTAGAAGCTCGTCCAACTGCTTATGAATTTAAAACTTGCTACTCTTGCTAAAAAATTTAATGGCGTTTAACACGCCATTAAACTAAAAAAGAATTAAAAATTATTTATTTTATATCAACTATCGCTTAAGCTGATTTACAATTCCTAGCATATCATCACTTGTTGTAATTGCCTTAGAACCCGCTTCATAAGCCCTTTGTCCTGTGATAAGATCTGTCATTTCTTCAACAAGCTGAACATTACTAAGTTCTATAAATCCATGTCTTATGGTTCCAAGTCCATCTTGCCCTGCTATACCCGCAACAGGTGCACCACTTGCTCCTGTTTCAAGATAAAGATTATCACCCATAGAATGAAGACCCGCTGGATTTATAAACTGAACTAGCTCCACTTGGCCAATTTGAGTTTCTTGTTGCTCCCCTGGTAACATTACAGAAACGGTTCCATCTGTAGCAACATTAATTGCTGTTGCACCTTCAGGTATTGTCATTTCAGGTAAAAGTCTATAACCATCTGAATTTACAATATTACCTTCATTATCTTTTGTAAATTGCCCATTTCTAGTATATCCTATAGTGCCATCAGGAAGTTGTATTTGAAAAAACCCATTGCCTGCAATAGCCATATCAAGACCATCAGTACTTGTTGATTTTAAATTTCCTTCAGTAAAAACTTTAGTTACCGCTGTTGGACGCACACCCACACCCACTTCTATACCCGAAGGAGAAAGAGTAGTAGCTGAAGTTGAAGTTCCTGCATACTTCATAACTTGATACATAAGATCAGCAAATTCTGCACGACTTTTCTTAAAACCTGCTGTATTAACATTGGCGATGTTATTGGAAGTAACATCAATTTGTGTTTGCTGCGCTACCATTCCTGTAGCAGCAGTATGAAGTGATCTCATCATCTTGAATCCTTTTTCATTTTATTTTAAATTATTTAACAGCTGCAAGCTTATTGATAGCTTCTTGATTTAAGTCATCCATATGAGCTGTCATAACTTTTTGATACATTTCTACCATTCTGTTTGCTTCAATCAGTCCTACCATTTCAGTAACTGGATTAACATTTGATCCCTGAGAAAAACCTTGGCGAATAGCATTGGAGTTTTTCAAATCTCTAATACGGGTTAGATCATCTATTTTATAGACATTATCCCCATCTTTTTGCAAAGCTCTTATATCATCTACTTGTGCTACAAATAATCTTGCATTTTGAGCTCCATCAACTTCAATGCTTCCGTTTTTATCAACGCTAATTTGAACAGCACCATTAGGAATGCGTATGCCAGCATTCTGAGGATTATTAAAATAATCACTACTTAATACCTTGTATCCTTGCTTATTTACCAAATAACCCTCATCATCAAGTTGAAAATTTCCATCTTTGGTTAATCTTACTTCTCCATCTTTGGTCTGAACCAAATAAAAAGCATCTTCTCTAGTCATTGCCAAATCTAAAGGATTGTTTGTGGCCTTTAAAGAACCTAGGCTGAAATCCGTATATTCTTGAGAAACTTGCGGGATGCCATCTATTGTAGTATTTACAAAACGAGATGCATCTCTTGTGTGATTTTCTATAGGCAACTCATCCTGAGTTTCTTTAAAAATCCTTTTAAAATCTGCAATAACCACATCATCTCTTTTATATCCACTTGTATTGATATTGGCAAGATTATTAGTAATCACATCAAGTTTATTAAACTGAGTTACCATTCCGCCAGTTGCTTGATAATATCCATTTTGCATATTTTCACCTATAAATTTAAGATTTTATAACTATAAAAGCAAAGAGTGTTCCAACTTTTAAAAACAAAGAAAAATAAATATTTGAAAGATTATTAGGAGAGAATTTTAAACTATAAAAAGCAAGATTTGACTCAATCTTGCTTTAAAAATCAATTTTAATCCATTTGACGACGCAAGAAAGTTGGTGTTTCAATTTGCGCCATTATCTCTTCATCGTAACCACCACTTACCTTTTTAAGACTTAAATAAGGATTTTTCTTAGAAGCTTGAGCTTCTTCGGTAGATTTTTTAGCTACTGTATCTTTATCTTCAAACCCTGTCGCAATAATAGTTACTTCAACTCTATCTTCCATGCTATCATCTGTGGTAGAACCAAAAATAATCTTAGCATTTTCATCAACAATTTCTTGTATACTATTTGCTGCTGCCGAAATTTCAAACAAAGAGCAATTAGAACTTGTTTTAAAATGTAAAATAACTCCCTTGGCACCTTTAATATCCATTCCATCAAGCAAAGGAGATTCTATAGCGTTTGAAAGAGCCTCTTCTATAGCATTTTCACCGCTAGCACTACCAACACCCATAAGCGCGAGTCCGCGATGACTCATGATGGTTCTTACATCCGCAAAGTCAACATTAATATCTCCATTATCAAGTAAGATAGACACCATACCTTTTACAGCACGAGCTAAAATATCATCAACCAACCTAAAAGCATCTTTAATGCCTGCTTTTTTATCAATAATGCTCAATAATTTTTCATTTTGAATTACAAGAATAGAATCACTTTCTTTTTTAAGCTCAAGGAGACCGCTTTCAGCAAGTTTTTTTCTTTGTTTTCCTTCGAATGCAAAAGGCATAGTTACAACAGAAACAGTTAAAGCTCCAATCTCTTTAGCTGCTTGTGCAATAACTGGAGTGGCACCCGTTCCAGTACCTCCACCAAAACCTGAAGCAATAAATACAATATCACTTTGACTAAGACTTGCTTTTATTTCTTCAAAACTTTCTCTAGCACTTTCTGCACCTACTTCAGGAAGCATACCAGCGCCCAAACCTTTAGTTTTTTTCTCGCCAAGTTGAATTTTAGTTTTTGCTAATGAAATTGAAATAGCTTGTGCATCAGTATTCGCTGCAATTAAATCAAGATCATTTAATCCCATTTTAACCATATGGTTAATCATATTACCGCCACCGCCACCGCAGCCTATAACCTTAATTTTTGCACCTTTATTATGTTGCATTTCTTCTACTAAAAATTCACTCATAAAAATTTCTCCTTGTTAAAATTGATTCATAATTTTATGCCAGATATTTGAAAAAACACTAGGTTTTTTTTCTTTTGGCTCTTTAAAATCTAATTGTTCTTGTATTGCAATTGTATCATTTTCTTGCAAATTTTCATCAAAAAAATCAGATTTTATTTCACTTTCTGTATCTTTTTGCAAAACAATATCTTGTTTAATTTGACGATTAAAATTTTCAATTTCCCCTTTATATCTTAATTTCTCATTAGAATCAAGTTCATAAGGCGTAAAATATCCCGCTCCATATAAACAAAGTCCTATAGCACAAGTATTTTCAGGATCATTAAAAATTTCACTAAAACCAGTAATCAAATCTTTTCTTGCAGTAGCCAGTCTAACTGAGCGATTATCAAATGTTGCAGGAGCTAGCTCATCAATACCTGCTAACTTAGTCATTCCACCTGTTAAAACAACTCCGCCACCTATAGCATTGGCATAACGATTATCACTTAAGATTTTTGCCAAAATCATCAAAGTTTCTTCCGCTCTTGCATAAATTACGTTTGAAATAATATCCAAAGAAACTTCATTAACTTTTCTTTCATCACCCATTGAAGGGATTTGTATAAGGGTATTAGGCTGTTGTGAAAGAGCTGCATAATTAAGCTTGATTTTTTCTGCTTCTTTTAAAGGTGTATGCAATGCCATTGATAAATCTTGGGTGATATTAATCGAGCCAATTTGCAAACAATCATTATATCTAATTGAATTTCCAGTATGAACAACCATATCACAAATCGCTCCACCCATATCAATCAAAACAGCACCTAATTCCTTTTCGCTATCATCTAAACAAGCTATAGCTGAAGCATATCCCGAAAGAACTATATTATCCACTCTTAAATCAGCTAATTCAACTGCTTTCTTAAGATTTTTAATATGAGATTCTTGTGAAATCACTATATGGGTTGAAACTTCTAAACGATTACCACTCATTCCCAAAGGATCATCAACATGTTCAAGATCATTAACCTTAAAATTATAAGGCAAAACATGGATAATTTCATAACCACTTGGTAGATTGGCAGTATGCTTAGCTGTACTTACAGCACGATGAATTTCTTTAATGCCTATTTCATGATTTGGAATATTAACAACACCTATGCTATCAACGCTTTTAGTATAAGCACCTGATATAGACACTACAACCCTATCATAATGAACTCCGCTCATCATCTCAGCACTTCTAACAGCCTCTTCAATAGATTTAGAAGCAAGCTCTATATTGGTAATGGCACCTTTTTTAACCCCGTTGGTTTTCGACTTGGAAAAACCAATAATTTTTAATCCATCTTCATCTTTTTGAGCAATAATGGCACAAGTCTGGGTTGAGCCTAAGTCAATTCCTAATATATTCAAAATCAATTCCCTTTATAATAAATTTTTATCGGATATATCTTTTTAAGTTCATCAACAAGTTCTTGCTTAAGCTCATTTGCTTTTAAATTTTGCAAATTTTGTTCAAGCATAGTTTTGTATTGTTCAAATTTATCGGAGTTCATATCTAATTTTTGTTTATTTATTTTATATAATATTGCTTTATTGTCATTAATGACCACATAAGAACTATTTTGATCAGTATTAAATACATTCATTAAAAAATAAGCAAATTCAGAATCGTTTAATATTTTATCGCTAACCTTTACACTCTCGCGAGAACTATCTCGACTTACAAAGCCTATATCATCGCCTTTAAAATTTACTAAACTATTTTTAGCTTTTTCTTCTAAATTTTTTCTAGCTTGTTCGCTTAAATACATAGGTAAAACTTCTTCTCTAGCTTCTTCAAAAGTTTTATTTCTTATAGGATCTACTTTATTTAGTTTAACTATGATATATCCGTTATTATAAGGTGCTGGCCGTAAAACATCTCCATTTTTAGCTTTATTCAAAAGATCAATTGGATAATAAACATCAGATTCACTAATATTTTGATCTTTTTGAAAATTATCTTTCCCATTTTTTAAATCTAAAAATTTAGCATTAGCCACATTCTTTAGTTGCATTAAGGCGTAATCTTTAGCAACTTCATTTTTAGCAGACTGAAAATCCATCACTTTACCTGCAAAATCTTTATATTTTAGTTTATTTTCATCTTGATTATAAAATTTTTCTAATTCTTTGTCGTCAATTTTCTCATTGCTAACTGGCAAAAAATAAGTTGAAATTTCATATATTTTTTTAGTTTTATAATCTTCTTTATGTTCATTCCAAAGCTTTTTTAAATCCTCTTCGTTAATCTTAATATTTTTTTTGTCATAATCAATTTTTGCAATACTTAAAGCATCTTGCATAAAATAACTAGAAGCTAACATTTTTAATTCCTCATCTTTGCTAGGAATATTAAAAATTTGATTAAGTTTATCGGTAATTACTTCATTTGCAAGTTGTGTTTCATAATCTTTTGGAGTTAAATTATTGGCATTTAAAAGTTCATAATAAATTGTTTTGTTAAAATCCCCTGTAGGATCTTGAAATTCTCTAGTATTTGCAAGTTTTTGTAAAATTTCATTCTCGTTTACGCCAATACCCAAATCTTTGGCAAAATTTAACAAAAGCTTATCTTCAACAAGAGAGCTTAAAGCTATATTTTTAATGCCTAGTTGCTCAGCATTTTCTAGAGTTAAAGCACCATTGCTAATTTGATTATAATAACTTAAAATTTGTCTATATCTAGTATCAAATTCGCTAAAACCTATCTTTTCATTTCCTACAGTTGCAACACTCGAACTTCTATTGAGATTAAAATCATAAGCACCCCAACCTAAAAAGCCAGCGCCAACAAAAGCTATAGTACTAACCCATATAGTAACAACAAGATATTTTTTATGATGTTGCATCCAAGTAAGCATATCATTCCTTGATTAAATTTAAACTAGATATTGTATCGTAGAAGTGTTTAAGTGGAGTTTAATTATAAAATTTTTACCAAAAAATATTTGTTCTTTAAATTTTATGATTTTTACAATGAAATTTAGTTATAATTATAGTTTATAAAAATTTATTAGGATTGATTTTGGAAATTCCTCATATCCCAGTTTTGCTTAATGAAGTTCAAGAGATTTTTAAAAATCTTAAAACAGGTTATTTTTTAGACTGCACTTTAGGATTTGGCGGACATAGTGAAGCTTTGCTTAAAAATCATCCTGATCTTAAATTCATTGCTTGTGATCAAGATCAACAAGCTTTAGAATTTTCTAAAAAACGTCTTAAAGATTTTCGCAATAGGATAACTTTTATGCAAAGTAATTTTAGTGAAGTTTTAGAAAAAATTTCACATAAAGAAGAATTAAGAGGTATTTTAGCAGACATTGGAGTTTCTTCATTTCAGCTTGATAATAACGAAAGAGGTTTTAGTGTAAATTCTGACTTTTTGGATATGAGAATGAATCAAAACTCCAAAATATCGGCTTATGAGATTATTAATACTTATACAAAAGAGCAATTAACTTCCATTTTTAAAGATTATGGAGAATTACATGATGCACATTTTATTGCTGAAAAAATTTGCCTAGAAAGAAGTAAAAATCCAATCAAAAGCGCCAAAGAGCTTTATCAAATCATAGGAAAAGGTAAACAAAATCATAGAAAAATTTCCAAAGCTACTTTAGCATTTCAAGCCATTAGAATAGAAGTAAATCAAGAACTTAAAGTGCTTAAAGATTTTCTTGAACATTTAGAAAATTTAAAACCAAAAAATTGCATTTTAGCTATCATTAGCTTTCATTCTTTAGAAGATAGAATAGTAAAACAATTTTTCAAAAAATGGTCAAAAAACTGCATTTGTAATGAAAAAATAATGCGTTGCGAATGTGGAAATAACCATAGCCTAGGACAAATAATAACTAAAAAAGCTATAAGTGCGAGCAAGGAAGAACTTTTAAAAAATTCTCGCTCTAGTTGTGCTAAAATGCGGGCTTTTTATTTTAATAATTTGGACAATAAATAATGCTAGAAGATGATTTTATAAAAGAACGCCAAAACATACGCCAAAAAATGCTGAAATTTTCTCGCGCCATAAATCAAGGCAAACCGCTTGATGATGATTTAAGAGATGAAATTTCTAGCGATGATATTTTAAGACGTCGTTTTAAAAAAAAGACTCCTAATAAATTCTTAGAAGAATTCGATGAAGAGTATGAGTCAAAACATACTAAAAAATCAAATATATATTTAAAAGAAGATCTAATCAATGTTAAATTAGAAGAAAAGCAATCTCTTGCTAAAAAAATTTTTTCCAAAATGAAAGAAAGAAAAAAAGAAGAAAATAAAAAAACTAAAAAAAATTTTTTATTTAGCAGAAAAAAAGCAAACGAAATAAAAAATATCCAAACCAAAACGCAAATTCAAACAAAAAGCAATCAAGCTACCACTCAAACAAAACAAGAAAAAAAGGAACTTACAAATTCTATAGAAAAAATTCAAAAAACAGAAACTAAAATACAAAAACCTCTAATTATAGAAAAAAAACTAGATGTTAAAAATCAACCTAATATCAAGAAAAGTTTAGAAAATTTACAAAAAAAAATAACACCACAAGAAAATAAACAAGAACTTCCAAAACCATCTAATCAAGCTCAAGAAAAACAACAAAATGATGAAGATGCTCAAAAGGCAAAAAATATTTTACTAGAAGGCTTCTCTAATGCTACCAAAGAAGATAGAAACCTAAACTTCAATCATCTTCTTTTTGCAGCTTTACTTGTTAGTTTTGCATTATTTTTATTTGCCCCACAAATTTATATTAGAAATCAAATTTACTATCTTAGCAGAGAGATTGCTACATTAAGAACAGAAGAAAGTGTTTTAAACGAGGAAAATAAAGACTTAAAAAGAAGACTTGAAAATATGCGATTCCAAAATCAAATTTTAGATTATTTAGAATGAATAATCTTATCTAAAACATACTGCTCTAAATTTGCTTTTGGAATTTCTTCTTTTAAAGCTTCTTTATAAAATTCACCCGCCATTGTAGAGTACTTTTCATAAGCAAAATAAGGAAAGTGTAAAGCCCAGGCTTTTTGTATTATTTTTTTTGAGATTATTTTGCGAGTATAAACTTTAAAAATATCATATCCTATAAATACACAAGCAGTAACCATAACAGCGCTCACTATGCTTATATGAAAGTCAAGCTTTGTTAAAAAATAATGAGTAATCAAAAGCAATGGCAATAAAATCACAGCGCAAAAAACACCAAAATAAATATAAGAATTTAGAATTTTGAAATTAAAATTTAGCTTAGAAGGATCTACAAGCATTCCATCGTTAAAAAGTGCATTTGCCTCTAATAAATCTCTTATAAGAACAGGTTGCTCTGATACTTTAAATAAAAAACGAAGGCTAAATTCTTTAAATTTTTTCATAATCCACGCTTTATTTTTTAATTAAAATTTTATCCAAAGAAAATTAATTCCAACTAAAAAATCATTTTCATAAATAAGCACAAGTCTTTAAAGTTTTTTAGATATAATTTAAAATGTCAAATTTTTAAAAATACTTTAGAAAGAAAGCCATGAATTACTATCAAAAACTTAAAAAATACCTCAACAATAATCTTTTTACAAGCTATTCTTTAGAAATTGACTTTCCTAAGATTTATAATTTCAACGCAAATCAAAAAGCCTTTAGAGATATTTTAACTAAAATTACAAAAATTTACGACAAAAACAAATTTATAAAACAAAACGAACATCAATTTGAAGATGAATTTATATCAAAAGTATTAGAAATTTTAGGGTGGTGCTTTGTAAGACAAGATGAAAAAATCATACAAGGAAAATTGGAAAAACCTGATTTTCTACTTTTTAGCAATGACAAATTAAAATCAAAATACGAAAATTTAGACAAAGAAACAAAAAAATCAAGCAATGATTTCACAATCATTTTAGAGTCAAAAGCTTATAATATAGAAATAGACAATAAAAAAGTAAAAGACAACCCTCACTTTCAAATTCTAAGATATCTAGGCAATCTTAAGAAAAATTATGGTTTTTTAACCAATGGTAGATTTTGGCGTTTTTATGATAATTCTATACTGAATTCAAACAAAGTTTTTTACGAAATCAATCTAGAAAAAATCATTGAAGATCAAAATATTGAAGCTTTTGCGTATTTTTATAGTGTATTTAGCGCTTTTAATTTCACAGAAAAAGAAGATCATTTAGAAATAACTCTACAAAACAATAAACTTTCAAAAATCAAAATAGAAGATGATTTAAAATCTATCATTTACGGAACTAATGGAAATGAATCTTTATTTGAATTCATAGGCTCTAGAATTTACAATAAAACAAAGGCGGATTTAAAACTAATCTATGAAAATTCTTTATATTTTATCTTTAGGCTTTTATTTATTGTTTATTTTGAAGATAAATTTGAAATTATACTAGAAAAACATAAGTATTTTAAAAGTAAAATCAGTCTTAGAACCTTACTTGAAAATTTACAAGAAGATGAAAGCTCAAGTGGTGGCTTTGGAGAACTTGAAAATATTTTCAACATTTACAACAAAGGCAAAGGCAATTTTGATATGCCTGTTTTTAATGGCGGTTTGTTTGATGAGAGCAAAACCGCTCTTTTAAGCACGCCAAAAATCTTTAACGATAAAGATTTAAAATTCATTTTAAATCAATTATTAAATTTTAAAGATAAAAATCTAAGCTTTAAAAGAGATTACAAAACTTTAAGTGTAGAACATTTAGGCACGATTTATGAAGGCTTGCTTTCTTATTTTTTTGAAATAGCAAATGAAGATATTTACTATGTAAGCTATAAAGAAAAATCAAAAGAAATAGAATGTTATTTTGATAATTATGATTTCAAAATTTTAGAAAAATCAAAAAAAGTAGAAAAATACACCTTTTACAAAAAAGGACAAATTTACCTTAAAAATACTAGCAACTCAAGAAAAGCAAGCGCAAGCTTTTACACCCCTCAATCCATAGCTAATTTTTTAATCCAAAGTGCCTTAAAAGATAAACTAAACAATGAAAATATTTTGAAATTTAAAATACTAGACAATGCTTGCGGTAGTGGACATTTTTTAGTTGGAGTTTTAAATGCTATTACACACATTGTTTTATCAGATTTTGATCATTTTACAAATTTAAAAGAACTTTACGAAGAAGAAAAAGAAAATATTTTAAACTATATAAAAGATTTTGTGCAAGACTATGAAGTAGATGAGAGTGATATTTTAAAACGACTTTTACTAAAACGCATTATTTATGGGGTGGATTTAAACCCTTTTAGCATAGAGCTTACTAAACTTAGCCTTTGGATAGATAGTTTTATCTTTGGAACCCCACTTTCTTTTATAGAACACCACATAAAGTGCGGCAATGCTTTGATCAATTCTAACCTAAGTGATTTTAAAGATTTGATAAAACAAAACTCAAGCAACCTTTTTACAAATTCCATAACACAAGAATTTGAAATTTTACAAGAAGTATTTGAAAAACTTGATAATCTAAAAGATACCAACGAAGAACAAATCAAACAATCTAAACAAATCTATCAAAATGAAATCACACCAAAACTTAATAAACTAAATTTATATCTAAACTATATCAACACGCTTCATTTTGTCAACAAAGAAGAATTACAAATTCTAAAAGCCCTAAGTCAAGATGATATACAAAATTTAAGCCAAAATGAACAAGCAAAAAACATCATTAGCAAATATCAAAAAGAATTTAACTTCTTTAACTATGAGTTAGAATTTCCTGAAATCATAGAAAATCAAGTCTTTAAAGGCTTTGATATCATCATAGGTAATCCACCTTGGGATAAAACTAAATTTAGTGATGATGATTTCTTTCCACAATATAAAAGCGATTATAGAAGCTTAATCGCTAGCAAGAAAAAAGAAATTCAAGACAATTTGCTAGCGAAAGATTATATAAAGCAAAATTATGAAAAACAAAAAGCATATATAAATGATTTAAACGAGTATTATAAAAAAGCCTATCCTTTAAACAAAGGCAGTGGAGATGGAAATTTATTTCGTCTTTTTGTAGAAAAAAATCTTTCTCTTTTAAAACAAGATGGAAATTTAGCTTATGTTTTACCTAGTGCTTTGATGTTTGAAGATGGAAGCTTAACTTTAAGAAAAGAAATTTTAGAAAATAAAACTTTAGAATATTTTTATAGTTTTGAAAATAGACAAGCTATATTTGCTGATGTGCATAAAAGCTATAAATTTGCTCTTATGCTTATAAAAAACACACAAGCAAATCACACTCACAAAATCAAAATGATGTTTTATAAAACAGATATTAACTCACTAAAAAACAAAGATGAAATTTTAACTCTAAGCTTAGAAGATATCAAAAAGCTAAGTCCAACTCACCTAGCCTTAATGGAGTTAAAAGACAAACAGGCTTTAGAAATTCTAAGAAAATGCTACAATGCTTTTCAAAACTTGTCTTTTGATTATATAGATTTTGTAAATGAACTTCATATGACAAATGATAAAGATTTGTTTATAGAAGAGTTTAGAGAAGGACTTTTACCCTTATATGAAGGTAAAATGATACATCAATTTGATGCAAATTTTAGCCAAGCTACTTATTTTTTAGAAAAGGCTAAATTTGATGAGCGTTTAAAAAGTAAAGAACTTTCAAGAGCTAAAAAGGCCACCGGTAAAGAACTAAAGCCTGAATTGATAAAGTATGATAGAGAATTTTTTAGACTTGCTTATAGAGCCGTTGCAAGTGATACAAATGAGAGAACTTTGATAGCTTCTTTATTGCCAAAAAATTGTGGATGTGGAAATAGTGTTTATTCTAATATTCCAAAACAATATATTTTAAAAGATGATGAAATTTGCATGGATATAGTGCCTTATGAAAAGATTTTATTTGTTTTGGCTTTGTTAAATTCTTTAGTGGTTGATTTTATCATAAGAAATATGGTACAAATCAATGTAAGCAAAACCTATCTAGAAAGAATTCCCCTGCCTCAACCAAGTGATGAAGAAATTCAAAACAATGAAATCTATAAAACTCTAGCTAAAAATGCCTTGCTTTTACAGCTTTACAATGATCAAAATCATCATTTTGATGAGCTAAAACAAGAATTTAGTATAAAAAATGAAGAAATTCCAAAAACTAAAAAGGCTTATGATATCTTAAGAGCAAAAAATGATTTATTGGTTAAAGAACTTTATGGTTTAAGTGATGATGAATTTTCTTACATGATAAGCACTTTTAAGGTTTTAAACGAAAAGCAAAGTGAATATATAACCTTGCTAAAAACTATATAAATGAAAGATTTATATAGTTTTTAAAATTTAATTTTTACCGATAAGTTCTTCTGTGATTCTAGCGATTTCTAATTCTTCATCTGTAGGAATAACAAGCACTTTAACTTTAGAATTTACTTGATTTATCATTCTTTCGCCCGAAATCCTTTGTTTGTTAAGTTCAAAATCTAACTCGATACCAAGATGAGCTAATCTCTCGCATACTTTTTGTCGAACCAAACTATCATTTTCTCCTATACCACCTGTAAAAATAATAGCATCGGTTTTTGGTAATATAGCAAAATAAGCTCCTATGTATTTTACAAGACGGTAGCAAAACATATCAAGAGCCAAGCGTGCTTTATCATTACCTTGTTCTATCTCTCTTTCTATATCTCTAAAATCATTATAACCACAAATTCCATATACTCCGCTTTTTTTATTCATTAGAGTATCTATTTCTTCTATAGTTAAACCCTTAAGATGACTAATAAAAGGTAAAATAGCAGGATCTATATCTCCACAACGCGTTCCCATAATAAGTCCTTCAAGCGGAGTAAAGCCCATAGAAGTATCCACACTCTTACCTTTTTCTATAGCACATACACTTGCACCATTTCCAAGATGAGCAGAGATGACATTTAATTCATTTTGATCTTTTTGAAGAAATTTTGCCGCTCTAGAACTAACATAAGCATGAGAAGTCCCATGAAAACCATATCTTCTAATATTATGCTTATCATAAAAATCATAAGGCAAAGCATACATATAAGCAAAATCAGGCATAGTGCGATGAAAAGCTGTATCAAAAATAGCTGCATTAGCAACACTAGGTGCAGCTTTGATCATTGTTTTTATACCTGCTAAATGCGCAGGATTATGCAAAGGAGCAAAAATACTAACCCTATCTATCTCTTTAAGAACATAATCATCCACTAAACAATGCTCGCTTAAATTTCTTCCCCCATGAACTATACGATGACCACAGCCATCAAGCGCATTTAAATCTGCTAAAATTCCTGATTCTTTAAAAAGCTCATTAACTATACTAAGGCCTTCTTCGTGATTATTTATTGTTAATTCTCTTTCAAAACTTTCATTATTTAAAGTATTTTTTAATACAACCTTTGAATTTTGCTCTCCAATTTTTTCTACCAATCCACTGGCTTTAACGATTTTATTATCAAAAAATTTAAATTTAATCGATGAAGAACCTGAATTTAAAACTAAAATTTTCATTTATCATTCCTTTCTATTGAGCTTGTATTGCACTTAAAATTACGGTATCTACAATATCATCTACCAAACATCCACGACTTAAATCATTGACAGGTTTTTTAAGACCTTGCAAAATAGGACCGATTGCTAAAGCATTAGCAGTTCTTTGAACTGCTTTGTAACAAATATTTGCTGCGTTAAGATCAGGAAAAATATACACATTTGCATGACCTGCTATCTTAGAATTTGGCATTTTCTTTGCTGCAGTTTTTGGATCATAAGCGCAGTCAAACTGCATAGGACCATCTATATTCAACTCAGGATATTTTTCTTTAGCAATCTTTAATGCTTCTTTTACAAGATCTACGCTTTCTCCTTTACCGCTATCACCACTAGAATAAGAAAGCAAAGCTATTCTTGGTTCAAGTCCAAAAGATTTAGCAGTCATAGCACTTACATAGGCACTAGTTGCAAGTTGCTCAGCACTTGGGCTTGGATTTACAGCACAATCAGCAAAAGCTAAAACTTGATCTTCAAGTCCCATAAAGAAAATTCCTGAAACGGAACTAATGCCTTCTTTAGTTTTAATAAGCTGTAATGCTGGGCGAATCGTTTCAGCTGTAGTAGTTGATGCTCCACTAACCATAGCATCAGCTTTTCCAGTATGTATAAGCAAAGTTCCAAAATAAGTTTTATCCTGAACTAGCTTCCTAGCCTCTTCTAAACTCATGCCTTTAGATTTTCTTGCTTCATAAAGAATAGAAGTAAATTCTTGATTATATTCTGAATTAAGTGGATTCATAATTTGCATAGCACTTAAATCAAGACTTAATCTAGTAGCATCTTGTTTGATTTTTTCTTCATCGCCCAATAAAATAAGATCAACAACTTTACTTTTTAATAAAATTTCAGCAGCTTTTAAAATTCTCTCATCATTACTTTCTGGTAAAACAACGGTTTTTTTATTTTTTACGCTTTGTTTAATCAATTCATATTTAAAACGATGCGGAGTTATAAAATCATACTCTTTAAGCTTTTGCACTTCTTCAAAATTAAAATTTTCATTAATCAAAACATAATTACGACCATCTAGGGCATGATCGAAATATTTTTGAGCTATAAGTTTATCTTCATCGTTAATAATAGCAGCGATAGGGGTATTAAGATTTTTAGCTAATTTTATACTAAGATCAAATCCATCAAGTATTCCAAATTCGCAAAAACTATTTACAAGCACAAAATCGTATTTGCGTTTTAACTCTTCGTATTCTTCTAAAATAACATTAAAAAAATTATGAGGATCTTTGCTAAATTCCTCCATTGCCTCTCTAAAGGTAAAACCATAGGCACTTTTTACGGTTTGATTGATATTAAATTCTTCCAACCAACCCTGCAAAACAGGGACGCGATGTATGTATATCACAGGGCAATAAATTGCGATATTTTTGTAAATTTTGCTATAATTTTTAAGCAAATTTGTACTAATAATAGTATTTAACTCATCACTTCTAGATCTCATCAAATAAAGATTTGCCATCATTTTCTCCTTGAATTTATAAATGTGGAACACTCTTTGCTTTTTCTAATTTTAACAAAGAAAAATAAAAATTCATATTTTAAAGGACGAAAATGAAAAAAGTTTTATTTTATGTGTTACCGTTTGTATTTTTTGGTTGTTCTGCAACGGTTGATCCGCAAATTTCAATGAAACCACCTGCTTATGTAGAAGAACTTGCACCAAAACAAAGTAATAATATAGAAAGTGCGCCAGGATCGCTTTTTGGCAAAGGAGATAATCCTTTATTTTCAGATAAAAAAGCTATGAATGTAAATGATTTAGTTACAGTTGTTATACAAGAAAGTACCACTCAAAGCACACAAGCTAATAAAGCAACAAGCAGAACTAATACCTCAAATTTAGGCGGAGGTGCTTTAACAGGAAGTTCAGGAGTGGTAGCTAATGCTCTTAATAAAGTCAATGCTTATTCTAATATAGGCTTTCAAACCAATAGTTCAAACAACTACACAGGAACAGGCTCGCAAAGCAGAAATGAAAGTTTCAATACTACAATTTCAACACGTGTAATTAAAATTTTATCAAATGGTAATTATTTTATCGAAGGTTCAAGAGAGCTTTTAATCAACGGAGAGAAGCAAATCATACAATTAAGCGGTGTTATTCGTCCTTATGACATCGGTCAAGACAATACTATAGATAGTAAATATATAGCAGATGCTAAAATTCTATATAAAACAGAAGGAGAAGTGGATAGAAGCACAAGAAAACCTTGGGGTAGTAAAGTTATAGAAGCGATATGGCCATTCTAAAAAGCAAGGTTTAACCTTGCTTTTAGGCTTTTATTCTTTTACAACCCTACTTTTAACCTCATCTTCAACTTCAGCTAAAAATCTATCTACAAGTTCACTTTCTTTTAATTTAGCTACAACTTCACCATGTCTTATGACAAGTCCTTGATTTTTCCCAAAGGCTATAGCCACATCAGCGCCCTTAGCTTCGCCTAAAGCATTTACCACACAACCCATGACACTGATGTTTAAAGGTTCTTTTATATGCTTGGTTTTTTCCTCTACGATTTTAATCGCACTTAACAAATCACTTTGAATCCTACCGCAAGTTGGACATGAAATAATATTTACTCCGCTTTTTTGTACTCCGCTATCTTGCAAAATTGCTCTCGCTACACGAATTTCTTCTTCAAGCTCACCCGTCATAGAAACACGCATAGTATCGCCTATACCTTTAAGAAGTAAATTTCCTAAAGCTATAGAACTTTTTACAGTGCTATGAAATTTAGTTCCTGCTTCAGTTACCCCTAAGTGAAAAGGATAATCACAAAGCGGTCTTAATCTCTCATAAGCTTCTATAGTTTTTTGAGCATCTGAAGTCTTCATGGAAATTTTAATATCAAAAAAGTCTAAATCCTCTAAAAGCTTGATATTATACATGGCACTTTCTAGCATGGCATCGACACCATAACCAAATTTATCACTAAATTGTTTTTCTATGGAGCCGTGATTTACACCGATGCGTATAGGGATACCCCGTTCTTTACATGCTTTTACCACTTCTTTAATATTTTCTTTAGAGCCTATATTGCCAGGATTTATACGCACTCCATCGATAAATTCAGCACAATATACAGCCAAATTATGATTAAAATGAATATCTACGATTAAAGGTAGAGGACTTTTAGCTTTAATCTCTTTTAAAGCCCTTGCATCAGCCATATCCAAGCACGCCAAACGCACTATGTTTGCTCCTGCAAAATAAAGACGATTGATTTGTTCTAAAGAACCTTCTATATCTCTTGTTTTAGTAAAAAGCATAGATTGAACTGAAATGGGTGCATCACCGCCTATTAAAACATTTCCTACTTTGATTTGTCTGGTTTTAAATCTTTTATACTCCATAACTTCACTCTTTGAAAAATTTTAATATCAAATTTTAACTTTTTATTGCTTTAATTAAAGTTTATTTTTGATAATATATTTAAATTTCATGACATTTAAATATTTATGAATTATATATAAATTAAATACAATTAAAAGAGGTTATATGCAAAATCTTTTACTCTATATAAAAAATAACCTAACTCCAACCCTAGCTCAAATTCTTTTACAAGCTTTAAAAAATTCGAATAATGAAAAATTTTTTACCTTTGTTTTGGAAAATATTGAAACAATTTGCACTTGGCTCAATTCTAACGAATTTAGGGATAGATATTTATCAACAAAACATCCTTATCCACCTTTAATCAATCCTAATTTTATAGAAATAGATTCTAGTCGACATTGCGCAGAATTAGCTTGGGATTTAAATTTACCCCTGCCTAAACACTATAAATTTATCTATATTTCTCCACATGGCGTTGGAGCAGCAGCATTTTTAAGATACCTTAATCAATGTTGCGATGTAACTTGTTTTGCCTCCTGGGTTTTACCACCTGATAGCAAAGAGAGATATTGTATTAATTACATGTGTCTAAATGATAATACAATTGCTCAATATGCTATTAATATATCAGAAATTAATCTACCTTATTTTGATAAATATCTATCTTTATTAGATTTTAATTCTAAGATTATTTGCGGAGTTCGAGATCCAATGGGACTTTTAAAGCATAGCTGGGGAAGAGATTGGAGTAAAGTTTTAAGAAACTATCCCCCTGAATTTAATCTAACTTATGATTGGCGTTATTACATCAACTATCTTACTCATCAAAATCATAAAATTAAAATCGATATAAATGAACTACAACAAGGAGTTTTTATCATCTCTTATTTATTAAAATATTTTAACAAAGACAATGTATACTATCTTGATATGGAAGAAATCCGCCAATCAAAGGCCTTCGATACCATGAATTTACTTGCTATAAATTTTAATTTTACCCCCCCCCATAAAGATAAATTAGATTTATTTAAAATTAAAGAATTTAGAGGTTATATTCGCTATCTTTTTCCTATTACACTTTATGCAAATTCTAAAGATATTAATAACACCTTTTATCTTAATACTCCTAAAAAATAATAAAAATTTCAATATTGATAGAACTTCTAGCATTCCCATAATTTTAGACAGAAAACATATCAATCATGAAAAAATAGACATAATACAAGAAATTATAAAAAACGACCTATGTAATGATATGGGTGTATATATTGATAAAAATGATTTTAAGCAATTAGAACAAAACAATCTTTTATTTTCAACAATTAAACATTATTTGTATGATTTTTTATATCAAATTAAAATAACCATAGATGAAACAGAATCAAAAATGATGAAAGAAAAAGATGTAATAGATTATTTTATAAAAAATAAATCACTTATTTACACTTTTTTTAATATATTTGAAAATGAACTAAATCATTTAAAACAAACACATCCTCATATTATTGATTCTTGGAAATATTATAAAGAATTTGAAAAAATATACAAAGATAAATAATCATATCACTTACACAAAATCAATAGGATCAATATCCGCACTTGCATTTTTAAATTGCAAAATATAATTTTCAATTGCCACTAAAGCTTTATAATTTTCACTTCTAAGCAACAAATAAAAACGATATTTTCCATACAGCATTTCAACTCCACAAATTCCATAGCCTACCAATTCTACCTGTTTGATATTTCTAAATTGAGAAGCAAATTTTTCACAAAGTTTTTGTGCACTTTTTTGATCTTTATCTTCTATAAGAACTCTTAAAAGGCGTTTAAATGGGGGGTAAAGATCTTTTCTATTTTCTAACTCATCTTTTAAAAAAGCATCATAATTCTCTATATACCTTTCAAAAAAAGCTCTATTTTTTGTTTGCAAAAGTACTCTTGCTTCGCCTTTACGCCCTGCCCTACCTGCAACTTGCATAGCTAAAGCTAAAGTTTCTTCACTCGCTCTAAAACTAGGACGCAACAAATATTCATCAAGCCCTAAAATCACACTCAAATCCACACTATGATAATCATGTCCTTTAGCAAGCATAGAAGTGCCAATAAGTATATCGATCTTATTTTCATTAAAGTTTTTTAAAATAGTATTAAGCTTTTTAACGCTTGTGATTTCATCGCTATCAAATTTTGCTATTTTTGCTAAAGGCAAAGCATTTTGCAAAAGCTCTAAAAGTTCAGCAGTCCCAATTTTTCTAGCTTCTAACATTTCTCCTTTGCAACTTGGACAATTTTGCTCTATTAAAGAAGTATAATTACAATAATGACATTTTAAAATATTTTTCTTTTTATGCATACTCATGGCAATAGAACAAAAGGGACATTTTATCGTTTCTCCACAATCCTTGCAAATGATTTGCCTAAAATTAGCCCTTGTAGGTAAAAACACTATAGCTTGTTTTTGATGTTTTAAACTTTTTTCTAATTCGCTTAAAAGCATAGGTGTTATACCGAGCTCATTTTCATCATATAAAAAATGTTTTTTACTCTCAAAAAAAGTTCCTTTTAGTCTAAAACTTTTTTGTTTATAAAAGCTCGTTAAAGATGGGGTTGCAGAACCTAAAACCACTTTAATATTATTTTTTTGACCCAAAAAAAGTGCTAAATCTCTTGCATTGATAAAAGGCTGGTTAGAAGCCTTATAAGAATTATCGTGTTCTTCATCTACTACAATAAGTCCTAAATTTCTAAAAGGTAAAAACAAAGCCGATCTTGCACCCGCTACTAAAAGCACTTCTCCCTTGCAAAAACACTCTAAATATTCTTGCTTTTTTTTCTTTGAAATTTTAGAATGCCACAGGAAAAAATTATCCTTAAAATATACTTCTAAACGCTTTTGCATTTGTGGAGTAAGTGCGATTTCTGGCATCAAAAGTAAAGCTTGCTTACCCTGTTCTAAACACTCTTTTATTAAAGAAATATAAATTTCAGTCTTACCACTACCTGTGTCAGCAAAAAGCAAAGAATTATTTTCTTTTTGAAGAAAACTTAAGGCATTTTGTTGTTGATTGTTTAGCTTAGGGGTATCTTTAAAAAACATTTTTTGACATTCATACTTAGGACTAGTTTCGAAAAAGCCCAAAACAAAACCAAGTTTTGAAGCATAATAATAAACAATAAAATTTGCCAATTCAAGTTGCAAAGGAGTTAGAAAATACTTTGTAATTTCTTTAATTTCTATAGTTTTAAAATCAGGTTTTTGACATTCTTTAAGTACGATGGCTTTAAGATTTTTTTTAGATTTTAAATCCACTAATACCTGTGTTAAAGGTTTGATTTCATCAAAACTATGAAAAGTTAAATTATCCAAATACAAACCACAAATTGCAAGTTCATAATATCTTATATCAGATCTTTGCATCTAGAACTTCCTATACACTTTAACAAACCTTCTTTAGAATCATAAATAAATTCAACCATCTCTTTAGCATTTAATGCAAATCTATAGTGATTTTTACCTATTTTTATCCAAGATTTAAAATCAGAATAAATAGGTGTATCAAGCAAAGAATAATCACAATCATTTAAACAATAAAAGAGTTTTTCTTTGGCTTGATTATTTTGCGCATTATCTAAAATTTCTGGAAAATTTAAATTTTTAAGTCTCATTTGACTACGCATTAAAGCAAGAGCTGAGCTTAGCATTTCATAGTCCATTTTTAATTTTAAAATTTTAACCTCATCTTTTGTAGTATTGATAAAAGATAAAGATAAGCTTGACAAAATTCCCAAAATCAAAATCACAAAAACAAGCTCAAGCAGAGTAAAAGCTTTGTTCATTTTGTCGGGAGTTCTTCATTGATTGCTTTTATTAGTTTCTTAAGTTCTCTTTCTAGAATATAATTTTCATAACTTTTTTTAACAAACGCATCTACAAAGCGTTTAAGTTCTATTTTTTTAGTACCCCCTGAAATCAAAGCGATATCATCTTCTAAAAAATTTGCAAATTCTTCACTGCACTTAACAATGAAATCTTTTGCATTAACATTAACAATGACTTGTTTTAGATTATCTGCCAAGAACAGCCTCTATTTTCTTATAAATATCTTCGCTTTCTATATTGCGAGATTTAAGTTCTTCTTCTAAACGCATAATTTGATTACTTTTTGCTTCATTTTGTGCTTTAACGCTCACAAGCTCATTTCTTAAAGCCTCATTGGCTTCACAAACTTCGTTATACTTTTCAATTAATTCATTTACTTTATCTGTCATAGTATTGATTATTTTTTCATCAAACATATTTTTGCCTTCTTAAAAAATTTGTAATTTATGGAAAATATTATTTGATATTGTAGCAGAAAAAAATTTAAATTTAGGTTTTTATTGTCAATTAATTTTTAATTAAAGCATTTTCTTTTAAAATTTTTTCAAAAATAAAAATAAAGTAGAAAAATGTTAGAACTTACCAGCGAATTTAAACCTAGTCCTGATCAACAAGAAGCCATAAAAGGTATAGTAAAAAGTATAAAAAAAGGCAACAAATATCAAACCTTACTAGGCGTTACAGGAAGTGGAAAAACCTTTACCATGGCAAATGTCATTAAAGAACTTAATATGCCCACTCTTATCATGAGTCACAACAAAAGCCTTTGTGCGCAACTTTATAGCGAATTTAAAGGCTTTTTTTCTAAAAATCATGTGGAATATTTTATATCTTATTATGATTATTATCAACCTGAAGCCTATATTCCACGCACTGATGTTTTCATAGAAAAAGACAGCTCCACTAATGAAGACTTAGAGCGTTTAAGACTGAGTGCTACTGCTTCTCTTTTAAGTTATGAAGATGTAGTTTGCATAGCTAGTGTTTCAGCAAATTATGGACTTGGTAATCCAAATGAATACATAGGCATGGTTTTAATCTTTGAACTAGGTATGCAAATTTCACAAAAAGAACTTTTAAAAAAACTTGTAGATATGGGTTATAAAAGAAATGATAATTTTTTTGATCGTGCAGATTTTAGAGTTCAAGGAGATATTATAGACATTTATCCAGCTTATTATGAAGATGAAGTAGTAAGACTTGAATTTTTTGGCGATGAGCTTGATGCTATGTATCATTACAATGTTTTAGAAAATAAAAAAGGCAAAGATTTAAAACGCTTCATACTCTATCCTACAAGCCAGTTTAGTGTAGGTGAAACAAGACTAAAACAAGCGATAAAAGACATAAAAGCAGAACTTAACGAACGCCTTGCTTATTTTGAACATGAAAATAAACTCGTAGAATATCAACGCCTTAAACAAAGGGTTGAATTTGATCTTGAAATGCTTACAAGCACAGGAATGTGTAAAGGCGTTGAAAATTATGCAAGACATTTAACAGGGCTTAAAGAAGGTGATACTCCTTATACGCTTTTTGATTATTTTGCGATTAAAAATAGGAAATTTCTTGTTATAGTCGATGAAAGCCATGTATCTTTACCACAATTTAGAGGTATGTTTGCAGGAGATAGAAGCAGAAAACAAACTTTGGTAGATTATGGTTTTCGTTTACCTTCAGCCTTGGATAATCGTCCTTTAATGTTTGATGAATTTATCCATAAAAATTGTCAATTTCTTTTTGTTTCAGCCACACCTGCACCTTTAGAACTTGAACTTAGCAAAGAAAACATCTTTCATCAAATCATGCGTCCTACAGGACTGCTTGATCCTTTAATAGAGTTAAAAGATAGTGATAATCAGGTTGAAATTTTATTTGATGAGGCTAAAAAAGTCATACAAAGAAACGAGCGAGTTTTAGTAACTGTACTGACTAAAAAACTTGCCGAAGAGCTTACAAGGTATTATTTAGAGCTTGGTATAAAAGTCAAATACATGCACTCAGATATCGATGCTATAGAACGCAATGAAATCATAAGAGGTTTAAGAAGCGGTGCTTTTGATATGCTAATTGGCATTAACTTACTTAGAGAAGGACTAGACCTACCTGAAGTTTCACTCATTGCCATTATGGATGCAGATAAGGAAGGCTTTTTAAGAAGTGCTACAAGTTTAATCCAAACCATGGGAAGAGCAGCTAGAAATGTCAATGGTAAGGTTTTGCTTTTTTGCAAAAAAATCACAAAATCCATGCAAGAAGCTATGGATACCACCAATGAACGCCGCAAACTTCAAATGGCTTATAATAAAAAACACAATATCACGCCAACTTCAGTTAAACGCCATATTGAAGAGAGCTTGAAAAATGAAGAGGATTTGGGCGAAATTTATCGCAAAGGTAAAAAACTAGAAAAAATGCCTGCTAGCGAAAGAGCAAAACTTGTCAAAGAGTTAAGAAAACAAATGCTTGAAGCAGCTAAAGCACTTGAGTTTGAAAAAGCTGCTGCAATTAGAGATGAGATTAATAAATTAAGGGATTTATAATAAAAATATATCCCTTGTTCTAACTCCTGCCTCATTAAGTAAAGCACTTAAAATTTCATACTGAAAGTCTTGCAAGGGACGTTTTTCTTTTAAAACTATACCTATAACCCCTTTAGTTTTTTCCCCATCTTCTATAGGTAAATACATAGCATTAGCATTAGGCAGGGTATTCGTACAAACACCTGCTCTTTCTTTATTTGTTGCAACCCATTGAGCAATAGCAATCTCATCGGCACTAAAACAATTTTTTAACATTTGCTTATCATCGTTAAAAAAAAGCAAAGGTTTCGATAAAATATTGTTTTTATTTATAGGATAAATAATAATAGGCAAATTTAATAATTTTAAAGCTTGATTTCCAAGTTGTTCCCAAAGCTCTTGTTTGCTTTTCACTCTTGCTAAATTTTCACTATTTTCAAGTAAAATAGCTGTTCTATAAGCTCTTTTAGTGAGTTCTTTAGATTGCAATTTTAATCTTCTAGTAAAAACAGCTGTTAAAAATCCAACTATAAACATAGTTGTAAAAGTAATAATATTTCCACTATCATGAACTTTAAGACTAAAAATAGGTTCTAAAAAGAAAAAATTATAAATCAAAACACTTACCAAAGAAGAATAAAAGGCGAAAATTTTATTGTCAGAAATAAAAGAAGAAGCAAAAACTGCTAAAATAAAAATCATAACTATATTACTTGGCTGAGTATTAAATTTATGAAATACAAAAGCTATAAAAGTTGCTAAAAGCAAAACTCCTGTGATTTTTAAAAAACCTAAAAAATCAAAACCTTTTTTACTTCGTATTTTAGGAGTAGAAATTTGATTTTCATTGACAAGATATAAATCAATATTGGGTGCTTTTTTAGCGACAGCTTCAAAAATCTCTTCTTTAAACTTTTTTTTATCTTTATTTTTGCCTAAAACAATTTTAGAGACATTGCTAAGGCTTGAATACTCTGCAATTTGTCTTGCTATATCATCATCATATACGCTAATGATTTCAGCATCAAAACTTTTAGCTAGTTCTATATTTTCTTCTAAGGCTTTTGCTTCTTTAATATTGGGATTTTTTATATAAAGCGCACTCAATTTAGCATGAAAAGCTAAAGCAAGTCTTGCAGCTGCACGAATAACCTTTGCATTTGAAGCATTAATACAAACTAAAATATGCTCTCCAGTATGATAAGCTAAATCATCATTAATAAGCCTTTGTTCACTTGCTCTTAAATTCACTCTTGAAGCAAGTCTTCTTAAGGCAATCTCACGCAAAGCTATAAGTCTTTCTTGGCGAAAGAAATTTTCAAGTGCTAGTTTAGCTTGTTTTTCCTTATAAATTTTACCATCTTGCATTCTTTTTAAAAGCTTATTAGGTTCAATATCAACAAGTTCAACCTGATCAGCCTCATCAAAAATACGATCAGGAATACGCTCTTTAACTTCTATCTTACTGATATTAGCGACTAAATCATTTAAGCTTTCTAAATGTTGTATATTTAAAGTAGTATAAACATCAATCCCTGCTTTTAGAAGTTCTTCTATATCTTGAAAACGCTTTTCATTACGCAAGCCTTTAGCATTAGTGTGTGCAAGCTCATCTACTAAAACCAAAGCAGGCTTTCTCTTAAGGGTAGCGTCTAAATCAAATTCTTTTAATACTATATTTTTATAAGGAATTTCAAGATTAGCTATACTTTCAAAACCTTGTGTTAAAGCCATTGTTTCAGGTCTATCGTGAGGCTCTATATAGCCTAAAACAACATCAACTCCATTATCCCTTAAAGTTCTAGCTTCACTTAACATAGCATAAGTTTTTCCAGAACCTGCAGCATAACCTAAGAAAATTTTTAATTTTGCAAGTTTGTTTTTTTCTTCTTCCTTAGCTTTAACCTCAAGTTTTTTAAGAATTTGTTCAGGACTTTGTCTTTGCATGTTTATTCTTTTTTCATGGCTTTAGCAATAGCTATATTAACAGCTAAAACATTAACCTTTTCTTCCCCAAAAATCCCTAAAAATTTAGACTCGGTATTTTCTTGAATGATTTTTTCTAGTTCTTCTTTGGTGATTTTTGAAGATTGACTTATCCTAGGAATTTGCACTAGGGCTGCTTGAAGACTGATATGAGGATCAAGACCTGATCCTGAAGCACTTAATAAATCCAAAGGAATTTGTTCTTTTGTAATTTGCGGATTTTCATCTAAAAATTTTTGCAAATCTTTTTGCACACGCTCTTTTAAAGCAGGATTTGACATAGCATAATTAAATCCACCTGAACTTACACTGCTTTCATTTGTATCGCTTGTATTGTAATTTGACACAGATGTTCTTGAATGTAGAAAATAAGGTTTATTAAAATCTTGACCCAAAAGCTTTGAACCTACCGCTTTGCTTACATCCAAAGTCGGACGACCTTCTTTATCTACTAAACTTCCACTTGATTGATAAGGAAAAATAAATTTTGCAACTGTATTTAAAGCAAAAGGATAAACAAGAGTACACAATATTAGCATTACCACAAAAAAACTAAGCAAAGTTCTAAACATATCACACTCCTAAAATTCTAAGTATCCAAGCTATAGGAATATCAATTATTTTTATCCCTATAAAAGGTGCGATCATACCACCCAAACCATAAATACTTAAATTTCTTAAAAGCAAATGCTCGCTTTTCATAGGCTTAAATTTAACTCCACGCATAGCAATAGGTATGAGCAAAGGTATAATAATAGCATTAAAAATAAGTGCTGATAAAATAGCGCTTTGCGGGGTAGCTAAATGCATAATATTTAAAATTTGCATTTGAGGTAAAACCACACTAAACATAGCAGGTAAAATAGCAAAATACTTAGCAATATCATTTGCCATACTAAAAGTTGTAAGACTGCCTCTAGTAATAAGCAAACCTTTTCCTATTTCAACTACTTCTAAAATTTTAGTAGGATTAGAATCAAGATCTATCATATTGGCTGCTTCTTTGGCTGCTTGAGTTCCTGAGTTCATAGCTATACCTACATCAGCTTGTGCAAGACCTGGAGCATCATTGGTTCCATCTCCTGTCATGGCTACTATCTTACCTTGGGCTTGTTCTTTTTTAATAGCTTCTATTTTATCTTCAGGCTTGCATTCTGCTATAAATCCATCAAGCCCTGCTTCTTTGGCTATAGTAGCTGCTGTTAAAGGATTATCTCCGGTACACATTAAAGTTTTTATGCCCATTTTTCTAAGCTCATCAAAGCGCTCTTTAAGTCCTGGTTTTACTGTATCCTTTAGATAAATCACTCCTAAAATTTTTTCATTTTTACACACTACCAAAGGAGTACCACCAAGATTTGAAATTTCCATTACCTTCGTTTCTAAATCGCTAGGAATTTTTCCATTCATTTCGCTTATATAAGCTCTTATAGCATCAAAAGCACCTTTGCGAATTTTTATATTATCTTGCAAATCCACACCACTCATTCTATTTTGAGCGCTAAATTCGATAAATTCTTTAATATCATTACCTTCTAATTCATAACCCATTTTTTGAGCCAATGCAACTATGCTTTTACCTTCTGGAGTTTCATCTTTTAAAGAGGATAAAACACAAGCTTTAATCATTTCTTCTTTACTTATACCTTGAACTTCATAAAATTCATTTGCCAAACGGTTTCCAAAAGTAATCGTTCCTGTTTTATCTAAAATCATAGTATCAACATCACCACAACTTTCAACAGCCTTGCCTGAAAGTGCGATCACATTAAAACGCGTTACCCTGTCCATACCTGCTATTCCTATAGCTGATAAAAGCCCCCCTATAGTTGTAGGAATAAGACATACAAGCAATGCTACTAACCATGAAATAGGCAAACTCACGCCTAAAAATTGCATAAAAGGATATAAACTTACAACCACCACCAAAAAACTCAAACTAAGTACAATTAAAAGAGTATTAAGAGCAATTTCATTTGGAGTTTTTTGACGCGCAGCACCTTCTACAAGATTGATCATTTTATCTAAAAAACTTTCCCCAGCTCCAACTAAAATTTTAATCTTTAAAAAATCAGTTAAAACCGTAGTCCCACCTGTAACAGAAGAAAAATCACCGCCCGCTTCACGCATAACAGGTGCACTTTCACCTGTAATAGCTGATTCATCAACACTTGCAGCACCTTCTATAATTTCTCCATCATTAGGTATAAGTTCACCTGCTTTAACTAAAACTATATCACCTATTTTTAACTCGCTAGAATTAAGCATTTCTTCACTGCCATCACTTTTTATGCGTCTAGCTTGAGAATCCTTTTTGCTTTGTCTTAAGGTAGCTGCTTGGGCTTTACCCCTTCCTTCTGCAATACTTTCTGCAAAATTTGCAAAAAGCAAGGTTACAAATAAAATAAAAGTGATTAAGATGTTATAAATTCTTTCATCAGAATTTCCATTAAACAAAGTAGGAAAAATACTTAAAATCAAAGTAAGAATCGATCCAACTTCCACCATAAACATAACAGGATTTTTTACCATAAAGCGTGGATCAAATTTTAAAAATGCTCCTTTTATGGCATTATTTAAAATTTCTTTTGTAATGAGTTTATTTTGTTTTTTAGACATTGACTCTCCTTAATGCCATAAAGATAAATATTCTGCAACGCTTGATAAAGTAAGCACTGGAAAAAAAGTAAGTGCAGCAAAAATATATATAATACAAACAAGCACAAACATAAAAGTTAAATTATCCGTTTTTAAAGAATTTGCAGTATTTTCTTGTGTATTTTTAGCCAAAAGCGATCCAGCTATAGCAAGCTGAGCTATTAAAACCAAATAACGCCCACAAAACATAGCAAAAGCTGTGCTTAAATTCCAAAATAAATTATCATCTTTTAAACCTTCAAGTCCTGAACCATTATTTGCTGCCGAAGAACTAAATTCATACAAAATTTGAGCCAAGCCATGAAAGCTAGGATTGCTTATACTATCTTTTGCAAAAACAACAGCTAATGCACTTAAAACAAGGATTAATAAAGGATGGATAAGAATTACCAAAGCTATAAGCTTCATTTGTGCGCTTTCTATTTTTTTACCCAAGAATTCTGGAGTTCTACCTATCATTAATGCACAAATAAACACGGTTAAAAGCACATAAATAATCATATTCATAAGCCCTACTCCTTCGCCACCAAAAGCCACATTTAGCATCATATTTAGCAAAGTAGCACTGATACTTAATGGATTTAAACTATCGTGCATATTATTGACACTTCCTGTAGTAAAAGCAGTAGTTACAGCACTAAATAAACTCGAACCATCTGTGCCAAATCTTATTTCTTTACCTTCCAAATTTCCCAAATTTGCATTTAAACCCAAAGAATCCAAATTTGGATTTGACATTTTTTCGCTAAAATAAACTAAAAGCAAAGAAATGATAAAAATAATCCCCATTGCACCAAAAATAACTCCCCCTTCTTTTCCCATAAGAGCAAAACCTTGTCTTTCTTTTCTATGATAAACCATCAATCCAAAAGCTACAACACAGGCACTAGGAATAAGCATCATGGATAAAATTTGCAAAAAATTTGTAAGTAAAGTAGGATTTTCAAAAGGCATGCTTGAATTAGCACCAAAAAAACCACCCCCATTTGTCCCTAAATGTTTTATAGACTCAAGAGCTGCAACAGGACCTGTGGCAATGCTTTGAAATTTATTTTCTAAAGTAAGCACGCTAAAATTTGCGTGATAATTTTGCACCACGCCTTCAGAGATAAAAATTACAGCCAAAATAAAACTTAAAGGCAACATCAAACGCGTAATAATACGCGTAAAATCTTCATAAAAATTTCCCATTTGCATACTACATAAAGCACGACAAAAAGCCATACAAGCAGAATATCCACTTGTGCTTGAAACAAACATAGCAAGTAAAATGCCTGTATTTTGCGAAAGCAAACTTAAAGCACTCTCTCCACTATAATGCTGAAGGTTTGTATTTGTAATAAAACTAATTACAGTGTTTAAATTCAAATCCCATTTCATAGAATCTATAGAATTAGGATTTAAAAAAAGTTTATCTTGTAAATAAAAAATCACGAAAGAAAAAATAGCCACTAAGGCATTAAAAGCAATTAAATGCAAAGAATATTTTTGCCAAGTCATATTTTTTCTATCAATTGCACAAATTTTATAAATTAAGTTATCAATTGGATTAAAAATAAAATCAAAAATAGTTTTTTTACAGCTTGCAATTTTATAAAGATAGTTTCCAAAAATTAAAGCTAATATAAAAGCTATAATCAGTGTTATTAAAATTTCTAGCATATTTTTCCTTTAAAATTTTTCAGGATATAATAGAGCATAAAATAAATAAAGAGCAAGTATTAAGCTTAAAACTAGTAAAAATATCATCCGCATGTCCTAAGTTTGAATTTCACAAAAATAGATAAAAAACCATAAACTACCAAAAGCTAAAAGTAGAAGCAAAGCAAAGATAACATCCATAGGATAGCCCTTTCTCATTGATTCAAAATAGGATTTATTCTATCCTTGTTAAGCTTATATTTTGATTAATACTAATTTTATGATTTATTTATAATTTTTATCTATATTAAATAAAAAGACAAATGAAGAATTTAGCAGGAAAAATCCTGCTAAAAATTGTTAAAGATAACCCGCTGCCATAGCGATAAAATATCCTGCTATACAAGAAGTGATTACACCTATAAGACCTGGTAAAATAAAACTATGATTGATAACAAATTTACCGATGTGAGTAGTACCTGATCTGTCAAATTGTATAGTAGCCAAATCGCTTGGATAAGTTGGTAAAATATAATATCCATAACAAGCAGCCGCAAAAGCAACAATCACACCAGGTTCAACACCAATTCCTAAAGCCAAAGGAACAAAAGCTGAAATAGCCGCTGCTTGAGAGTTTACAAATTTTGAAATTAAAAGAAGCATGACAGCATAAGTCCAAGGATGTTCTTTTACTATATCTCCAAGCGCTGCTTTCATCATAGGAGTGTGAACTGCAAACATAGTATCAGCCATCCAAGAAATTCCAAAAACCGCAACAAGTGCTATCATACCTGATTTAAAAATTTCATTAGAGCCGATTTTCTTTGCATCTGTTTTAGTAAAGATGATAATCAAAGAACCTGCTAAAAGCATAAACATCTGAATAACTGAAACCATGGATAAAACATCCATTTTAGGATTGCCTAAAGCATCTACTTGAGGAATGCCATTTTTTACAACTTGCCCCCAGTTTGGACGCAAGAAATCAAATACACCTAGTAAAGCCACTAAAGCAATAGCTCCTAAAAAAATCCACATTGCAACCCAATTTCTTTTTGGAAGTTTAACACCTAAAAGTGTTTTAGAATCCCCATAAACATATTTTTTAAATTCAGGATCTTTAAGTTTTTCTTGAAATACCTCATCTTTATCCAAATCTTTTCCTCTAAACCAAGAAAAAATTCCTATACACAATACGCCAAATAATGTACTAGGTATAGTAATTTGAAGAAGATTAATATAACCATCAAAACCTGCTAATTTATGATTAGCATTTAAAAGCAAAGCAGTCAAACTCACAACAGCCACAGATACAGGAGATGCAATAATACCCATTTGTGATGATATAGAAGCTGCTGCCATTGGACGCTCAGGACGAATACCGTTTTTAATCGCTATATCATAAATAATAGGCATAATAGTATAAACCACATGTCCTGTTCCACAAAGTATAGTCAAAAAGCAGGTTACAAAAGGCGCTAATATTGTTAAAAATTTGGGATTGCGTCTTAAAATTCTTTCTGCTATTTGAAGCATGACATCCAAACCACCACTTGCTTGCAAAGTTGCACTCGCAACCACTACCGCTAAAATTGTAAGCATAACATCTATGGCTGGTTTTCCAGGCTTTATATGAAAAGCAAATACAAGCATTAAAATACCTATACCACCAAGTAAGCCAAGCGCTATACCGCCTTTTTTTGCACCATAAAAAAGACAAATTAAAACGATAATGATTTGGATTGCAAATTGCCCTGCCTCACTAAGGCTTGTTAAAAAGTCCATTTTAACTCCTTTGAAAATTGATATTTAAAAACAGTTATTATTGTATCACATTTTTAAATTAAAGAATAATATTTATAAAAATAAAACAATATTTTTTTATATTATTTAAATTAAATTTAAATATAAAACAAAAGTGTAATGGGTTTGATAGATTGATAGAATTTCATCCTTCAAGTTCATAAAATTTTTTTCTATCTGTAGAACTTGCTATATTAAGATGTTTGCGATATTTTGTAATAGTTCTTCGTCCTATATCGACTTTAAATTCTTCTTTGATTAATTCTAAAATTTTACTATCGCTTAAAGGTTTATTGCGATCTTCATTCTTTACTAAATTTGCCACAAATTCTTTAACACCTACATTTGAAGTCTCTCCCTCTTCATCAAGAGCAAAAGCAAAAAAATCACGCAAGGGAATAAGTCCTCTTTCACAACTTAAATATTTATTTGCCACAGCTCTTGATATAGTCGAAGCATTGCGTTCTAAATCAAGTGCTAAATCCTTAAAAGTCATAGGTTTTATCTCTTTTCCCATGAAAAAATCATATTGATATTCTACTATCATAAGCCCTATTTTATAAAGAGTAGCTTTTCTCATCGCTAAAGCATCAACTAAATTTTTTGCTTCTTTGATGTAATGACTTAAAAAATCATGCTCTAAACCATCAGTTTGGATTGAAATTTCAGGATAATAATCATCATTGATTTTTACTTTAATTTCACCATTTTCTTTATAAACAAAAATATCAGGAACAATTATACGAGAATCTTCAAAATATTCCAAAAAAGGAGGAGTGCTAAAACGCTTAAGTACAGCTAATGCTTCTTTATATAAAGGCTCTTTGGTATAGTTTTGTATATTTTCAAAATCCATAATCAACATTCTGCAAAATTCATCAATATCTTCATCTAATTCCATATTTTCAAGAGCAAATAAAAATGCTTCTTTATAATCTTTAGCTCCCACTCCTACAGGATCTAAAAATTTAAATCTTGTTCTTACTCGCTCAATTTCTTCTAAGGAATACTCTTTTAAAAATTCTTCATCGTATTCAAAATATCCTTCCTCATTTAAGCATTCTATAATTTTTTTTGCGAGTTCTTGAGATTTGTTTGTAGGAAACAAAGGAGGAAGAATCTGTTCATTTAAAAGCTCATAAACACTTTTTTTGGCAACTCCTTTACTATCCACAAAAGCCGAATTTACATTATGTTTATAAAATGAATCAAAATAATTCTTACCCTTATCATGAATTTGTATCGAATCTTGAACATTTAAGAAAGGATTATCCTCAGCAAATTTATCTAAATTTTCTTTTAAATCCTCTATATTTGCTTGTAAAATAGGCAACCAAGAGCGTAAAGTTTGAGAAATTTTAGTCTTGGGCGCTTGGGTGATTTTTTGCTTTAACATCAATCAAGGAGTTTAAACTCCGCTCCTAAATAATACTTTTTCACGTCTTTATTGGTTGCAATTTCATCAGCATTCCCACTAGCAAGTAAAGAACCTGATCTTATAACATAAGCTCTATCACAAATAGCCAAAGTCTCACGCACATTATGATCGGTAATTAAAACCCCAATTCCTAATCTTTTAAGCTCTTTAATTAAAGTTTGAATTTCAGCTACTGCTATAGGATCAACACCTGCAAAAGGCTCATCAAGAAGCAAAAACTTAGGTTCACACATCAAACTTCGAGCGATCTCACAACGCCTTCTTTCGCCTCCACTTAAACTTAAACCTTTCCTTAAACGAATAGGTTCTATACTTAAAAGTTCAAGCATTTGCTCAACTTTATCATGTAAAATTTTTTTATCTTTATAAAAAATCTGAGCCGCTAAAAGCAGGTTATCTTCTACACTTAAATCCTTAAAAATACTACTTTCTTGAGGTAAATAACCTATCCCTGATCGAGCTCTTTTATTTAAAGGATCTTTTGTCACATCTAAACCATCTAAAAGAACTTTTCCACTACTTGGAGAAATAAGTCCACATATCATATAAAAAGTTGTTGTTTTTCCTGCACCATTTGGCCCTAAAAGTCCTACAACTTCTCCGCTATTAACCTCCAAAGAAATTCCATGTATAATCTTAGTTTTTTTAATAATTTTTTCCAAATTTACAATTTCTAATTTACTCATAAATTTCATACTTTCTTTTGTCATCTTTAATGCTAATTTTAATCTGGATAGTAGAAATTCCAAATTTCATTAAAGTTTTTTTCAAATTTTCACCGCCCCATTCAACCAAATGCAAACCTTTTTCAAAAAAATTTTCAAATAAACCATTCGCTAAAAGTCCTTCTAAACCTTCTTGATAAATATCATAATGATAAATGCAAATATCATGATTTTCATATTTTTGCATAGTGGAAAAAGTTGGAGAATCTACCCTTGCATCAAGACCAAGAAATTTAACCCAAGCTTGCACCAAGCTTGTTTTTCCGCTAGCCAAATCTCCTTGAAGCAAAACAACACCTTCTTTAGGCATTATTTGAAGCATCGTTTTGATCTCATTTTTTGCTAAAATAAATTCTTTCATAATTTTACCACATATTCATTTTGTGCGTTTTTAGGAATGCTTTTCGTACTAGGTAGAGCTAGCACTTTATATTTTTGAGTGTATTCAGTAAAATGTAAAGTAATAATATCACCTACCTTAACCTCTTTACTCGCCTTAACAATAACGCCATTAATCCCCACTACACCACTTTTACACATATCTTCAGAAATAGCTCTTCTTTTCGTGATATTAACTACATTTAAAAATTTATCTACTCTCATAAAAGCAATTTTAGCAAAAAAAATCAATTTTTGGAACAAAATTTGCTTACGCCTTTGCTTTATTTTTTTAAGAAAATAGCAAGTAAAAACTTTTCTTTAATGAAATTTGGATACAATTTTATAATTTTCAAATCTATTTTAACAAAGGATATCTTATGAAAAATGAAGTAAAAAAAGTAGTTTTAGCGTATTCTGGAGGGCTTGATACGAGTATTATTTTAAAATGGCTTCAAGATGAATATAATTGTGAAGTTGTAACTTTTACAGCAGATATTGGTCAAGGCGAAGAACTTGAACCTGCGAGAAAAAAAGCCCTTTCTTTAGGCATAAAAGAAGAAAATATTTTCATTAAAGATTTAAGAGATGAATTTGTTAAAGATTATGTATTTCCTATGTTTAGAGCCAATGCGATTTATGAAGGAGAGTATCTTTTAGGAACAAGCATAGCAAGACCACTCATAGCAAAAAGTCAAGCACAAATCGCCCTACAAACAGGTGCTGATGCGGTAAGCCATGGTGCCACAGGTAAAGGAAACGATCAAGTGCGTTTTGAACTTGGCTATCTTGCTTTTAGTCCCGATTTAAAAATCATCGCTCCATGGCGTGAGTGGGATTTAAACAGCCGTGAAAAACTCCTTGCTTATGCACAAAAACACGGCATTGATATTTCCAAGAAAAAAGGAAAATCTCCTTATTCTATGGACGCAAATTTACTTCATATTTCTTACGAAGGACTTGTCTTAGAAGATCCTGCACACGCACCTGAAGAAGATATGTGGAGATGGAGTAAAAGCCCAAAAGATGCTCCAAATGAAAGTGAAATTATAGAACTTGATTTCCAAAAAGGAGATTTAGTAGCGATAAATGGAGAAAAACTAAGTCCTGCAGGACTTTTAACCAAACTTAACGAACTAGGCTGCAAACACGGTATAGGACGCCTTGATATAGTAGAAAATCGCTATGTAGGTATGAAAAGCCGTGGTTGTTACGAAACTCCAGGCGGTACCATACTTTTAAAAGCACACAGGGCGCTTGAAAGCATCACGCTTGATAGAGAAGCAGCACACTTAAAAGATGAACTCATGCCAAAATACGCAAGTTTAATTTACAATGGCTATTGGTTCTCGCCTGAAAGAATGATGCTTCAAGCCTTAATCGATGAGTCACAAATTCACGCCAATGGTAGAGTAAAACTCGAGCTTTATAAAGGCAATGTGATGGTTATAGGACGCGAAAGTTCGAACGATAGCTTGTTTAACGCAGCTTATTGTACTTTTGAAGAAGATGAAGTGTATAATCAAAAAGATGCAGCAGGCTTTATCAAGCTTAATGCTTTGCGTTTTATCATCGCAGGAAAAAATGGAAGAAAATTTTAATAAAGGAATAAAATGAAAGTATTATTAATCAAAGATGTAAAAGCACTTGGAAAAGCAGGAGAAATAAAAGAAGTAAAAGACGGTTACGGACAAAATTTCTTAATCGCTAAAGGCTTTGCTAAAGCAGCTACTAATGAAGTTTTAAGAAAATACGAAAGCGATAAGAAAAAAGAGGCTGAAAATTTACGCTTTGAAATCGCAAATTTAGAAAAACTCAAAAAAGAACTTAGCAAAATCACTCTTGAAATTTCAAAACCTGTAGGTGCAAATGGAAGTTTATTTGGTGGTGTAACTAAAGATGAAATCGCTCACGCACTAAAAGAACAAAGCCATATAGAAATCGATAAAAAAAGTTTAGAATGCGACACCTTAAAAAGCTTAGGAATCCACGAAGTAAGCGTAAAACTTGGACACGCAATCCATGCTAAATTTAACATAAACATAAAGGCAGAATAATGTTTCACGCAACAACAATTTTAGCTTACAAAGGTAAAAATAAATCCGTAATTGGCGGAGATGGACAAGTAAGCTTTGGAAATACAGTGCTAAAAGGCAATGCTGTAAAGATTAGAAAACTCAACAATGGCAAAGTTTTGGCAGGTTTTGCAGGATCAACGGCTGATGCTTTTAATCTTTTTGATATGTTTGAAAATCTCCTTCAAAGTTCTAAAGGCGATCTTTTAAAAGCAGCAATTGACTTTTCTAAAGAATGGAGAAAAGACAAATACCTAAGAAAACTTGAAGCCATGATGCTTGTACTTGATAGAAATCACATTTTTCTACTTTCTGGTACAGGCGATGTGGTCGAACCTGAAGATGGACAAATCGCAGCTATAGGAAGTGGTGGAAACTATGCACTTTCAGCTGCCAGAGCCTTAGCAAAACATACCAATTTAGATGAAGAAGAACTTGTAAAATCAAGTCTTCAAATTGCAGGTGAAATTTGCATTTATACTAATACCAATATCAAAACTTATGTAATCGAGGATGAGAAATGAATCTAACTCCAAAAGAAATTGTTAAATTTTTAGATGATTATGTTATAGGACAAAAAAAAGCTAAAAAAATCATAGCTATAGCTTTAAGAAATCGCTACCGCAGAATGCAACTTAGCTCTGAGTTACAAGATGATATCGTGCCTAAAAATATCTTGATGATAGGTTCTACAGGTGTTGGAAAAACAGAAATCGCTAGGCGTTTAGCTAAAATGATGGGCTTTCCTTTTATCAAAATCGAAGCGAGTAAATATACTGAAGTAGGTTTTGTAGGTCGTGATGTAGAAAGCATGGTAAGAGATCTTGCCAATGCAGCTTTAAATTTAGTAAAAAACGAACAAAGAGAAAAAAACAAAGATAAAATCGATGAATTTATAGAAAATAAAATTTTAGAAAAACTTTTGCCACCTCTACCAAAGGGTATCAGCGATGAAAAACAAGAAGAATATAAAAACAGTCTTGAAAAAATGAGAACTAAACTAAGAAATGGCGATCTTGATGAAAGCGCCATAGAGATAGAAATTTCACAAAATATGTTTGATACCAATCCTAACCTACCTCCTGAAATGGGTGCAATGCAAGATATAGTTAAGGTTATAGGCGTTGGCAGTAAAAAAGTCAAAAAAGAAATGAAAATCAAAGACGCTAAAAATGCTTTAAAAAACGAAGCAGGAGAAAAAATCCTAGATCAAGAAAGCATCAAAAGCGAAGCCTTAAAAAGAGCGGAAAATGAAGGGATTATTTTTATTGATGAAATCGATAAAATCGCTGTTTCAAGCGGAAATTCAAACCGCCAAGATCCAAGCAAAGAAGGGGTGCAAAGAGACTTACTTCCTATAGTCGAGGGATCAAATGTACAAACAAAAATAGGTACTTTAAAAACCGATCATATTCTTTTTATCGCCGCAGGAGCTTTTCATCTTAGCAAACCAAGCGATCTTATCCCTGAATTGCAAGGACGCTTTCCTTTAAGAGTGGAATTAGATAGTCTTGATGATAAAGCTCTTTATGAAATTTTAACACGCCCTAAAAATTCACTTTTAAAACAATACTCTCAGCTTTTAAAAACTGAAAATTTAGAACTTGATTTTAATGATGAAGCAATTAAAGAAATAGCAAAAATAGCTTCAAGAGCCAATGAAGAAATGCAAGATATAGGTGCTAGACGCTTACATACTGTGATAGAAAAATTACTTGAAGATTTAAGCTTTGAAGCTGATGAGTATGCGGGTAAAAAATTCGTAGTGGATAAAAAAATGGTAGAAGAAAAACTCGGAGATATCATAGAAAATAAAGATCTTGCAAGGTATATTTTGTGAAAAGTGGCTTTGTTAGCATCATAGGGCGTACTAATGCAGGAAAAAGTACTTTAATCAATTCCTTATTAGAAGAAAAAATCGCCCTAGTTTCTCACAAACAAAATGCCACAAGGCGTAAAATCAAAGCCATAGTGATGCATGAAAAAAATCAAATCATTTTTATCGATACCCCAGGACTTCACGAAAGCGGTGCTACGCTTAATCAACTGCTTGTCCAAAGTGCTATTAAATCCATGGGGGATTGTGATATGATTTTATTTGTAGCAAGTGTTTTTGATAGCACAAAAGACTATGAAAATTTTCTTAGTCTAAACCCACAAGTACCACATATCATCGCTTTAAATAAAGTAGATTTAACCGACAATGCTACACTTTTAAAAAAACTTAGCGAATATGCAAAATTTAGCGAATATTTTAAGGCTATCATTCCTTATTCCTCCAAGAAAAAAAGCTATAAAAAAGGTTTATTAGACGAGATAGTAAAATACCTTGATGAACATGAGTATTTTTATGATCCTGAATTTTTAAGCGCGAGTAGCGAAAAAGAAATTTATAGAGATTTCATACTTGAAAGTATTTATGAAAATTTAAGCGATGAGCTTCCTTATAATAGCGAAGTGCTTATCAATCGCACCAAAGATACACCTAATCTTTTAATCCTAGAAGCCAATATCATCACAGATACAAACTCTCACAAGGGTATGCTTATAGGAAAAGAAGGGGTAACTTTAAAAAGAATAGGCAAAGATGCACGCTTTAAAATTTCAAAACTTGCACAAAAAAAGGTACTTTTAAAGCTTTTCGTAACAGTGAAAAAAAACTGGCAAAAAGATGAAGAATTTTTAAAAAAACTTTTAAATGATGAAAATTAATTCATTAAATAAAATAAATTTTATAAAATCTACAGATTTGCTTTATACTCAAAGAACAGGAATATTCAAAGAAGACAAACTTTTTAACAATTTAACCACAGATTTTAAGCTAAGCAAACCCTTTGACTATCAAATAGCTTTTTTTAAACATAATGAAATTTATCATTGTTTTTTAGCACCTGTTTACAAATTAAAAAAAAGTCGTTTTTGCTTTCCCGAGCCTTTAATTTTTCAAGCTTTATTTGATGAAAGATTTATTGAGGAAAGTAATTATTGTGTTTTAAATTTATATGATCAAACTTTATATTTATATTTTTACCAAGAGGGAAAATTTATCAATCTTAAAAAAATCGAAAATTTCAACCCAAGCAATATGGATTTATTTTTTAAACAAAATCGATTTATAGAACTTTTAAAACACTATGAAAGCAAATTGCTACTTTATCAGGATTTGGATACAATCAAACATTACTTCTCATCTCAAATAAAATGTTTAAATCTAAATGATATTCTTGATAAAAATAGTTTATTGAAATTAAGTTCATATAGTATAAAAAATCTAGATCAAAATTGTAATTTTATCAAGCATAATAAAATAAAAATATCTATTTCTTTTAAAATTATATTAATATTTATTTTTAGCTTTGGTCTTAGCATGATGACTTTATTATTTAAAGATTTTATAGAGTACAAACAAAATAAGGAAATTCAAAATAAAAATTTTATCATACAAGAAGAAATTTCTAAACTAAAACAAGATAAGCAAAAATTATTAACAAACATACAAGATTTAAACTTTACTCTTTCTAATAAAATATCATCTACACAACAACAATTTCATATTTTATCCACTATAACAAAAGAAATCAATTTAGACAAAAATAAGGCAATCATTCTAAATCAAATCATATCATGGCTTAACTCCAATGAACTCAAAATCACAAATCTTGAATTTGAACAAACAAAAATCATTCTTTCTTTTATCGATGAAAACCACTTTAAAAGAGCATTAAAAAATCTAAATTCTGCTTTTAAAATTCTTGATAAAAATGAAGAAACATTTAATATCATATTAGAAGTCATACATGAATAAAATAGAAGTATTTTTGCAAAATTTAAATCCTAGGGAAAAATTTCTTTTTATTTCTTTTATCTGCCTTTGTGCTTTGTTTTTAGCTTTTAAAATTCACGATCACTTTTTGGAAGATATTTTTCAAAAAACATTAGTAGAACATAATTACCTTACGTTAAATGAAGCAAAAATAGAAAATTCACATCTTAAAGAAATAGAGACAAAGCTAACAAAACAGATAAAAACAGAGGAAGAAAAATTAAAATACTATAAAGAAAAATTGCATTTATTTTTTTATGATAAAGATTTTTTCAATAAAAAAATCAATAATTTATCCAAAAATTTAACCATTAATGAAATAAAATTTTCCCAAGAAAACAAAAATTTTATCCACTATAATTATGTTTTTCTAAGTTTAAATGGCAACTTTAAAGACTTACTCAATTTTATACAAAATTTAGAAAATCTTCCTATAGCTTTAAAAATTGATAAAATAAAACTATACAACACACAGGGTTTAAAATTAAAGCTTGATTTAATGTTCAAATTTGTTAATTTATAATAATATTAAAATATTATAATTTAATTATTTTTTTATTACTATTAGTTAAAATATTTTAAGCATAAAAAAAGAAAGGTATTGGGAAGTGACTAAACAAAAAATACAAAAACTCGATACAAATTTCCTAGGTCATCGCAAGCCCTTATTCTCTTTATCAATGGTAGAACTTTGAGAAAGATTTGCTTTTATGGTATTTTTGCAGGAGCTTGTATTTAACAGCACGCTTCCTGGAGGCTGGATTACTGATAATTATTCAGGGCAAAAAAGGCTTTATTTCCAGGTTCTTTTATTATAGCTTTAGGACATATTAGCATAGCCTTATCTATTTTAAGCACATCTATATTTTCTAGGGCTTGCTTTTATCGTTATTGGTACTGGATTTTTTAAAACTAGCGCTTCTGTAACAGTTGGAATGTTATATAAACAAAATAATACAAGATGCAATACTGGCTATACGATTTTTTATATAGGAATTAACACTGGAACATTTATTACTCCTCTTTATATGTGGTTTTGTTCAAGCAAAATGGAATTTATCATTTAGGATTTGGCTAGGAGATTTAGGCATGCTAATCTCTTTGCTTATTTTATATTTTAAAGTTGCCCTTGAGCTTGAAGAATTTCATAAAAATTGCACCTTAAAGCAAAACTGGGAACAACCATTTAAAAAAGTAAAAATTTAACTCTTATACTAAGTATAAGCTTGTTAAGTATTATTGGATTTTTTCTAATGTTTATTAATCTTGTAAATATCAATCCCATATAATACTATCAAAAAAACTTCTAATTGTAATTTTACTATGTTTGGTAATTTATTTCATATATCTTTTTGTTTTTAAAGCCTTAAATAAAAGAGAGAAACAACAATTAATAATTTTAATTGTTTTATTCTTTGCAGCCACTTTTTTTGGAGTACTTTTAAACAACAACCCTACCGCTTATAATCTTTTTGCGCAAGATTTTACAAATAGAAATATTTTTGATTGGAAAATTCCAACAAACTGGTTTCAATCTTTTAATCCAATTTTTATCATCATACTTGCTCCTATAGCAAGTTATATTTGGATATTTTTAGAGAAAAAAATATATATTTTTCTTCCATTAGAAAATTTATTTTAGGAATATTATTTGCCGGTATTGGTTTTATGATGATAACCTTTGCTTTACAAAATCTAATAAATAACAATGGTTTACCAATATCCATGGCTTGGATTATCATAAGTATATTCTTTTTAACACTTGGGGAACTATGCGTGTCTCCTATTGGACTCTCTATAATGACTAAGGTCGCCCCTGATTTAATCAAAAATCAAGTCATGGGACTTTGGTTTGTGGCAAGTGCATTAGGCAATGCTTTAGCTGGATTCATAGGTGGTAAAGCAAGTGAAGAAAATATAGCTTATTTGCCAAATTTATTTTACCAATGTATGTGGATATTACTTGGTGCTGTTATAATTTTACTTATACTCAAAAAACCTATCAATAAAATACTAAAAAATAATATTAAGGAGAAAATATGAGTATTTACAAACAAAGAGTATTAAAACTTAGAAGATTAATGAAAGAAAATAATATTGACGCCTATCTCATCTTAAGCGCGGATCCGCATTTGAGCGAATATTTACCAGAATATTACAAAAACAGAGTCTTTATCAGTGGCTTTAAGGGTTCTGTTGGAACAGTTCTTATCACACAAGAAAAGGGCTTTTTGTGGGTAGATGGAAGATATTGGCTTCAAGCACAAAAGGAATTAGAAGGTAGTGGCATACTTTTACAAAAGCAAGATGCTAAAAATACTTTTACCAAATGGTTGGAAAAAAATTTAAGCGAAGATCAAATTTTAGGCATCGATTTTGCACTTTTACCTTTATCTTTGCAAAAAGATTTACAGATTAATTGCAAGGCAAATTTAAAACATATAGATTTGATAAGTCCACTTTGGAAAGATCGTCCTACTTTACCACAAGAAAAAATTTATGAACACGAACTAGAATACTGCTCTTACTCAAGAAAAGAAAAATTAGCATTAGTGCGTCAAAAAATGAAAAATTTAAATGCTACTTCTCATTTAATCTCCAGCCTTGATGATATAGCTTGGCTTACAAATTTAAGGGGGAATGATGTAAATTACAATCCTGTATTTTTAAGTCATTTACTAATCTTGGAAGACAAAGTTTTGCTTTTTGTTGATCAGAAAAAAGTAAATTCAGAACTTGAAAAAAAATTAAATTTAGATGGGTTTTGGCTTAAAAATTATGATGAAATCATCATGGAGCTTGAAAAACTTGCAAATACAAATTTGCTTATTGAACCTTCAAAAATGACCGCTTTACTCATGAATTCTTTAGACAAAAGCGTAAAAATCATTCAAGAAATTAATCCAAGCACTCATTTAAAAGCAGCTAAAAATACAAAAGAAATAGCGCATATACAAGATGCTATGATAGAAGATGGAGTGGCTTTATGTAAATTTTTTGCTTGGCTTGAAGAAGCGATAGAAAATAAAGAATTAATAAGCGAATTGGACATAGATACTAAAGCGAGCGAATTTAGAGCACAAAGCAAGTACTACATAAGTGATAGTTTTGCCACTATAGCAGGCTTTAACGAAAACGCAGCATATCCACATTATAAAGCCACAAAAGAGAGTTTTGCTTATCTTAAAAAAGATGGGCTTTTACTTATTGATTCTGGTGGACAATATAAAAATGGCACAACAGATATTACACGCGTTGTACCAATAGGAAAGGCTAATGCAGAACAAATTCATGACTATACCTTGGTTTTAAAAGCACATATTGCCATTTCCAGTGCAATTTTTCCAAAAGATATAGCTATGCCCTTACTTGATGCAATCACACGCGCACCTTTATGGAAAGAACAAATTGACTATATGCACGGCACAGGACATGGCGTGGGATATTTTTTAAATGTCCATGAAGGTCCACAAGTTTTATCTTATCTATCCCCTGTGCTTGAAAAAACAAAAGCCAAAGAAGGTATGCTAACTTCCATAGAGCCAGGTATTTACAAAGTAGGTAAATGGGGTATAAGACTTGAAAATTTAGTTATTCATACCAAAGTAGAAAATCCTAAAAATAAAGATTTTGGAGAATTTTTATACTTTAAACCTGTTACTCTTTGTCCTTTTGAAATATCTTGTATTGATACAAAAATGTTAGATGAAAAAGAAAAAGAGTGGTTAAACAATTACCACAAAGAAGTATTTGAAAAACTTTCTCCTAAGCTAGGTGATTTTCCAAAAGCTCTAGTTTGGCTTGAAAAAAGAACAAAAGCCATCTTTTAAGATATTTTTGTTAATATAGATAAATTTTCCTTGTATTAAACTTATAATTTATTTAATACAAGGTTTTTAAACCAAATGCTAAAAAAGTTTTTTTTGCAAAACTCAATTTACAACTAAAAATTATTTAAAATATCCAAGTTCAATCATTTTTTGATAAATTTTAGCTACAGTTGCCCCTGAAGTAATATTTCTCCCACCATGCTCCAAAAGAACGGTAACTACATATTTTGGCTTAGAATAAGGAGCATAAGAAGTAAGCCACGCATGAGATCTAGTATAATACTCAAATTGTTTTTCATCGACCCTATTTTTATCTGTTTGTGAAAATCCCACAACCTGAGCGGTTCCTGTTTTTGCTGCAACTTTCACATCAAGATTATGCAAATAACGATAAGAGGTTCCTCCTTGCTCATTGGCAACGGCATACATTGCATCTCTTATATAAGGCAATTGACTCTTTTCAAATAAAGTAAAAATTTCTTTTTTATTTTCATCCATTTGATTTTCTATAGTTGTATTATTATTTTCTATGCTTTTTAAAAAATGAGGTATAACCTCTCCACCTTTTGCGATTTGAGCCGTATATCTAGCAATTTGCATAGGTGTTGCAAGAAAATTACCTTGACCTATAGCTGTATTTAAAGTATCACCTTGAAACCAAGATTGTCTATATCTTTGCATCTTCCATTTTTTGCTTGGTAAAGTTCCTACAAATTCACTAGGTAAATCTACCCCTGTTTTCACTCCAAAGCCAATGCGAGATAAAGTTTCACTTATTTGATCGATTCCAACTTGCAAACTGCCATTATAAAAATAAACATCACAACTATATTTTATCGCATGTTTTAAATCCACAGGTCCATGACCCGATCGATTCCAACATCTAAAAAACCTGCCTCCAAGCTCAATGCTTCCATTGCAAACATATTGAGTCGACTGGCTAATATTTTTAGAATTTAAAAAAGAAAGCCCTACTCCCATTTTTACAACAGAACCTGGAGGATAATATCCATTTATAAGTTTATTTGTAAAAGGATGATCAAGACTATTTGAAAGCTCATCCCAATCCTTAAAAGAAATCCCTGTTACAAAAGGATTAAGATCATATTCAGGGAAACTCCCTGCAGCTAAAATAGATCCATCATTTACATTCATAATTATAGCAGCCCCAGCATTCCCTTCAAACAATGAAGTTAAATAAGACTGAAGCTCTATATCTATCGTAAGTTCTATATCATTAGACTTAGCAGGAGTGTAAGTAAGCTGTTCTACTTCTTGATTTAAGGCATTAACCTTATAAACCCTAGTTCCTTTTTCTCCTTGTAAAATATCATTATAATAGCGTTCTATACCGCTTTTTCCCGTATAGTTAGAAAGTTTTGCTATTTCATTTTCTTGAACATCTTGCAAATTTGCCTTACCTACATACCCAATAATATGCGAAGCCAATTTTCCAAAAGGATATTTTCTTTTTACAACAGGATCTATTTTTATTGTTTTATTAAGATTTAACTCTGAATAATGCGGAATAATCTCATCGTAGGGTATAAAATCTACAACTTTAATAAAATCTTGATTATAGTAAGAATCATTTCTCTTATAAATTTCTGCTAATTTACTAGCATTTAAATCGGGGAATAAATTTATAAGTTCAGATAATTCTTTATCTAAAATTCCTTTATTTGACTTTTTAATACTTAAATAAGGTTTAATAGAAATACTAAAACCCAAATCATTAATAGCCAATAAAGTTCCATTTCTATCTGTAATTTGACCCCTAACAGGTGGTAAAAATTCAGTTTTTATGGCATTTTGTTTAGCAAGCTCTTCATAATATACATTTGATTTTATACTCAAATAATACACACGACTTAATAAAAATATAAAAAACAATAGTATAAATCCAACAACTAGACGCATTCTCATTTAAATTTTACCTTTAAAAAACACATAAGCTAAACAACATTCTATAAAAACTGAAACAATATACGCCCATCCTAAAATTTTAATTTTTTCATCTCCAATATAAGACAATATCATATCCAAAAACAAAATAATGCCGTAAGCACAAAGCACAAAAACAACAGGGATAAATTTACCAATTTTTAAATTTGTCTTAATCCAATCTGCACAAAGATAATAAAAAATAAAAAATGCCAACCAAGATGAAAAAATAAAAAAATTATAAGTTATATCAGTAAAAAATAAAAAAAATAAAGAAAAATACCATCTAAAATCAAACTTTGAAAAAGTTCTCTCTCTCTCTTCTAATAAGCAAAACATATAACAGAAAAAAATCCCATAAAGTAACGGGGTATATACAAAAGTCGAACCAAGAATCTGATAAATTAGAAAAAAAAATCCTAAAAAGACATAAGCTCCATTAAATTTTGCTTTATAAGCACTTAAATTTCTTCTCATTTATCAAGACCTAAAGTTTGATTGATAATAATATCTTCTAAAGAATCAAGGCCAAATTTATTCAAATTTGAAACTAAAATAGAGTCTTTAAATTCATTTTTTAACTTAGCTTTTTCACTTTGATTTAATTTATCGCATTTGGTAAAAACTTTTAAAATTTTTTGATCAGGTCGTAAAAATCTTTTCAAATAGTCGTTTAAATTTACATCGATCTCTAAATGAGTATGTCTTGAGTCGATTAAATGTATAAATAACTTTATCGAGGTTCTTAATTTTAAAAATTCATCTAAGTTTTGATTCCATATTTCTTTTAAATTTTTAGAAACCTTTGCATAACCAAACCCTGGTAAATCGATAAAATTGATATTAAATTTTTCTTCATTTCTTTTGCAAGCTACTTCGAAAAAATTTATAAGCTGAGTTTTTCCAGGAGTTGCCGAACTTTTGGCTAAATTTTTTTGTTTACACAAAGAATTGATTAAAGAACTTTTTCCGACATTGGAACGCCCCAAAAATGCTACTTCACTAAAATTTGAGCTCAAATTCTCATCAAATTTCACTAAAGAAGTGATAAATTTAGCACTAATTATCATTTGTCTTTAAGGTCAAATACAAAACGAGCAGGTTTTTGATCCTTGCTCTCTACTCGATAAATATTAGCTTTTCTATCGACTATTATTTTATCACCAAAAAGTTTTTGATTGCTTCCAAGCTCATTTATATAAGCATGACCATTAATCTCGTAAGTATCTTTAATAACATTATAAATAAATTTATCTCCACTACCTTTATAAGTTTTACCTTTTAAAACAATCTTAAAGCTAGCATTTTGCATTGCTTCATAACGAATAGGTTTGCGATTTTTATCCGTATAAATAATCAATTTTTCAGAATTTAAAATATCATCACCCCTAATTACTTCTACATTTCCACTAAGAATACTTTCACCCTTATTTTCATCTGAGTAAAAATTTAAAGCTTTTACTTCAATTTGAGTTGCCCAAGTTACACTTACACAAGCCAACAATAAAATTATTTGTCTTGCAACCACGCACTTACTCCTTGGATATTTAAAATTTTATTTTTTATATCATAGTTTAAAGTATTTCCGTTAATAATACTTCCATTGATCAGAGCTTTAAAATTAGTATTTGTGTGTAAAATTTTATCCTTAGGTTGGTATTCTACCTCTTGAGAAATAATTTTGACATTATTAGAACCTATATAAGTAACATTTCCTTCAAACAAAACCTTGCTCATATCTTTATTGAAAAACTCTAAACGATTCGCACTAAGATTAAAATCTAAATTTAAAGTAATAAAGTCATTAAATTCATCTCTATCTGCATATCTCACCCAAGAATTTGCCTTATAATATGCCTTAATTGTACTAGCATTACTCTCATAAGCTTTCAAATTTTTAGCCTCAATATTTTTAAAATTTAAAGCATTAGTTTGCAAATTCAAAGAATACGGATCTTGCAGACTTAAAATCGTAAAAGTAATTGTAAAAAGAGCAATTAAAATTCCAAAAATTTTTATAGCCAAAGCTTATTCCATTCTTCTTTTAGATGATTTTTTTCTACTAAAATTTCTATCATCTGTGCTACAGCAGCCTTACCACCTTTTTTGCTAAGCACTATGTCTACATTTAAATCTTTATGACCATCTTTTGGCTTAAAACTAAGTCCTACACTTTCAAGTAAAGCCTTATCGTTAAAATAATCCCCAATAGCCGCACACTGAGAAAAATCTAAATTAAGTTTTTGTAAAATTTCTTTTGCACAAGCTAACTTATCTTTGATACCTTGATATAAAATTTCTATTTTTAAATCTTTAGCTCTTTTTTCAACACAAGGACAATTTCTACCTGTAATAATAGCAATTTTTTTACCAAGCTTTAGCCAAGCCTCGATAGCCGCTCCATCTTTTACATCAAATTCTTTAATAAATTCTCCATTAGAAGTATAAATAATTTTTCCATCAGTTAAACAGCCATCTACATCCAAAAAAATCAATTCTGTCATAATTTCTATTCTCTTACAACAAATGCACCTGCAAATGCACCACTTGCAGCAAAATCCCTTGCTTCATCTTCACTTCTAAAGCCTGTTAAGAAAACGCGATTTAACCCATCCACTGAGCTTGTGCGTATAGTAGAGCTATAAGTTCTATAAGTTTTATATCTTGCTGCTATCGTTTGTGCTCCAGCTGGGTTTTTAAAGGCTCCAATTTGAACCATAAAATTTCCACCTTCATAAATTTGTCCATTATTTGCAATCTCTCCACTATTTCCATAGTTTACATTAGAATGTACAATATTATTACCCGAATTACTTGATCCAAACCCTATAACCTCAAGCCTTACTGGAGCTGTTCCTGAAGCAATCATATCAATTTGACTAGCAGCTCCTTTTGATAAATCTATAATACGATTATTTACAAAAGGACCCCTATCATTCACACGAACGGTAACTTGACGATTGTTATTTAGATTGGTTACTTTTAAGATGGTATTCATAGGTAAAGTTTTATGAGCCGCGGTTAAAGCATTTTGATTATAGGTTTCGCCATTAGAGGTTTTCTTGCCGTGAAAGCCTGGTCCATACCAACTCGCAATACCATCAGCAGTTTCGCCTACTGCTACAACAGTAGGATAATAAGTTTTACCGTTGATAGTATAAGGCTTCATCGTTCCTTTAGTCCCTGATGAAGAACTAGGACTGCTTTTAAAATCGTTTGAAGGATAATACACTTGAGCATTATCCAAGCTAGAAAAAAAACTAGTGCCTAAACAACCACTAAAAAATAAAGCCCCTAGACTAACGGCTGACAACTTTAGTGTAATTGTTTTTATTTGCATTTTTATTCTCCTTGATTGGTATAATTAATTTTTGATTAATGCTAAGATGATTTTTTGCTATTTTATTAAATTCTCGAATTTCATCAACACTTATATTATAATTTTTTGCTATTTTATATAAAGAGTCACCAGACTTAACGGTATAAATTCTTGTCATAGGTATAGTTGTATCAACCTTCGCAAGTTTTTCTGCTTTAAAATTTTTATCAAAAAATGCTACTTTATTAAGTGGTATATACATATAATACCCTTTACCAGGAGGCGTAAAATTATGTTTAAATTGTGGATTATATTTCTTAAAAGTTGCAAGATCCATATTTAAATTTTTAGCTATTTCTTTTAAAGATGCAGAAGAAGGGACATCAACTTTTGCAAATTCATTGCTTAAAGCATAATTCATTAAAGACGCATCTTTATCTAGTAAAAAATCCCTATCATTGGCTAAAAAAGCAAGCGTTAAAATCTTTCTTATAAAATTTCTAGTTTCTAAAGAAAGATATTTCTTATCTGGGTTCAATAAAACACTTAAATCATCACTTCCTGCTTGCTTGATAGCTTGTCTTAGTTTGCCATTTCCGCAATTATAAGCTAAAAGTGCTAAATACCATTTGCCAAATTCTTCTTTTAACTCTTTTAAATAATTTGTAGCAGCATAAGTTGACTTGACCGGATCACGCCTTTCATCAACATAAGCATCGATTCTTAAACCCAAATTTCTAGCTGTTGGTTGCATAAATTGCCAAACCCCTACAGCCTTGGCATTAGAAACGCTATGAGTTTTCAAGCCTGATTCAACCATAGCTAGATACAAAATCTCATCAGGAACTTCCTGCTGGGCTAAAATTTTTCTTATCATAGGAGTAACTTTTGAAAAATTTTGCATACTATCTATTAAAGTTTGAGCGTGTTTTGATTTTATATCTTGTTGAGTTTGTACAAAAATCAAATCACTGATAAAACTTGGATTAATATCTAAATTTCTTAAAACATTCATTTGTCTTTCATAAAATTCAGGAGTATTAATTTGTGCAAAAAGAAAATTAAAACATATTAAAAAACACAATAAAATTTTTTTCATTAAAAACCTTTAAAAAATAATTTTTCAGAATTATTAAAACAAATTTCTAGAAGCTCTTTTCTTGATAAATTCAATACTTCACACATTTTATTTGCTACCAATTGAGTTAATAAAGGTTCATTTCTTTTACCACGATAAGGCTCTGGAGTAAGATATGGAGCATCAGTTTCAAGCAACAATCTATCTTTTGGAATTTTAGGTAAAATTTCAACTAATTTCTTAGCATTTTTAAAAGTTAAAACTCCCCCAATGCCAAAATAAAATCCCTCTTCAAAAAGAGTTAATAAATGCTCGCTTGCATTAAAGCAGTGTAAAACTCCTCCTGCAAGATCCTTAGAATACCCATGTAAAATCTCATAGGTATCATGATTTGCTTCTCTTGAGTGGATGATAACAGGTTTTTTAAATTCAATAGCAAGTTCAAGTTGCGCGGTAAAAATCTTTTTTTGATTTTCTTTTTCTTTTTGAATTTCTTCAGCAAGATCACTTTTAAAACGGAAATAATCAAGCCCACATTCACCTACAGCTATACATTTTTCATCGCATAAATACTGCCTTAAAATTTTCTCATCATAATTATCAATTTCATAAGGATGCACCCCTACTGCAAAAAAAATATTTTTATATTTATGAGCAATTGTAGCTGCATAAGGCAAGTCTTTTATATCAGCACCAGGTATAATGATTTTCTCTATACCATTTTTAAAAGCACGATTTAAAGTTTCATCTAAATCATCTTTAAATGCTTCACTGTCTAGATGGCAATGCGTATCAACAATCCTTAAACCATCTTGAAAATCAAGATTTAAGAACATACTTCAACTCTATCCTTGCCGTTATCTTTTGCTTGAGACAATATTTTGCTTGCTTTATCAACCAAAGAATCAATCTTATCTCCACTTTTTCCAAAAACCGCGCCTATAGAAGCTGTAAAAAAGACTTCATCTAAATTAACTAAAACACCAGCCTTTTTTATATTTACTCGTATGCGAGAAAAGATTTTAATCGCTCTTTCTTGAGATATATTTTTAAGCAAAATACAAATTTTTTCTGCACTATATCTACCTACAAGATCTCTTCCTTTAGTTTCATTGACTATTTCATTGGCACAGATTTTAATTACTTCATCACCAACTTCACGGCCGTATTCATCGTTAATCATTTGAAGATTATCTATATCTAAGAAAGCAAAAGCAAATTCCTCGTCTTTTGTTGCTATTTCGTTAAAATAATCATCTATTCCATCGATTAAAGCATTATAATTTTTAACCCCAGATACAAGATCTAAAACATTATAAGTGCTTAAAATTTTTTTATCATCCATGTAAGATAAACAACGATCTAAGCGACAATTAAAACTTTCTTTGCTTAAAGGCTTAAACAAATACTCATTAACTCCATTTTTAAAAGAATTCGCTTCAAATGAATCATTATGATCCCCCAAAAGAATCACACCTAATTCATCATCACTAAAACGTTCTCTTACTTGAGTCAAAAGCTCAAAACCGCTAATTACTGGCATATTGACATCTGCTATAATAAGCTTAACATCATTATTATCATTTAAATAACTCATTGCTTCTTCACCATGAGCCGCAGCTAAAACATTAAATTGTCTTTGAGTAAGTATTTTTTTAATTTCATTACGTTCAGGTAGCTTGCTCATAGCTACAATCACTTTAGTTTTTGCATATTGATTAAGTTTTACAATAGAACTAATAATCTCATCAATGCAAGTTTCACTTTCTTTAAAAATATAATCTAATATATCTTTATCCATAAATTTTTCTTTAGTAGCCTTATCACCACTAGCCGTAAGAACAATAGCAGGAATTTTCTTTTCTATAACATAATCCACAACTTCACCATTTGGGGCATCTGGCAAGCATAAATCCACAAAAGCTAAAAAATAATCATTATTCATTAACTCCTTAGCTTCAGCAAAACCAAAAGCAATATCTACCTCATAATCTAAAGTCATTTGAATTTTTTTAGCCAAAAGTTTGCCGAGCATTTTATTGTCATCAATAATTAAAATTTTCTTATTCATAGTGTGTAAAATACCTTTATATCTAAAATTTTTTATTATATTTGTTTCAAAAGAAAGGAAATTTTATAGTTATATATTTTAACATAGCAAAATAAAAAATCCGCTTAATTCTTAAATAAGGTCTTAGCAAATTCGATCGCTTCATCACTAACAAGCTCTCCACTTACCATCCTAGCAAGTTCTTTAATTCTTTCTTCTTGATCAAGCTTTTTTACCTTACTTTCTTCACCATTTTTTTCAACTAAAAAATGATTATGTGCCTTAGAGGAAAGTTGAGGCAAATGAGAAATAGCAAAAATTTGATAAAACTTAGAAAGTTCCTCTAAAACCTTAGCTATACTCATAGCCTCTTTTCCGCTTAAATTTGCATCAATTTCATCTAAAAATAATATCCCTTTGCCCGCATTTAAAATATTACATTCTGTGGCTATAAAAGCAAGTCTTAAGCGATTTAATTCACCCGAACTTAAATTTTTTAAATTAGCTAAATTAATATCTAGCCTTATCTCATCTTTGCCTAAAATTGAAATTTTTTCATTTTCTTTAAGCGTCAAACTTGCATCTTTCATATAAAGATCTTTAAGATAATTATTTAAACATTTTTCTAATTTTTTAAGGTTTTTCTTTCTTGTTTGAGTTAAAATTTGTGCTTTTTCTTCTAATTTTTGTTTTAATTCTTGAATTTTTTTTTCAAGTTCTTTTTTTTCAAAACTTAAATTTTCATAATGCTCTAGCTCATATTTTTTTTGTTTTAAAACTTCTAAAGCATTTTCTATGCTTTCATAACGCTTGATAAGATAGGATAAATTTTCAATGCGATCTAAAAGCGCCTCCACATCAAAATCCAAATCTTCCATTTTTTGATTTTCGCAAATCACACGCAATTCATTTAAACATTCACTAAAAAAACTCGCATCAACTTCGCTTAAATTTAAAGCTTCAATAACAACTTTTTCAAGCTCAAAAATACGCTCTGCCTTACTCCAAGCTTCTTCTAATTTATCTTTTTTAGAAAGCTTTTTTTTAAGTATTAAAAGCTCTTCATACTCACCTATTTTAGGATTAATGCTTGAAATTTTTTCAATTTGCGCTCTAGCTAGTTCTTTTAATTCTTCTACTTTTTTTTCTTCTTCTAAAATTGCATTAAGCTCATTAGAAATTTGACTATAAGCATTAAAATCTTTTTTAAAATCTTCTAAAAAGGAAACAAAATTTGTATTTTCTTGCATCTCCAAGGCATCTAAGAGATTTAAAAATTTTTCATTTCCAAATTCGTTATTTTCCTTTGCGCTTAAATACTTAATAAAAGTTTTACTTAAATTTTGCAAACTTTTTTTCGCTATGCTTTGATTGTTAATAAAATATTTTGTGTTTTTTTCTTTTAAGAGCTTAAAAACATTCTCCTCTTCACTTTCTATACCAAAACTTTCTAAATCCAACTTATCATCTACTTCTATTTCGACAATTTTAGCCTCACTTTCACTCAAAGAAAATGCGGATAAAATTCCTTTAAACAAGACCGATTTTCCAGCTCCACTTAGGCCTGTAAAAACGGTAAGCCCTTTAGAAATTTCAAGCTCAGCCTTTTTAAAACCAAGATTTTCTTTCATAAAAATTCTATTTATCATCAATTTCCCCAGTGTAATTTTTCTTTTAAAATTTGAAAATAATCCCTATTTTTTGGGTGAATTAAAGCCACATTTTTATCACTTAAACCCACTTTTATACTTTTAAAATCATTCATTTTATAATTTTCTTGCCCATCAATGCAAAGCATGCAATCCTTTGCCATAATCTCTATTTCAAAACCTTTTGGCAAGACAATAGGGCGTTGTGTTAAAGAATGAGAACAAACAGGAGTTAAGATAAAAGCTTGAGCTAAAGTATAAACTATGGGTCCATTTGCACTTAAATTATAAGCTGTTGAACCCGCAGGAGTTGCAACAATAAGCCCATCTCCAAAATATTCATTAAATTTCTTTTCTTTTCTAAAAACTTCTATATGAGCCATAGAAGCTTGATTGTTTTTACTGATAACCACATCATTAAAAGCCAATTTTTCTAAAATTTTTCCTTGCCTATCTTCTAAAAAAATACTTAACAAATAAGGCTTTTCTATTCTAAATTCTCCTTGAAAAAAAGCTTGAAAAAAATTTTCAGCTTCATCAACTTTAAAATCTGTTAAAAAACCTAAATGTCCAGCATGAATTCCTAAAACTGCTTTATCATATTCACAAGCTTTACGGCATAAAGAAATCAAAGTTCCATCTCCACCTAAAGAAATAACAAAATCGGATATTTTAAACAAATCATCCAATCCATACTTTGGCAAATCTAAAATTTCAGAACTTTCTTTAAGCAATATAAGTTCAACTTTATATATAGATAAAATCGATTGAAGTTTTAAAATTTCCTTATCTAAACTCACATTGGGTCGCGTAACAAGTCCAATTTTTTTAATATTTTTATAATCTATTTTATTTTGCATAAAAAATTATATCAAATCTTAGCAAAGCAAAAGAATAAAAATACTATAATTTTGCCCATTATCTTAAAAAATCTTTTTCAAGGAATAAATTTGCGAAGTCATTATAATACAGACTTGGGAATTTCCCATGTTGGTCAAAGCGTTAAACTTTGCGGTTGGGTAAATAGCTACCGCGATCATGGTGGAGTTATTTTTATAGATTTAAGAGATAGAAGCGGTATTATCCAACTTGTTTGCGATCCAAATGATAGTAAAGAAGCTCATGAAATCGCTTCCAATGCAAGAAATGAATTTGTACTTATTACAGAAGGTACTATTCGTCCGCGTGGCGAAGGACTTGTAAATCCTAAGTTAAAAACAGGAGAAATCGAAGTAGTTGTTTCTAAACTTACCATAGAAAATGAAAGTGCCGTACCTCCTTTTGCTATCGCTGATGAAAGTGTAAATGAAGAATTACGCTTAAAATATCGCTTTTTAGATTTAAGAAATCCTAAACTTTATGAAAATTTTGCCTTGCGTTCTAAAGCTTGTATAGCAGCTAGAAATTCTTTGGCAAATATGGGATTTTTAGAAGTTGAAACCCCTATCCTTACCAAAGCTACTCCCGAAGGCGCAAGAGATTATCTCGTGCCTTCTCGTGTGCATCAGGGTGAATTTTATGCTCTTCCACAAAGCCCTCAGCTTTTCAAACAACTTTTAATGTGTAGCGGTTTTGATCGTTATTTTCAAATTGCAAAATGTTTTAGAGATGAAGATTTAAGAGCTGATCGCCAACCTGAATTCACACAAATTGATGTTGAAATGAGCTTTTGCGAACAAAAAGATGTGATCAAGGTAGCTGAAACTTTTTTAAAAGATATTTTCAAAGCTTGTGGCAAAGAAATTCAAACCCCTTTTAGACAAATGCAATACAAAGACGCTATGGAAAATTATGGCTCTGATAAGCCGGATTTAAGGTTTGATCTTAAATTTATTGATGTGATTGATATTTTCGCTAAGTCAAATAATGAAATTTTTGCAAATATTGCCAAAGATACAAAGAAAAATCGCATCAAAGCCATACGCGTTCCAAAAGGCGATACTATTTTTTCAAAAAGACAAATGCAAAGATTTGAAGAATTTGTGCGTAAATTTGGCGCCCAAGGCTTAGCTTTCATACAAGTTAAAGAAGATGGGCTTAAAGGTCCACTTTGTAAATTCTTTAGCGAAGAAGATTTAAATGAGCTAAGCAAACGCTGTGAGCTTGAAGTAGGAGATGTGGTATTTTTCGGTGCAGGAGCTAAAAAAACCGTGCTTGATTATATGGGAAGATTTAGAATTTTCTTAGCCAACGAGTTAAAACTTATAGATCCAAATACCTTGGAATTCTTATGGGTTGTTGATTTTCCTATGTTTGAGCAAAATGATGACGGAAGTTATTCTGCGATGCACCATCCTTTTACCATGCCAAAAAATATTGATGAGACTGATTTAGAAGAAATTTCATCTATTGCTTATGATGTAGTGTTAAATGGCGTTGAGCTAGGTGGAGGTAGTATAAGAATCCATAAAAATGATATTCAACAAAAAGTATTTAAACTTTTAAATATCGATGAAGAACAACAAAAAGAAAAATTTGGCTTCTTGCTTGATGCTTTAAGTTTTGGTGCTCCACCACATGGAGGTATCGCTATAGGACTTGATAGACTCATCATGCTAGTTACAGGAGCAAACAACATAAGAGAGGTTATAGCCTTTCCAAAAACCCAAAGAGCGCAATGCTTAATGACAGATGCACCATCGCCTGCTAGCAATGAAGCAATGAGAGAATTAGGAATCAAATTAAGGGAGAATATAAAATGAAAGAATTGTTTTTAATCATAGGTGCACCAGGTAGTGGAAAAACTACCGATGCTAGTTTAATCGCACAAGCAGATGCGACAAATATTACACACTATTCAACAGGAGATCTTTTAAGAGCTGAAGTAGCAAGTGGGAGCGAGCTTGGAAAAACTATAGATAGTTTTATCTCCAAAGGTAATCTTGTTCCTTTAGATGTTGTTATAAATACTATAGTTTGTGCTCTAAAAGCTGCTCCAACTGAAACTATCATCATCGATGGCTATCCAAGAAGCGTAGAGCAAATGATGGAATTTGATAAGGTTTTAAGTGAGCAAAATGAAATTTGTCTTAAAGGCGTCATAGAAGTAAGAGTAAGCGAAGAAGTTGCCAAAGAAAGAGTTTTAGGCAGAAATCGTGGCGCAGATGATAATGAAGAAGTGTTTTACAATAGAATGAAAGTTTATACAGAACCTTTAAATGAAATTTTAGATTTTTATCAAAAGAAAAAACTTCATTTTATTATCGATGGAGAGCGCGCTATCGAACCTATCGTTGCAGACATGAAAGAACTGATTAAAAAAATTCAAAGTATATAAGGAGAAAAAATGGATTTAAGCAAAATCAAAATCGGAGATATTCCAAATAAAATCAATGCCGTAATTGAAATTCCATATGGCTCAAACATAAAATACGAAATCGATAAAGATAGCGGTGCTATCATGGTAGATCGCGTTATGGCTAGCGCGATGTTTTACCCAGCAAACTATGGTTTTATTGCTAATACTTTGGCTGATGATGGTGATCCTGTGGATATTTTAGTGCTTAATGAATATCCTATCCAAGCTGGAGCTGTGATTCCTTGCCGCTTAATCGGTGTTTTAATCATGGAAGATGAAAGTGGAATGGACGAAAAACTTCTTGCAGTTCCAAATTCAAAAATAGATGCGAGATATGATAATATAAAAACTTATACAGACTTACCACAGGCAACTTTGAATAAAATCAAAAACTTCTTTGAAACTTATAAAATTTTAGAACCAAATAAATGGGTTAAAGTGCAAGACTTCAAAGATGAAAAAGCCGCAATTGAAATTTTAGAAAAAGCAATCAAAAACTATAAATAAGCTTAGCCCTTTCAAAGGGCTAAGCTTAAGGAAAACTCGCAATGAAAAATATCATTTTAGGTGGTGGTTGTTTTTGGTGTATTGAAGCCGTATTTGAACGTCTAAAAGGTGTAATCAATACTGAAGTTGGATATAGCGGAGGAAAACCAAATCCTAGCTATGAAAGCGTATGTAATGGTGATGGTAACATAGAAGTTGTCAAAATAAATTACGATGAAAAACAAATCTCTCTTCTTGAAATCCTAATACTCTTTTTTAAAATTCATGATCCAACAAGTATAGATAAACAAGGTGAAGATATTGGCACACAATATCGCTCAATAATATTTTACGAAAATGAAGAAGATAAAATTTTAGCTCAAAATTTCATTGAAGAACAGCAAAAAATATTTAGTAAAAAAATAGTTACTAAAATTTCAAGATTGCAAACTTACTATAAAGCTGAAAACTATCATCAACATTATTTTATAAATAATCCCGATCAAGGATATTGTCAAGCTGTAATAGCTCCAAAACTGCAAAAAATACAATCAGGCTAATTTCATCTTTTTAAGGTTAAAAAAAATTCAACTTTATTCACAGCCTTTTCACGCTGTGATTTTCTTTTCAAAGTACTTAAAAATAGAACTTTAAGCTTTAAAATAAAGAAAAAATTATTTATTGTTTTTTAAGTTTTTTTATGAATTTGTATTTAAATGTGAATAATTTTATTAATTAACATAATTTCCTAAGTTTAGCTATGAAAAATCCATCATAGTCTAAGCTTGGTAAAATCCGTCTGCATTTTGAAATTTCAGCAAATTCTTCACTTTGCCCTGCTTTAGCCTCAACATTTTCCAAATCAATATCTAAAAGCTCTAATTTAAACTCACTTTTTAAAGCATTCTCTATCACTTCTTCATTTTCTTCTTTGGTAAAGGTGCAAGTACTATATACAAGCTCTCCACCTATTTTTAATGCCTTTAAAGCAGAATGTAGAAGTTTTTTTTGAGTTTTTGCAATATTTTTGATTTCTTTATAACTTTTTTCCAAATCAAAACCTATTTTAGCAAAAGTCGAACAAGGTGCATCAAGTAAGATTTTATCAAATTTTAAAGGACATAAATTGCCTATATTTTTACCATCTTTCATAAAAACTTTAGCATTCACGCCGTAATTTTTAAGATTTTTTTGCAAAATAAAAAATCTATCCCTACTCATCTCATTGCAAGCTAAATAACCTGTATTTTGCATAAAATTTGCAAGATTGATACTTTTACCACCCGGAGCTGCACACATATCAAGAACCCTTTGCCCTGCTTTGACTTCTAAATTTAAAGCACACAAATAAGAAGAATAATTTTGTATATAAAAGTGCGCCTCATTAAAAGCTTTCATAGAACTTAAGATAGCCTTATCTTTGGCATCAAACAAATAACAATAAGCATTGATCTTTTTAAATTTTAATTTTTGTTTTAAAAATTCTTTTTCTAATTCTTCAATGCTAATTTTTAAAGTATTTGCAAATACACAAACATTTTTTTCTTGAGTAAAAGAAGATAAAATATTTTGCATTTCATCTTTGGTATAAAGTTTTTCTATTCTAGAGAGCAAAATAATCCTTTATCATGATAAAAGCGGATAAAGAGTCTAATTTACCATCTTTTTTGCGTGTATTGGCTACACCGTATCCTAAAGCTTCTTTGCTTGTTCCGCTTTCATCTACAAAGCAAATTTCTTTATCAAATTCAAGCAAAGAAACAAAATGCTTAATGCGTCTTGTCATTTCTTCTTCACTTGATCCACCCTTAGGAATGCCAACAATGAGTAAAGAAATCTCATGTATTTTAAGTAAATTTTTAATTTCATTAGCGGCTTGATTGCGATTTTTTCTTAAAACTGCATCTAAAGGCAAAGCGATCTTTTTATCTATGCAAAGCGCTACACCTATGCGTTTTAAACCTACATCTAAAGCCAAAGCTCTCATGCTAAAACCCTTATAAAAAGCCCTTCTATGGAAATTTTTCCCTCAAGTTCATATTCATAAACTTTTTGTCCATAAATTTTTAAAGCCTCATCAACACTCACACCTTTTTTACAAAACTCTAAAAACTCATCTTGATTTATATCTATACTTGCAAACTCACTTACAAATTCTTTGAAATCACAAATCAATTTTGCTTTATTTTCCTTTAAAAGCAAATTAGTCCCTGTACTTTCTCCTAGTCTTTGCGGTAAAACATATAAAGGTTTATTGAGTTCTAAAGCAAGTTTTGCACTTTGCATAGAACCACTTTTTATATCTGCTTGTGCAACTACAACGGCCTTACTTAAAGCAATAACCAAACGATTTCTTAGTAAAAAGTCATAATTTTTTGGCAAATAATCATCTTCGTATTCGCTTAAAGCCAAAGCATTTTCATAAATTTGTTTAATGATTTTTTCATTAGTTCTTGGATAAATTTGATCTAAACCATTAGCAAAAATACCTATAGTATTTGGCATAGCCGCCATACTTGCGGTGATATCCACACCCAAAGCACCGCCACTTACCACACAAAGATGAGCATTTTTAAGCATACTCGCTAAGGAAAAAACACAATTTTTCGTATAAACACTCATACGCCTTGAACCTATAATAGCAATTTTATCTTGTTTTAATAAAGATAAATTTCCTTTATAGTGTAATTTTTTAGGAGGCTTTTTTAAATCTTTAAAAAGTTCTAAAAATTCATCAGGCAAAATTTCACTTGCCATAAATTTCACTCAAATACACAAGATCAACGCTTTTTAACAAATCTTTACTTTGCTCTAAAGCTTTAAAAGTATTTTTCCTAGGATGTCCTATGGCTATAACAAAACCTTTTTTTTGTGCAAGTTTTACTGCATTTTGAATTTGTTTTTTAACATAATTAACATCATCTTCATTATCCAAAAACACATCTCTTTGTATATAAGGAACATTTAACTCTTTGGCTATTTTATTTGCTTTAGAATTTCCTATAGTTTTAGAATCTACAAAAAATATATTTTGATTTTTTAAAACCTCATAAAGCTTTCTCATAGCTTCTTCATTGCTTGTAAATAAACTTCCCGTGTGATTATTGATGTATCTTAAATCCTTAAAATCTTTTTTAATTTGCTTGATTTTTTTAAAAATTCTTTCTTTGCTATCATTTGGATTTAAAGTATCAAGCTCGGGTTTATTGTAATTAATCGCTGCTAAAGGTAAATGCACCATATAAAAATCAAATTTTAAAGCAAGTTTTGGCGTTTCGCTATGGTTTTTATCTGGCGGAAAAAAAGAAGGATTTAACTTTAAATTTAAAGCTTTTAAACCTCTAACCTGACTTGTATTTGCCATATCATCGATAATAATAGCAAGTTTTGGTTTTTTAGAAATTTTATTTAAATGAATATCTTCATTAAAAGTTAAATTTTGATCTTGGGTTAAATTTGTATCTTTTAGAATAAAATTTTGTTCTAAACTCTGATTTTGCTCTAAACTTAAATTCTGCTCCACACTGCTTAAATTTTGCTCATTTAAACTTGTATTTAAATCATCAATTTCTTGAATTTTTTGCTCTAAAATACTTACAGATTTATTATTATCAAACTCATTCTCTTGAAAAATACCAATTTCATAATGATCTTTATTTAATGAAATTAAATCTTCTTGTTTATCAATAAAATAATCCGGCTTAACAGAAGAAACATCTTGGGAATTTTGATATTTTACTAAAATTCCCAAAGCTAAAGCTATGCAAAGTAAAAAAAGTATAGCTATGATTAAATAACGCTGAATTTGAACTAATTTTTTCTTTGACAATGTTTAGTTCTTATCTTTATCTACTAATTTTTTAGCACTGATCCAAGGCATCATAGCACGCAAATTGCGTCCTGTTTTTTCTATCAAAGAATCATTCATATTTTTGCGTTCTGCATGCATTCTAGCAAAACCTGCACGGCGTTCTAAGATAAAATCTTTTGCAAAAACACCATTTTGTATATCTTTTAAAACACCTTTCATCGCTTTTTTAGTCTCTTCAGTGATAATCTTTGGCCCTGTGATGTAATCGCCGTATTCTGCAGTATTTGAAATAGAATAACGCATATCTGCAATACCACCTTGATAAATCAAATCCACAATGAGTTTCATTTCATGCAAACACTCAAAATAAGCCATTTCAGGTTCATAACCTGCTTCAACCAAAGTTTCAAAACCTGCTTGAATCAAAGCACTAAGTCCACCACAAAGCACAGCTTGCTCACCAAAAAGATCTGTTTCTGTTTCGGCTTTAAAGGTTGTTTCTATAATACCTGTACGTCCACCCCCGATCGCACTTGCATAACTTAAGGCTAAATTTTTAGCATTTTTGCTTTCATCTTGATGGATAGCTATTAAACAAGGAGTGCCACCACCTAGAGTAAATTCATTTCTTACTGTATGACCTGGTGCTTTAGGTGCTATCATGATAACATCTACACCTTTTGGAACAACAATTTGACCATAATGGATATTAAAACCGTGTGCAAAAGCTATAGCCTTGCCTTCACTTAAATTTGGTTTTATTTCGACATTAAAAATATCTGCTTGAATTTCATCAGGAGCTAAAATCATAATCACATCTGCTGTCTTAGAAGCCTCACTCACACTCACCACTTCAAAACCAGCATTTTTCGCTTTAACAGCACTTACACTACCTTCACGAAGTCCGATAGTTACATTTACGCCATTATCTCTTAAATTCATCGCATGAGCGTGTCCTTGAGAGCCAAAGCCTATAATTGCTACTTTTTTTGATTTGATTAAATTTAAATCACAATCTTTATCATAATATACTGTAATAGCCATATTCACTCCTTAAAAATTCAAAAATTAAAGATACTATTATAGCAATTAAAGTATAAATTTCATATTTTTTTTATAAACTTTATGTAAGAATTTTATAAAAAATCATAAAGTATCAAAAGTGAAAGAATTTTTAAACAGTCTTAGTTATGGCATTAGTTCTCATGAAGTAAGCAATGAATTTAAACAAATTTTAAGAGAACTTTTAACCAATCATATCATCAAAGAACACAAAAACAAATACTATCTTAACAATGGTTTTGCCTTTGGAGTACTTGATATTTCAAACAAAGGCACAGGTTTTTTACAATGCTTTGATGAAAGTTTCAAAAAAGATCTTTTGATAGAAAACAAAAACCTAAAAGGCGCAAACTATAAAGATATAGTCGCGGTAAAACTTCTACCTTTAAAGAAAAAACGTCCCAGTGCAAAGGTGATTTTAGTTCTAAAAAGAGCTAATGAAACCTCTTTAGTGATCACCAAAAGATATGGCGAAGCCGTGCTTGGAATGAATATCAAAACAGGATTAAGCACTGCCTTAAAAGCTTCTCAAAAATCCTTAAAAGCACTACCTTTAGGGACAATTTTAAAAATAGAAAATGAAAATAATAATATCATAGAAGTTTTAGGACATATCGATGATGAAAGCGTGGATGAAAAAATCTCCTTAGCTCTTTTTAATAAAAATAACGAATTTAGCGACGCTTGTATCAAGGAAGCTCTAGCAAACGGTGATAGCGTTGATGCGAGTATGTATGAAAATCGCATGGATTTAAGAGCCTTGCCTTTTTGCACCATAGATCCTATACATGCAAAAGATTTTGATGATGCGATTTATTTTGACATCCAAAAACGAGAAATTTATGTAGCTATTGCTGATGTTAGCGAATATGTTTATGCTTATAGTGCTATAGATAAAGAAGCGAGAAATCGTGGATTTTCTATTTATTTTCCACATATTGCTATACCTATGTTACCGCATCCTTTAAGTGAAAATATCTGTTCTTTAAAACCTCATTTAGATCGCTTAGCGTATTGTTTTAAAATCACACTCGATCATGAAAATAAAGTCATAAAAGAAGAACTTTTTGAAGGTATTATCAACTCAAAACGCCGTTTTAATTATGATGAAGTTGATGAAATTTTGATACAAAAACCTGATTTAAAAGAGCTTTCATGGCTTTATGAGCTTTTTAAAATCACAAAAAATTTACGCAAAATGCGTCTTAAAAATGCCTTTGAATTTCGCACCGAAGAATTAAGAATGAATTTAGATGAAAATTTAAGTCTAAAAAGTACAGTTTTTGAAAAAGACACGCCTTCACATAATTTGATCGAAGATTGTATGCTTTTAGCCAATAAAGCCGCAGCAAAACTCATAGATATAGGTGTTTTTAGAAATCACTTAAGTGCTGATGTAAGAAAAATCGATAAGCTTTTAAATGAATTACGCGAACTAGGCATCGATGTAAATTTTAAGCCCAATCTTCCTGAACTCATACGCGACATACAAGCTTTAGCCGATGAGTTAAATTTAAGAGCAGAAGTAGATAAACTCATCATCAAAGCACAAAAAAAAGCGGAATATTCTAGCGTCAATGCGGGACATTTTGGCTTAGGTTTTGATAAATACTCACATTTTACAAGCCCTATAAGAAGGTATTCTGATCTTATTTTGCACAGACTTTTAAAAGCCAAGCAAAAAAACGATGAAAAACTTTTTAATTATCTACTTTTAAACATAGAAAGTACTTGTGAGAATCTTAGCACACTTGAAAGAGAGGCGGATAAGGTTGCTTTTGATTTTATGGATAGAAAATTTGCTAGATGGGCAGCTAAAAATATAGGCAAAAAATTTAAAGCTTTAGTTGTCCAAAATGATGGAGTTTGCATAGCCAAACTAGATGATGAAATCAAAGGAGCGGATATAATCCTTTATGATACGCGTGTAAATTTGCTAGAAAATGTTGAAGTACAAATCATGGAAGCGGATATAGTTATGGCAAAAATTTATGCTAAAATCACCCAAAGACTTATAAAGGAAGAAAATGTATAGAAAAGAGCTTCAAATCTTACTTTCTAAAGATTCAATACCTAATTTTTTCTTTCTTTATGGAGCAGATAATTTTCAAAGCGAACTTTATGCTGAATTTATAAAAGAAAAATATAAGCCCGATGAAACTTTGAAACTTTTTTTTGAAGAATACAACTTCACTCGTGCGAGTGATTTTTTAAGCGCAGGATCGCTTTTTAGTGAAAAAAAATTACTCGAAATTAAAACTTCTAAAAAAATTCCAACAAAAGATCTTAAAGTTTTAGTAGATCTTTGTAAAAACAATACGGACAATTTCTTTCTTTTAGAGCTTTATGATGAAAGTTCTAAACAAAGCGATATAGAAAAAATTTTCTCTCCTCATTTTGTAAGATTTTTTAAAGCTAACGGAGCTAAAGAAGGCGTGGAGCTTTTAAGCATAAAAGCAAAACAACTAGGGGTTGAAATCACTCAAAATGCTTTATTTACTCTTTTTACAAGTTTTGATGAAAACTTATATCTTGCTGCGAGTGAGCTTAATAAATTTAGTGGTTTAAGAGTAGATGAAAAAACCATAGAACAATACTGCTATAGTTTGAATACAGGAAGTTTTGAAAGCTTTTTTGAGAAAATTTTAAAGAAACAAGACTTTAAAAGCGAACTTGAAAAAATTTTAGATAATTTTAATGAAATTGCTTTAATCAACTCTTTGTATAATTCTTTTTATCGTTTGTTTAAAATCGCACTTTATGCTAAAGTCAATGGTAAAATTGACTTTAAAGATCTTTTAGGCTATACTCCACCTCCTCAAGTGGGACAAAATTTAAGCTCTCAAGCCTTTAGTTTAAAAATCGAACAATATAAAGAAATTTTCACTCTTTTGCTTAAATGCGAATACGAGCTTAAAACCAATTCTAAGCTCGTAAAAAAAGAATTTTTAATTTCAAATTTGCTTAAACTTGCAAGGATTTTGAAAAGCTAGATTTATACTTGGTAAAAATAAATATTACTTATCTTTCATCTTGAAAACTTACAAATTCATCAAAACTACTAAGGAATTTATCATTTATATTAAAGTTCTTGTTTATAAAAAACGGTAAAGATTGAAGAGTTAATTTTTTATCATCCTTAGTGGTTATGATTTTTCCTTTTAAAGTCTCTAAAAATTCTTCCTTCCAAGCATCTTTTGCTATTGCTAAATGCTCCCCTTTTGTTTCTATAAAACATTGTATACTTAAAAAATTATCATCATCTTTATTTTTCTTACCAAAGAAAATAAAATCAGGTTCAAATCCCATAGCATAAGTTACTTCATCTTTTCTATTGTCATAAATTTTAAATTCTTCAAAGCCTTCATTTCTTATAACAAACCATTTAGAAAACACTTTATTGATTTCATCTTTTTTCACTTCTATAAAATTTAAAAATTCTTTTTCTAAATTACTATCAAAACAAAAAGTTTTGTGATAAAGCCACTCAAAATTCATTTCCTTGAAATTCTCTTTATTTTTAAATACTACCTTATTACCTATATTAAATTCATGAGTTATAAACTCACTTACTTCGTATTCTTGTTTTATGTTTTGCTTGAGCGATTTAAAATTTTCTAAAATATATTTGACTATTTCAAGATTATTTATTTGATTAAATTCTTGTCGTTTTGAAAAACAAACAACTGTATTTTTTAAACAATTTTCTATAAAATCTTTTTTGCTTTTAAAGGTAAAATTTTCATTGATTTTGTTAAAATCAAGTCCTAATATATTCATAGCTTTTAAAAAATATATATTATCTATATGATTAAGAGCAGATGGTTTTTGAAGATCATATTCTTCTTTGATTTCTTCAAATTTCTCCTCACTTTCTTTTATAGAATTTGAAAAATAAGGAATTTGCAAACCTTTTATTTTTTGTTCCATCTCAATTCTTGTAATGTAAAAATTTTTCAAATCACGCTTTTTGATTCTTTTATTATTAGCGTAATAAATTTTGTTATTTTTAATAATCTCTTTTATTTTTTCATTGACTATTAAATCTATGCGTGTTTTTTCCTCCTCAAATAATAATCCTTCTTTATTCATGCTTTCATTGAGTTGCTTGATAAACTCAACATCATTTCTAGTATGATAAGTTAATTTCTCTAAAGCATTTAACTCATTTTCAAGATCACTATCATACTTTCTTTTAAATTTAAACTCATCATCAAAATCAAACAAATCGCTTTTGAAAGGATAATATCTAGCACCTCTTCCTATAAGTTGCGCTTCCTTTGTGGTTATTGTTTTGCTTGCCTTTTTATTTCCAAGCCTAACTATATCAAAAAGATTTAAAACATCCCAACCTTCATTAAGTTTATCAACGCAAAAAATAACTCTTATTTGATTATCTTTTTCTTCTAAGCTATTAAGTAAAATTTGATTTTTTTCTAGCTCTTTATCATCATTTGTGTTTAACATATAAAGCGTTTTAAAATTATTTTTCAAAAAATTTACAATAGTTTTTGCATAAGTATTTTGATATTCTTTTTTAAAAAACTCTAAGCTTTTATTTAAAAGATCGCTTTCTTTGTTTATATTTTTATAAAAATCTTCTATATGCAAGCTTTCTAAATTATCTATAAAATCTATAAATTTTTCTTGATTTTGCATAGATTCTTTTATAGATTCACTCTTAAATAAAACAACAGGCTTTAATACGATATTATATTTTTGAGCCAACAACTCTCTATAAAGACTACAAAGTACTGCTCCTAAAAGTCTATGTTCTAAACTATCATTATCATACTTAACTAAAAATATACGCTTAGAATATCCATCTTTGCAAAATTCTCTTAAGGTGTATTCATAAATGATTTTATCTTGATATTTTTCTAATACATTAAATTCTTGCGGAATAGTAGCACTAAATTCAAACAATAAATTTTCATTATTGCTCTCATAAGCTCTTTTTATAATAGCTTCCCAACCTTCTTTGATCTCATTTTCATTTTTGCTTTTAGTATCACTATTTAAATGATGAGCTTCATCAGCTAAAAATACAAGCTTTTTGTCTTTTAAATCTTCAAAACTTAAAGAATTTTCCCTTTCATTTTTAAAAAGAGAAAACAAGGCTTGTATGGTGGTAAAATATATATTTATACAGTCATCTTTACTTTCAGAAAGATTATTAATAATGTTAATTTCTATATTTTTAGAATCTATATTTATATTTTCTTTAAAAAGATATTTACTTGAGTATTTGTTGGCAAAATTTGCTTTCGTTTTTTCTAAAATCGAAGTAGAATTTACAAAAAAGATAAAATTTCTATATCCTTTTTTATAACAATCTAGCATTAAAGCTGCCATTATAAGTGTTTTTCCACTTCCTGTTGCCATATTAAACATTAAGTGTCTTTGTTTTATACTATCAAAATTTGCATAATAATACTTTAGAGCTTTTTCTTGATAGGCTCTTAGCTCTTTTGATAAATTCTCTTTTATATAAAAAGGAATTTCTATTTGCTCTATACCTCTTTTTCCAAATTCATCTTGTAAAAGCTCATGTAGTTTTTTGCTAAACATTTTCATCACCATAAAATATTTTATTAAGTTTTATTGTTTCTTTAGATATAGCATAATCTTCATCTTTTATATCACCATATAAAACATAATCCATATTAGAATCTAAAACAAGCTTTAAAATTTCTTTTTTGCTTTCTAAGTCTAAATTTTCAAATTCTTTATCTTTTAAAATTTCATTTATATCTACTCTATAATCTAAAAAAGCTTTAGTTTTTAAATCTTGATAAATACCATCTAGCTCTTTTTCATCATTTAAATTTTGTATTTTTTCTTTATAAACTGCATTTAAAGGCATAAGCTCAGCATAAACAAAACTTCCACCATCTTGCCAATTTACTGCTTTGCTGATACCACCTTGTTCGCCTTCTATTACTTTTTTAAGTCTTTCTTTTGTGATAGTTTCTATATAATCCATTTGCTCTATGCCTATCCATTTGCGTTTCATTTTATGAGCAACAGCTAAAGTAGTACCACTTCCTGCAAAAAAGTCCATTACTATGTCGTTTTCGTTTGTGGAAATTTCTATAATTCTTTGAAGCAAGGCTTCAGGTTTTTTTCCATTTTTTAATGTAATTTGCCCTTCATTTGATATACCTTGCCAAAAATCATCAGTAAAAATGTTACTAATAGGCTCTAATTTTATTATTTTTTCATTCTTATTATCAACTTTTATAAGTTTATTAAGCATGGTAATTGTCTGATTTTTATATAATAAATATTGACTTAATTTATTTTTATCTTTCCCTTTTGAAGGAATGTACTCAAATATAAACAAATCTTCACTATTAGTAAAGTCTTCAATATGTCTTTTCAATTTTTTTCCAATACCACCACTAAGAGCCGTAAGTCTAAAAACTTCATTTCTAATTTCAAAAAAATCCTTTTCTGACATTGACTTTATAGGTAATCTTTCAATAGTAAAGCTTCCTTTTGGTATTCTGTAATATTTAATCTTATCTTTTTCCACAATAAATTCTTTTTTACTTAGATCTATATTATATATTCTACTATTATACTGACTTGCTGTCTTAGAAAATGAATTTATAACTTCAGTTTCAATCTTTATTGAATTATAATTTAATAATTTTATACCCTTTCCATAGCATAATATATATTCTACACAATTAAAAAACATCTCTGTATCTGTTGTAAGTCCTCCAGCACTTTTAACTTTACAAGTTATACAGCTTACAAAATTATCTCTTCCAAAAATCTCATCCATAAGCACTTTTAAATATGCTTGTTCATTATCATCGCATTGCACAAAAATCACACCATCATCTCTTAAAAATTCTCTAGCTACTTCAAGACGATTTTTCATAAAAGTAAGCCAAGTAGAGTGATTAAATTTATCATTATAATTAAAACTATCATTACCTGTATTATAAGGTGGATCAATGTAGATTAATTTTACTTTATTTGCATAAAGCTTTTTTAAAGAATGTAGTGCTAGTAAATTATTGCCTTTTATAAGTAAATTTGGATTATCTTTTAAATATTCTTGTGGATTTTTACTTTCGCCTATTAATTCAAAATTCTGCAAAGCTTTTTTATCAAATAACACATCTATTTCATCACGAGCTAGTATTTCATTGAAAAATATTTCATTTTGAATTTCATCATCTTTGCTTTGTCCGCCTTTTATAACACCATCTTTAAAAGCAAAATTTAATACTACTTCGTTATTTGTTTTTAAAAGAGATTTTGTTTTATTTGCAAGTCCTATTTTGTTAGCATAGCTTGTAAAACTACCACCTAAGCTTCTAAGATCTAAAAAATTCAAAAAATCATTAAGCTTAAAAACCAAAGTTTTTTTGCTAAAAATAAAAAATCTACTTTTAAATTCTTCTTTATATTTACTTTCTTCTAAAAGATAATCAAATAATTTCTCATCATAATTTTGTGCTAAATTTCTAACTTGTCCTAAAGTTTCAAAATGTTCTTCTAAATCTTGCAATAATTTATCTTTTAACATATTTTAATCCTTGTAAAATTAAAAATTTTATTTTATTATAATACTAAAAATTATGTAAAATCAAACAAAAAACAATGTTTCTAAATTTATCATCTCACTCCATCACAAGTCGCATAAGGTGCAAGTCCTCACCTTGTGTGATTTTATATTCTATACTTTGACATTTAGGACACTTAAAAACATTTTCTTCTAAAATGCTTACTTGATCACATTTTAAGCATAAAATTTCAAGTGGAGCAAGTTCTATAAAAAGTTTAGCATTTTTACAAATATTTGAGTTTTCTTTAAAAGTTTCAAAACAACGCTTAAAAAGATCCACTTCTATACCACTCAAACGCCCGATTTTTACATAAATTTCTTGCACATTGTAAGCCTTATTGTTTAAGGCATTTTCTTCACAAAGTTCGATTAAAGATTCTACTATACTTAATTCGTGCATTAGCAAATTCTTGGTAAAAGCTCGCCTTTAGGACTTTCTAAAAAGCGTTTTGCCCCATAAGCGTTTTGTAAGATCACACGTGCTTTTTTCTCTTCTAAAACTTCTCCTATAATACTCGCATTTGCATTGTATTTTTTTAGAATTTCTAAGGCTTTTAACTCATCTTCTTTTTCCACGCAAAGTATGAAAGTGCCTTCATTTGCAAGCTCATAAGCTTCATAACCAAAAAGCTCGCAAAGTCCTAAAACCTCATCTTGAACGATGATTTTTTCTTCAAAGATCAAAAGATCATTTCCGCTTTGCTTTGCCCACTCATTTAAAACCGCACTAAGCCCCCCACGAGTAGCATCTCTCATTGCTACAACCTTTATATCTTTTTCTAAAAGCTCTAAAACCTCTTTATCCAAAGCCTTACAATCACTTTTAACATCAGCTTCTAACTCATTTCTTTTGATTAAAACACTAGCTCCATGCCTTCCTATATCACCTGAAAGAAGTATGCTAAGCCCTGCTTTGATATTTTTACTTTCTTTTTTAGAAATAATTTCACCTAAGGCTGTAGTGTTGATATAAATTTCATCTGCTTTGCCCTTAGGAACAACTTTAGTATCGCCACAAACTAACATAACTCCGCATTTTTCACATTCTTCTTTAATGCTTTTTAAAATGCGTTCTAGTTTTTCTAGCTCAAAACCTTCTTCTAAGATAAGCCCTAAACTTAGATATTTTGGCTTAGCACCTACCATCAAAACATCGTTAATAGAACCACAAACACAAAGTTTGCCTATATTGACCTCTTCATCTAAAAAAATCGGACTTAAAACAAAAGAATCCGTGCTTAAAGCCAAATTTCCTAAAATCGCTGCATCATTATTTGCATTTAAAATTTCATTATCAAAGATCTTAAAAAGCTTAGTTAAAAGCTCGTTCATCTCTTCTCCGCCACCTCCGTGGGCTAAGGAAATATTTTTCATACATTCACCTTTGAGTATTTATAATACGCCGCACAAGCACCCTCGCCAGAAACCATACAACTTCCTATAGGACTTCTTGGCGTACAAGCCTTACCAAAAACTTTACAATCATAAGGCTTGGCCAAACCTCTTAAAATTTGCCCACAAATACAGGCTTTGCTTTCATTTTTACTTTGCACCGTACAATCAAATTTTTTACTCGCATCGTAAGCGCTAAATTCTTCTTTTAACTCCAAGCCTCCATCTTTAATAAGTCCTAAGCCACGAAATTCAAAATCACACACCCTAAAGTATTTTTTTACTAAATTTTGTGCTTTAACATTACCTTCTTTGCTTACGGCTCTTTTGTATTGATTATACACTTTAAAAGTGCCTTCATTGCTTTGTTTTATGATATTTAACACACTTTCTAAAATATCAACTGGCTCAAAACCACTCACCGCTATAGGGGTTTTAAACTTTGCTGCTAAAGGCTCATAAATACCATAACCTGTTATCACACTCACATGAGAAGGGCCTAAAAAAGCATTGATTTTTACATTTTCATCATTCATGATCGCTTCCACAGGTGCTGGAACCGTGATATGATTGATATGAAAAAAGACATTATTTATTTTTTCTTCTATAACCTTTTGAAGAAGTAAAGCACTCATAGGCGTAGTGGTTTCAAAACCTATAGCAAAAAAGATGATATTTTTGTTTAAATTTTGCTTAGCGATTTCCAAAACTTCAAGCGGAGAATAAAGTGCTCTAACATCAGCCCCTTTAGCTCTTAAATCCAGTAAAGAAATTTCACTTCCAGGCACCCTTAAAAGATCCCCTAAGGTACAAAAAATCGTATCTTTCATGGAGGCTAGCTTAATAGCTGTATCAATGCGAACTCTTGGCATAACACAAACAGGACATCCTGGCCCATGGATAAAGTTAATTTCCTTTGGCAAAATAGAAGGCAGGGCATATTTCATAATACTATGCGTATGCCCACCGCAAATTTCCATGATATTGATAGGATTTTTAAGTTCTTGTTCTATAAGTTTTTTTAAAGCTAAAATGCTTTCTTTATCTCTAAATTCATCGATGAAATTCATTTAAACCCAAATCTCCCTCATCACTTTTTATCTCTCCACTATTCATTTTTTCTACTATTTCTTGATAGGTTTTAATGCTTTCTAGTGCAGCTTCTTTGTCAATTTTTTCCATAGCAACGCCTACATGGATTAAGACATAATCGCCCTGTTTTAAAGGCTCATCAATCAAATCCAAATTAACTTTTCTTTTCACACCTAAAGTTTGTACTAAAGCATTGTTTAATTCATCGATTTCTAAAATTTCAGAAGGTATAGACAAACACATTAAAAAAGCTCCTTTTTAAGTTTAAGCACCTTATACCAAAGCTCCATATTAGTGCCATTTTTTGCATCAAGAGTGATAATATCTGCTCTAGGATTTAATTCTTTAATCAACCTAGTCGCCTCTTTAATATCGAAATCAAAATGATGAGCCAAATCTGCCTTTGTGATTAAAACTATATCAGCCTTTTTAAACATCACAGGATATTTTTGCGGTTTATCACTTCCTTCAGTTACCGAAAGCAAAACCACATTTAAATGCTCTCCTAAATCATAACTTGCAGGACAAACCAAATTTCCAACATTTTCTATAAAAAGCAAATCCACATCATCAATGGCTAAATGATGCAAAGCCTCATGCACCATAAAAGCGTCCAAATGACAGCTTTGCCCTGTAGTGATTTGATACGCCAAAGCTCCGGCATTTTTTACCCTTAGAGCGTCATTATTGGTTTCTAAATCCCCTTCAATCACAGCAATTTTAAGTTCATTTTTCAAAGCCTTAATCGTGCTTTCTAAAAGCGTGGTTTTTCCACTACCTGGAGAACTCATTAAATTGATACAAAGCGTGTTAGCTTCATTAAAATGCGCTCTATTATGCTTAGCTTCTTCATCATTTTTGCTTAAAATTTTAGAAATCACTTCTATGGTTTTACCCTCTTTTAAGCTTGGATTTTCATGATGGTGATCGTGATGATGACCATGCGTATGGCTTGAATTTATAGAGCAGCCGCAATCTTTACACATTTTCTTTCCTTATATATTTTTTGTTTCATTTTAACCTTAAAAGCATTAAAAAATTATGAGTTTTTAGAATATTTGCTTTATTTTTCTAAATTTAAAAAATGCACCATTTGTCCTAAGGCTATGGAGCTATCATTACAAGGGTACTTTAAAGGTATAAAAAAATCAAAATTTTTAGCTTTTAAAATTTCAAGCAAGGTTTTGTTTTGAAAAACCCCTCCGCTTAAAAGCACTTTTAAATCATAATCTTTGCTAAAATCTATGATAAAATTTGCCAAGGCATTAAACATACCTGTAATCGCCTTAGTTTTTTCATCTTGCAAAGCCCCTAGGATTAAATTTTTAAAATTAACCTGCCCTTTTTCTACAAAAAGCTTATAAGAAAAATCAAGATTTTTATCATAAAAAGCTTCACACATTAAGCCAACTTGAGCTTCATAAGAACTTTTTTCTAAGTTAAAAACAATACTTCCAAAAGCATCGATAATGCGTCCTAAAGAACTTGTTTGTAAGTTAGAATGAGAATAAATTTTTTTAAGATTTTTAAGTTTAATTTTTGGAATTTTTGCTAAAAAATCCTTAGCCTTATCTTCTAAATCATAATGAAAAATAAGACTTAAGGCTAAATTTTGTATATTTTTAATATCACTATTTATAAGAGTGAAATTTTCAAAATGTGCAATTCTTTCATATTCTTTTAAATTTCCTACAAAAACTTCTCCACCCCAAATTTTACCATCTTCGCCATAACCTGTTCCATCACAAATAAAAGCTAAAGCCTTTTCATCTTTTGCAAAATTTTCTTCATATTCAAAATAAGCCGCACAAAAATGCGCATAATGATGAGAAATTTTAATCCTTTCTTCAAATTCTTTTGCATAGCTAAAATGCGGGTGTTTATCGCACAAAATCGCATCAAATTTCAAATCATAATTTTGTTTAAAAAATTCTAAAAGTTTAAAAAATCTCTCATGCGCATCAAGACTTTTCAAATCCCCTATATAAGGAGAAATTAAAAGTTTATTTTCATAAAAAATCACAAATTCATTTTTAAGTTCCGCACCTAAAGCTAAAAAAGTGCCTTTTTTATTAAAATTTCTTTCCAAATAAAAAGGATTTAAACCCCTTGAAGTACGCAAAAACATAGTTTCACCATTTACCACTTGAGCTATGCTGTCATCACTTGCATTGATAATTTCCCTATCATAATCCAAATAAAAATCAAAAACTTTATCAAGTTTTTTACACAAATTAAACTCATCTTTAATAATACTTTCTCCGCTTAAATTTGCACTCGTTGCTACAAGGCTTCCTTTAAAATACTCAAAAAGCAAAAGATGTAAAGGTGTATAAGCTAACATAATACCGATTTTATCAACATCAGGAGCGATTAAAGAAAAGGCTTTTTTTGCCTTTAAAATCACAATAGGAGCTAAAACCCCACCAAGCAAAGCTTCTTCTTTTTCATCTATAAAGGCAAGTTCTTTAGCACTTTGTAAATCTTTACACATCAAAGCAAAAGGTTTTTTAGGGCGATTTTTTCTAAGTCTTAGAGTTTTTAAAGCTTCTTCATTAAAAGCATCGCACATGAGATGAAAACCACCTATGCCTTTTATGGCTAAAATTTTACCTTCCTTTAAAAACTTCGCACTTTGCATAAAAGCTTCTTGATCTTTAGCTAAAATTTCACCCTTTGGATTTTTAAGAAAAACATTGATTTTGCATTTAGGACAACTAATAGGCTGGGCATGAAAACGCCTATTTTTAGGATCTTCGTATTCACTTTTACAAAACTCACACATCAATAATTCTTGCATAGAGGTATTAAATCTATCATAAGGAAGACTTTTTATAATACTAAAGCGTGGCCCACAATGTGTGCAAGTGATAAAAGGATATAAAAAGCGTGGATTTTTTTCATCAAAAAATTCTTTTTTACACTCCTTACAAAGCGCAAAATCGCTTAACATAGGCGTGCTTTTTGTATTCTCTAAAGAAGGAGTAATGCTAAAATTCTCATAGTTTGAAATAGAAATTTGCGTGATTATAAGCTGATCTATTCTTGCTAAAGGTGGAAGATGATTTTTTAAATTTTCTATGAAATTTTCACATTCTTTTTGAGTGCAAGCAAGGATGATTTCTACCCCAAAACCATCATTTCTTACCTCTCCAAAAAGCTTTGATTTCAAAGCTAGTTCATAAACTAAGGGGCGAAAACCCACCCCTTGAACTAAGCCTGAAATTTTGATCTTATACCCTAAGTGGTACATTGCTTAACTGACAATTTTTAAGATGTTTTAAAGTATTTTTAAGCAAAGATTTATGTTCAAACAAAGATCCACTTATAAGCGCTAAATCACTTTGCTTTTTCTCTCTTAATTCATCATAAGTATCACGTAAGAAATAAGCCAAACTCTCAACCGCTCCATAAGCGATATTAGCACTATCTACACCTGCTAACATAAAACTCATAGCAGATCTTAAGGTTCTTGTATAATCAAAACTTTTATCTTCTTTCAAACGATAATCAATCTTTACTCCACGAGGCATTTTTGACTCATCAGCGATTTTTAAAAGCTCGCTAACACTCTCTTGTAAATTTTTACCCAAATTTAGCACTCTACCTACTAACCCAAGCAAAGAATAAAAATTGTTTTGAAGCTCAAAATTTTCATCTAAAAGAGGAAATTCCTTGCTAAAATTTTCTAAAAGCCTTGCACCAATTTCATCTTTTTTAATTTCTTCATAAAGTTCTTTGCTGTGTTTTGGCAAGGAAAGTTTAAGTAAATTAAGCTCTTTATTGACAAGCAAAATATCTTCATAATCCTTACTAAGCTCTAAAATAAAAGCCTTTTCTTTATAACGGCTTACAAGATAAGAAATTCTTGCCATATTTTTATCTGCTTTAGAAAAAATAAGCTCTCTTGCCTTAGCATTGATAAATTCAAAGCCTTCCAAAACCACCACTTGCTCATCTAAAGCACTGATATAAAAATCTTTTTGATATTCTTCTATCTTTTTTACGCTCAAAAATTTATATTCATTTTCAAAAAGTTTTAAACCTAAAGCAAAACAAAACAAATCCCTAGCAAGTCTGATCTTAAAATCATTAAAATCAAGATTGTGATTTTTTCTAAACATGGCATTAAGCCTTAGTTTCATCAAAGGTTTTTCTAAACTTGCAAGAAATTTTAAATTTTCATTTGAACAAACAAAAACTGAATTTATAGCCTTAATATCACAAGGAAGCAAAAAATCTCCTATAAATTCGTTCTTAAACAAAGAAAATTCATAAATACCATTTTTATCTTTTAAATAAATCTTTTTTTCTTGACTTAACAAATCAAAAGCAAGATTTAAAAAAGTATTGAAATTTTCTTCATTGATTTTTTCAAATTCTGATAAATTGCTTGAAAATTCACACTCACAAAACACGCCCCATTCGTTTTTGTTTAAAAGTTTTTTTTCTTGATACGCATTAGAATTTAAATGAGTAATATAAGAAAATCTTGAAAATTCTTTATCCTCTGGCATACAAGGGTTAAAACCATGCCCCGCTTTTACATCAAATTTTTTCAAAAAAACGCTATGACTCATGAAATTCAAAGAATCGCAAAAAGTCTTTAAATTTTCTTCATCTGCATCGATAGAAAAATGATAAGTATTTTCTTCTTTACTAAGGATATAATTGTAATTTTTCGCATAAAAACGCAATAAATATTCAAAAATATCATTATCTGCATTATAAATAAAATCAAAATCCAAAGTCATATTATGCCTTTTTTGAAAAATAAACTATAAATATAACATTTTTAACTTAAAAATTCTTTCTCTCTTTGCCTAAAATCACTCATAAAATGCTCTATAAAAGTATAAAATTCTTTGCTATGATTGGGAAATTTTAAATGGCTAATTTCATGCAAAATCACATATTCAATAGCTCTTAAACTCTTTTGAATGAGTTTTAAATTTAAATTAATATAAGCTTTATTGTGATTGCAAGAACCCCAACGCGTTTTCATATTTTTAATGCTTAAATGCGTGTAAAATAAGCCTGTTTTTTTACTCCATTTTTTAAGATAAAAAGTAAAAATCTTTTTAGCATTTTGTCTTAAAAATAAATCTAATTTTGCTTTATTTTGACAAATTATTTTATCTTTATCAAAATAAATTTTTTTGGCATTTTCATCAAAAATAATTTTATATTTTTTAGCTAAAAAGATTAACTCATCATCTTTTAAGGCTTTTTTTTCAAATCTTATTTTTGCCTCATTCATCCAAGAACTTGATTTATCTAAAAACTCATAAACACTTTTAAAGGTGCAAAAATAAGGAATACTAAGAACAAATTCACCCTTTTCATTTAGCCTTAATCTTAAAGTTTTTATGCATTTTTTAGAATAAAAATAGCACTCATCTTTATAAATAAATGATTTTAAACTAGAGCTTTGCCTTGCCATTTTTTACTTTTCCATCTGTATGAATTTACCATTCCACGCAAAAACTCATCTGCACAAAATCCTATCCAAACCCCTAAAATTCCAAGATTAAAATGAAAACAAAGCACATAACCCACAGGCAAAGATACCCCCATCATAAAAACAAGTCCGCTAAAAAATGGAAACTTAGCATCGCCACTTGCGCGCAAGGAATTAACCATAACTATATTAAAAGTTCGTGAAATTTCAAGAAAGATTGAAAGAGCAAATAAAGGTATCATTAAATTTTTTAGCTCTTCTTTAAGCCCTAAAATTTGCATAGTAAAATCTTGACAAAGATAGTTTAAAAACGCCACTAAAGCACTCGCTATTACACTAAAATATAAAGCACGCCAAGCATGTTTATAAGCGATATTTTCATATCTAGCACCGACTAATTTACCTACTATGATTTCATTAGCTATGCTTATAGCTTGTCCTATAAGCATGATAAGCATTGAAATTTGAAAATAAATCGTTTGCACACTCAAACTCGCCTCACCTAAGCTTGCTACAAAAGCAAAAGCTATAGTGTATTGGACTATCCACAAAAGATTTTCCCCTGCTGAAAATCCTCCTATATTTAAAACCTTTTTTAAAACTTCTTTTTCAAGTTTTATCATTTCTTTGATTTTAAGATGAATTTTAAGTTTATAAAAAAGTATCGCAAACAAAGCAACTATAGCAACAATGCGAGCAAAAATATTACTAAGCCCTATTCCAAAAAGTTCTGACTTTGTATAATGCAAAACATAATAATTTCCACAAATCACCACTATATCCATCAAAAAACCTATAAACATGACCCAATAAGCCATATTATAAACCCTTACAATAGCAGCTAAAACAATACCTATGGCATCAAAAAACAAACAAATTGCAAGCATATGTAAGTAAATTTCGCTATCTTTGAGCAATTCTTGTGGAATTTTTAAAAGATAAAGCAAATACTCCCCATGCCATAAAATAAGCACACCGCATACAAAGCCTAAAAGTGCATTTAAGAACAAACTTTGATGAATCACTTTTCTTGCTAAAACATGATCTTTTGCACCAATTGCTTGTGCGATCACCACACTACAACCCACACTTAAAAATGAAAAAATAGTGATAAAAAGATCTAAAATTTGATTTCCAGCGCCCATAGCACCAACAAGAAAATTAGAATAATGCGACACCATAGCGGTATTGATGATGATAGTAAGGTATTTTGAAAGCAAATCCCAAAAAATAGGAACACTGAGTTTTGTTAGGGAAAGTTGTTTTTTTGCCATGATTATTCTTTTAAAAAGCCGTATTCATAAATTTTTGGCTCTATTTTTTTGGCTAAAATTTTTAAATTTGCATTTAAATCACTCAGTAAAGCTTTATAATATTCATCTTTTGCTTTAGCAGGATTATTCATCTTACCTTTTTCATCCCTACCTTGAAAAAATTCTTTGATATCATAAAACGAAGCATTGACAAGATAGCCTTTATCCTCGCTATGTGTGTGATAATACTTAAAAAGTTCTTTTCCTGCTTTTAAGAGCTCTTGAGCTTCAAGACTGAATTCTATCTTTACTAACTCATCACCAAAAAGCGAATTTTCATCTTTTATCTTGCCCTTTATAAATTTATACATAAAATCACTCTCAAAAGCTTCTTTTGTGATACCTAGTTCTTTTTCACTAAAAGGTATGAAATGATTTATCCCTTCTTTTGCACTTATGCGATTTTGTCCATGAAAAAGCATAAAAACTAAACAATCACTTTTAAACTCATCATCATTTTCATATAAATCATTAGGATATAAAAACTGATCCCTATCATTTACCCAAGTAGCACTTATAGCATGACGCACTGAGAAGAATATAGAACAAGCTAATAAATTGTCATAATTTAAAAATATAGAATGTCCAGCATCTCTTGTATCGTGCATAATATAAACAAGATTTTGGTGCTGAAAATCCATTCTACCAGTATTCATCATTCCTAAATTCAATAATATATTTTTGTTTTTAAACTTAGATATCCATTTACCAATATGTAAATTATTATTACAATAAAAATTTTTCTTACCTAAAAAATTTCCATTTTCATTAAATACATCAAGTTTTATTTTTTTAAGATCTTCTTTTTTATTTGTATTCCATATCAAAAATCCTATGGGGAAATTTCCTTTTACATTATCAAAAGTATAAGCAGGCACTATAAAACCTTTTAAAAACTTAGCCTTAAAAGCTTGTCTAAATTTTATAAAATTTGTAGAATTTACATATTTTAAAGTGGAAAAACTAGCTAGTATAGCTCCTTCGATTTCATTATAAATTCTTATAAAAAATTGCGCAAAAAGTTCATTTCTAGCACTACTTAAAATAACTTTATATTTCTTATAAACATAATTATCAAGACTAACACCAGTTTTATGTTTTCCAGTTCCAGACATAGTAGAGCTATTTCCAGCTTCTGCATAAGGTGGATTTATAAAGATTATTAATTTTTTGCGTTTATTTTCATCCTTTAAAATCTCTTGCAAAATTAAAGGTAATTTTGATTTTTGGATAATTTTACCCTTATCATCCACTTCATCAAAGAATTCATCATTTAAAAAATCAAATTGAAAAACATGATTTTCAAACAAATTCGCACCATTTTTTATACGCTCATGTATCACATCTATATCGGCTTTATCAAGAGTAGAGCAAAAGATATTTTTTTTATTTGTAAAATTTGCTAGTAAATTTCCTGTTCCACCCGCTAAATCCCATATATAATACCCCTCTTCATAATCCTCCCCAAAAGTTTTAGAAAGATACTCGCAAGCCTTATCCACCCAAATTCTTGGGGTAAAAAATGCTCCTTTTCGCTCTCTTACATCTTGATCTACGAGCAAATCTCTGCGTTTTATAATATAATCCCAAAATTCTTCCCTTGGAGGACGCTCATAAATCGCCCAAAATTCATGATGAGCTTTTTGATTATCTTTAAAAGAAGTGCGTTCGTTAATGATAGAGCCTAAATCACTTTTTGTTTTATTAAACTCATAATAATCTTTTTTAAGAATGGCAAATAAATTTTGACTGATGGTTTCATTTTCACTTGAAAGCAAATCAGCCAAATAAAAATCAGCATCTATGATCCCGCTTTTTTTAGCCAAATTCCAATCAATACTGATAGTATCTTTAACCATTTTATTCCATTTATGATAAATGCTTACAAAATTGTTTTTATCGATTTTAATTTTACTTATATTTTCACTTGTAAGATTTTCTTTTATGAAAGTTTTTAATTCTTCATCATTTTTTTCATAATAAAAAATTTGTGCTGTATTTAAAATACTATCTAATTCTTTTAGAAGCTTTAAAAACTGCTCACTTGTATGATTGCTAGGCGTTACACTAAAGTTTATATCGCTTTGATAAAAAATTTCTTGCAAACAAGCAAAGGGTAAAAAAGCTATCTTTTCTCCATCAAAAGCACAAAGTAAATTTGGAGTTTGCTCTGTATAAAATTTATATTTTCCTATGGTAAGCACAAGCTGTACAAAAGATTTTTTAAGCTCACTTTTTCCTTGTTTGGCTTCAGCCCAAAGCAAATTAATTTCACCCAAAAGTCCTAAATTTTGAGTGATACAAAAATCAATCTTAGCACCTACATAATTAAATTTAGAAAAATACAAATCCTTAATCTTGCTTTTTAAAGGTTCTTCGCTTAGTTTTAAAAGTGTTTCAAACAAAATTATATCCTTATAAATTTCTTTTTTAAGGATATAATTTTAATACAAAGATACTTGTTTTTGTATAAATCTCACCCAAAAGCACCGCTTAAATAAGCCTTGGTTTTTTCTTGTTTTGGATTTTCAAAAAATTCTTTACTTTCACCAAATTCTATAAGCTCTCCAAGATGAAAAAATGCTGTATAATCAGCTACGCGTTTGCCTTGTTGCATATTATGCGTAACCATGATCATAGAAAGATTATGGCTTAATTCTTTTAAAAGCTCTTCAATCACGCCTGAACTTATAGGATCAAGTGCAGAAGTTGGCTCATCTAAAAGCAAAAGTTTAGGTTTGATCGCTAAAGCTCTTGCGATACAAAGGCGTTGTTGTTGTCCGCCTGAAAGAGCTAGGGCATTTTGCTTTAATTTATCTTTAACCTCTTCAAAAAGCCCCACTTTTTGCAAGCAATCCACCACCAAAGCTTCTTCTTCATCTTTGTTTTTAATCATACCATGAAGTTTTGGTGCATAAGAGATGTTTTCATAAATGCTTTTTACAAAAACATTAGGTTGTTGAAAAACCATGCCTACATTTTTACGCAAGGCTACTACATCTTGATTTTTAACATCTTTTCCTTCAATTTCCACTAAACCATCGATTTTTGCAATTTTATCATTCATTCTATTAAAACAACGCAAAAAAGTGGATTTACCACATCCTGAAGCACCGATGAGTGCAGTAATTTTGTTTTGCTCTATTTGCATATTGATATCAAATAAAGCTTGTTTTTTTCCATAAAATAAATTTAAATTTGTTGTTTTTGCTATCACTTTAATTTTCCTTGAAAATATTTTCTTAATAATATTGCACTAAGATTTAACACGACTAAAAGTCCTAAAAGCACAATAATACCCGCTGCTGTTCTTTCTAAAAATGCACGCTCTGGCATAGCCGACCATGAGTAAATTTGAGCAGGTAAAACGCTAGTTGGATCAAAAATCGAACTAGCTACATCAGGGATAAATGCTATCATACCGATAATCATCAAAGGTGCAGTCTCGCCTATAGCTTGAGCTAAAGTTAAAATAGAACCTGTTAAAATCATAGGCATAGCCAAAGGTAACATAATACCTTTTACCATTTGAACCTTTGTCATACCTAAGGCATAAGCAGCATTTTTCATATTGATATCCACACTTTTTAAGGCCGCTTTGGTTGAAACAATGATAATAGGCAAACTCATGATCGCCAAAGTAAGCCCACCCACTAAAGCACTTGAACGAGGCATTCCAAAAAGATTGATAAACACTCCAAGTCCTAAAAGTCCAAACAAGATACTAGGAATACTTGCAAGGTTGTTAATACACACTTCTATAAAATGTGTAAGGATATTTTGTGGTGCAAATTCTTCTAAGTAAATTGCCGCTGCAACGCCTATAGGAACACTCATAACCATACAAACAAGCATAACAAGCAAAGTCCCTACAACTGAAGATAAAATTCCTGAATTTTCAGGAGATTTTGAGTCCCCATTTAAAAAGAAATTGCTATTAAATTTAAGCTCTATCTCGCCTTTTTGCACAAGATCATCGACTAAAGTTCTTTGTTTTTCACTAAGGCGATTATATTTTTGCTTCATATATTGATCTACTTCTGAATTTGCCAAAAGCCAAGATTTTTCAGTGATTTGTCCTGTTCTTATTTTTCTTTGTTCTGCGCGAGATAAAAGATCATAAGCAGGAGAATTTCTATTAGCCTCTACAAAAATATAAGTTTGCTTAAAAGCAGGAAATCCAAGATAAGCCACACTTCCTAAAAAGATACAAAGAAAAATTAAATTAATATAAAGCCCCATTTTACAAAGTCTTTTAAAAGACTTTGAAGCTTTTTGTCTTTTTTTAAAAAGTTTTTTCATAAATTTTTCCTTTTGTGAAAGCGATTGATAAGATAAACGCTAAACATATTGATGATTAAAGTGATGACAAAAAGCACCAAACCTAAAGAAAAAGCACTTAAAGCCAAAGAACTATCAAAAGCTTGATCTCCACTTAAAGCTTCTACGATTTTTACCGTTACCGTTGTCATATCTTCTAAAAAATTTAAAGTTAAATTTGGACGCAAAGAAGCTGCCATCACCACTATCATAGTTTCGCCTAAGGCTCTTGAAAGTCCTAAAAGACAAGCTGCAACTATACCAGGAATAGCCTCAGGTAAAATCACGGCAAAAACCACTTCTTTTTTTGTCATACCTAAAGCATAAGCGCCATTAATCCTTTTCTCGCTTACTGCTTCAATGCAATCTTGAGATAAAGAAGCCACTATAGGTACTATCATGATCCCCATGATAAAACCTGCGCCTAAAGCACTTTGAAAGCTTGCTTGTATGCCAAATAAAGAAAAAAACCACACTATAAAAGGTGCTACAACTATAGCCGCAAAAAATCCAAAAACAACAGTAGGAATCCCTGCAATGATTTCTAAAATAGGTTTTAAGTAATTTTTAGATTTTTTGCCAGCAAAAACACCTAAATATATAGCACACATAACCCCTAAAGGTAAAGCCGTTAGCATAGCAATCAATGAAATATAAAAAGTTCCCCAAAAAAGCGATAGCGCCCCAAAAACACCTTGTTTACTCGTGCCATCTGCATTCATAAAAGCTGCATCAGCTGCCCACTGACTTGAGAATAAAAAGGTAACAACGCTTTCTTTTTGAAAGAATTTTAAAGCTTCAATTAAAATTGTAAGCATGATAGCAAAACTTACTATCACGCTTACAAAAGCACATAAAAAAAGTGCAAATTTGATTATTTTTTCTTTTAACAAAGTTTTTCCTTAAAAAACTTTTCCAGCTTTTACAAGCTCATCATTTAAAATTTTTCTATCTTCTACGTGTTTTTGAGAAGCTTTTAATTTATCATCACTCAAAGGAACAAGTCCTATTTTTTCAAGCTCTCCACCACTTTTTGCCAAATCATCACTCATATAAATTTTTGCAAAATCAAAGGCTTCTTTTGGATTTTTCTTAGCATTGATATAAATAAACAAACTTCTTGCAAGTTCGTATTTTTCATCTGCGATGCTTTCTTCGCTTGGCGTAACACCATCGATATTAGCAGCATTGATTTTGTCTGAATTGCTCACTAAAAAGCTATAACCAAAAATTCCAAAAGCATCCTTATCAATAGTAAGTTTTGAAACGATTAGATTATCATTTTCACCACTTGGGATATAAGCACCATCTTGGCGTATGGTTTTATACTCGCCTTTATACTCAGGAATTTTTTTAGACACATCACTCATTACAAGCTCTTCTATAGTATCTCTTGTTCCTGAACTTGATGGTGGACCATAAACACTAATTTTACGATTTGGTAAATTTTTATTGATTTGATTCCAATTTGTATAAGGATTTGGTATAAGTTTTCCATTTTGTGGAATTTCTTTTGCTAATGCTAAGAAAAGTTCTTTTTTTGTGATATTTAATGGAGCATTGGTTTTATTTTGAGCTAAAACTATACCATCATAACCTATCATCATCCCTACTATATCAGTTACCCCTGCTTTTTTGCAAGTTTCAAATTCACTTAATTTCATAGGTCTTGAAGCATTGGAAATATCAGTAGTTCCTTCGCAAAATACCTTAAATCCACCCCCTGTTCCCAAGCTCTCTACTATAGGAGTTTTTGTATTTTTGATCGAAGCATATTCTTCAGCTACAAAAGAAGTAAAAGGATACACAGTCGATGAACCTGCGATTTTTAAATCTGCTGCACTTAAAGCACCACAAAGTGCAAGACTCGCCACACTTAAAGATAGAATTTTTTTCATTTTTTCTCCTTAACTTTAAAAAAAGTAATGGAAGTTTAAAAAAACTTGGAAACATTTTGGAAACATTTTTTATTTTGTATTTTTCTTAAATATAATTTGTAACTATCAAAAAATTTAGCTTGTTTTTAAAAAAATAATATATCATTACAAAACATTATTAAATTTTAATAAGGAGATAAGAATGCTTTCTAAAGAAGTTATAAAATTACTCAATGAACAAATAAACAAAGAAATGTATGCAGCAAACTTATATCTTAGTATGAGTTCTTGGTGTTATGAAAACAGTCTTGATGGAGCTGGAGCCTTCTTGTTTGCACATGCAAGCGAAGAAAGCGATCATGCTAAAAAGCTTATCACTTATCTTAATGAAACAGATTCTCATGTAGAGCTTCAAGAAGTAAAACAGCCTGAACAAAATTTCAAATCTTTACTTGATGTTTTTGAAAAAACCTATGAACATGAGCAATTTATCACAAAGTCAATCAATACTTTAGTTGAACACATGCTAACACATAAAGACTATTCTACTTTTAATTTCTTACAATGGTATGTAAGCGAACAACACGAAGAAGAAGCACTTTTCCGCGGTATAGTTGATAAGATTAAATTAATCGGAGAACATGGAAATGGACTTTATTTAGCTGATCAATACATCAAAAATATTGCATTAAGTAGAAAAAAATAATCTTTGCCCTATTATGGGCAAATCTCGCTTTGGATTGAAGGTATGACTTATTTTTCTCTAGAATTTAGTATTTTAATGATAGCTTTTTTTGCTATTTATTGGACTTTTAAAAATGATTATAAAATACAAAATATTTTAATTTTAATTTTCTCTTATATTATTTATATTTTAATCAATCCTTATTTCGCCTTAGTTTTATTTATATATACCTTTTTTATACACTATTTCGCCTTGCTAATTTTTGTGCGTCGCAAGCGTTATATTTTCGCTACTTGTATAGCTTTTATTATTTTAAATTTATGTTTTTTTAAATACTTTCCTAGCATCAAAGGAAGTGTTGATGAGATATTAAATTTTTTCGGTTTAGAATTTTTAAATATTGATTTAGTATTACCAATAGGAATTAGTTTTTATACCTTTACTTCTATCACTTATCTTGTGGAAGTTTATCAAAAACGCCGTTTAGAAAGTTTTTTAAATTTAGCAACCTTCTTATCATTTTTTCCAACACTACTTTCAGGGCCTATTATGCGAAGTTCTTTTTTCTTTGAACAGGCCTATCAAAAACGCGAATTTAAACATGCAAATTTAATCATCATCTTGCTTGTTTTTGGTATAGTTAAAAAAGTTTTAATAGCCAATTACCTTGGAATTTATGCTAAAAGTATTTTAGACTTTCCACAATCTTATAATTTCATACAACTTTTAAGCGCAATTTACGCCTATGCAATTCAAATATACTGCGATTTTAGCGGATATGTTGATTTAGTTTGTGCTTTTGCTTTAATGTTAGGTTTTACCCTTCCGCCTAACTTTAACATGCCTTATCTTGCAAAAAACCTAAAAGATTTTTGGGCTAGATGGCATATCAGTCTTTCAACCTTTATAAGAGATTATATCTATATACCTTTAGGGGGCAATAGAAAAGGAATACCACGCACTGTAGCTAATATACTCATCGCTTTTATACTTTCAGGTATGTGGCATGGCAATACACTTGCTTTTATTGTTTGGGGTTTATTGCATGGTATTGGCATAGTTTTTATACATTTGCTAACTTTAAGCAAATTTAGTTTACAAAAAATTCCAGCTTTAGGAAGATTTTTAACCTTTCAATTTGTATGTTTTACTTGGATTTTCTTTTATTATAGCAAAAATCTAGAAGATGCAATAGAATATTTTAAAGCTTGTTATTATAATTTCTTCCAAATTCCATCCTATAATGATATTTATATGTTGGTTGCTTTTGGGGTTCTTTTTATGATCTATCCTTTATTTATTAATTTTAAAGAATATTGCATTAAGATTTTAAATCTTACTCCATTTTTACTAAAACCTTTTATCATAGCTTTTATTTTACTTTTGGTTTTTGCTTTTATGCCAGATGGAATTCCTGATTTTATTTATTCGAGTTTTTAGATGAGTGTGGTTAGATTTTTCTTTATTTTGATTATAGTGCTTGGCTTGGTTGTTGTAGTTATGAATCAGAGTATTAGCTCTTATATAGAACAAAAATATCACTTTGCATTCTATCCTCATAATGATCTTTTAAAAGAAGCCAATGGCTTCAAAATTAAATTAGAACAAATTCGTGCAATTTTAAGCAACGAACCCTTGCCTCAAACTAATGAAGAAACTACAAATCAAGAAAATAAATCAATAGATGAAAACTTAAGTAAAATAGATAAAGTTCTAAACACTTTAGAAAATGATGAAAACACTTCTCATAAAGAAACAAATCCAACCTTAATCCAAGATGCAAATATTAGTTTTATCGACAATACCAAATTAGAACTACAAAATGGAGATGAGTTTTTATTTATCGGAGATTCTTTAATGCAAGGTGTTGCAATAGCCTTAAATAGAGATTTAAGAAATTTAAATCTTAAGGTAACCGATCTTAGCAAACAAAATACAGGCCTTTCTTATAAATCCTATTTTGATTGGTCAAAAGCAACCAATGAAGCTTTTGTTAAAAACTCAAATATTAAATATCTTGTTGTTCTTCTTGGTGCTAATGATCCTTGGGATATTAAAAAAGGAGGAAGTTATCATCGTTTTGGCTCCCCTTCTTGGATAGATATTTACACAAGTCGTGTAGATGAAATCATTAAGATCGCTAAAAAACATAAAGCCAAAGTTTTTTGGTTTGAAATCCCTCCTGTAAAAAGAGAGGAACTAAACAAAAAAATACAAATACTTAACAAAATTTACAGCGATGAAATTCTTAAAAATAAAGAAATTTTTATCAACACTAAGCTATTTTTTAGCGTCAATGATCAATACTCAGCTTATATAAAAGATGAAAACAATAGAAGTATAAAAGTAAGAACAGATGATGGGGTTCATTTTACTCCAAGTGGCGCAAGAGAAATGTCTAAACTTTTATTAGAACACATAAAACTTAAGGAAGAAAATGCTAGTAAATAAATTTAAAATTATCTTATTGTTTTTTATTATTTTTACTAGCTCTTATGCACAAAATTTAAATACAAATGACACAATAGATTCCATACTCAATCAAAACAAAAATCACTCTGCTTTAACAAGTTATGTATCAAAAAAAGATCTTAAAAATCTAGAAAAAAAATTAGAAAAAAATCAAAATATAGGAATTAGAATTTATGGGGATTCTCATATGGCGGCTGATTTCTTTCCGCGTGTCATAAGAGGATATTTAATCCGTTCTAACTCTATAGGTTTTGCCTATCCTTTACAACCTAAATATCAACAAAATCTTAATCTTGTTTATTCTTATAAAAACTTTGAAATTTTAAACTCAAGAAATCCTGCTAATGCTGGACATAATTTTCCACTAGGTGGGATAATAGCCAAAGCAAAAACTAAAGGCGCAAAAATCAACCTTGATACAACCCTAGATAAAAAAAATTTCAAAATAGGATTTTTATTTAAAGCCAAGCAAAATACCAATGCTTTTAGCATCAAAGATGCAAAAAATCAAAGCTATGAGTTAAGAACTACACAAATTAACAAATGGTCTTATAAAGAACTAGAACTTGATCTTCCTTTGCAAATTTCAGCCTTACAAAAGGATGCTGAACTAGGAGGATATTTCATCACAAATAAAAATAATAATGTTTTCTTAGATACCATTGCAATCAATGGTGCCAAAAGTGATTTATGGCTCTCTTGGAATCAAGAAGTTGTAAAAAAAGAACTAGAACTTTTACACAATGATTTAATTATTCTTGCCTATGGTTCTAATGATGCACTCTTTAAAGGGTTTGAAAAACAAAAATTTAAAAACAATTTAAAAAAATGGATTAGTATTTTAAAAACTTACAATAAAAACGCTGTTATCATATTAATCTCTCCACCAACCGTAGTTCAAAAACAAGGTAAAAACTACAAGCTTGCTCCTGATTTTTTTACCATACGCAAAGCATTATATGAAGTTGCTAAAGAAGAAAAAACTCTTATCTTTGATATGCATCAGTTTATGCAAGATAGTGGGGGAAAAAACAAATGGATAGAACAAAAGCTTTCGCTCAATGATGTACATCTTACTATAAAAGGCTATGAGCTAATGGCTAAAAAGTTACTCGAGGATTTAAAAAATATCATCGATTATTAAATTTAATACTTAGGAAATTCTAAGTTTTTATCATTAAAACTTAAAGCTGTGATTTGATAGTAAGAATTAATGGTTTTTAAAAGATTAAATCTAGCTCTTAAAAATTCTTGCTGGGTAGAATTTAAAGTATTACTTGCATCCAAATAATCTTTTAATTCGCTTTTTCCTAAAATATATTTTTCATAATACGCCTTAGTGATAAGCTCTTGTTTAATGTTAATATTTTGCAAATTTTGCAAGAGCAAGGTATCGCTTTGATAATCTTTATAATTCAATGCAAATTCATTCATCGCGCTTTGCAAAGTTTGCTCATAAGCAATTAAAAGTTGCTCATAAGCAAATTGTGAAATTTTGATATTTTGCTTTACCCTACCATAATCTAAGAAAGGTAAAGAAATCTTAACATTACCACTTAAAATTTCAAATTTAAAACTATCATCAATTTTTTTATCACTCCCACTTAATGCTCCACCTAAAGAAATACTAGGCAAAATAGATTTTTGCATGGAAGAATAATCCTTAAAGGCTGATTTTAAGCTATTGAGTTTAGATCTCACATCTGCACGGTACGCTAAAGCTTTTAAAGGTATATTAAAATCAGGACTTAAGGTTTTAAAATCATTTAAAGATAAAGTTTTAAAATACTCTATATAAGCAAAACCTTCTTGCTTTGCCAATAAATCTTGTAAATTTTTTATGAGTAAATTACGATTTTGATCATTGCTTAATAAATTTTGTTTAGCTCTTAATAAGCTTTGTTCTATGTTTAAAAGATCTAATTCTTCTATTTTTCCAAGCTTGTATTTATAATTATAAAGCTCTTTCATTTGTTCTAAATTTGAAAGATAAGCTCGAAGCAATTTATCTACATCGTTAAAATAAGCCAGCTCAAACACATCATTTAAAGCTGTATTGATCATACTTATTTTTAAATTTTCAAGATCATAAGCACTTGCTTTTGCGCTAAATTCACTCGCACTTGCACTATCTCTTAATTTGCCATAAATATCAAGCTCATAGCTTAAATTTAAAGAATTATTGAAATTTTTACTTTGTTTGCCTGAATTTAAATCTTTATCTCCACCAAAACCCAAATTTCCACTTAAAGTCGGATATAAATCATAATCAATCAAATCAGCTCTAGCCAAAGCCGAAAGCAAAGTTTTTCTAGCAATATTAATATCACTATTATTCAATAAAACAAAATTTAGAAATTCATTTAATTTTGCATTATCATAAGATCTATACCAATCATAAGTAAGATTTAAATCTTTCATTTGTTCTTGAGTTAAATCAACTTCTTTAGGCAAGCTAAGTTTTGCACCACAAGCGCTCAAGAAAAATGCTAAAAAAATGCTAAGTATTATTTTCATTTTATTCCTTTGATAATGCACTAATAGGATTTAAATTTGCTGCATTTCTTGCAGGGAAAAAACCAAAAACCACACCGATAAACATAGAACTTAAAAGTCCCAAAAGCACAGAATAGGCATTTAAAATCATAGGAAAATCCGTACTTAAAGTATTAAAAGCAAAAATAACAAAAATCGATAAAATTACACCTAAAATCGCCCCTATAGTACAAATCATAACCGCTTCGATTAAAAACTGCATCATAATATCTTCTCTTCTAGCCCCTATAGCCATGCGTATGCCTATTTCTCTTGTTCTTTCACTTACAGAAACAAGCATGATATTCATCACTCCTATACCCCCAACAATCAAAGCAATCACAGCCACACAAGCGGTAAGTATGGTTGTAGTGCGTTTATTTGCTGTAATAGCTTGCTTAAAAGTGTCAGAATTAAAAGTAAAAAAATCCTTTTGTCCGCGTTTAATTTCTAAAATTCTTATAATAGCATTTTCAGCCAAAGTTGAACTCACATCATCTTTAACCTTAACTATGATTTCACGCAAATTTCTATCTCCTGTAAGCTTATTCATCAGTGTTGTATAGGGTATATAAAGACGTACTACATTATCTTCTATAGGCTTGTCTGTATCTTTTTGCAAAACTCCTATAATCTTAAAAGGTTGAGAATTAAAAAGCACCACACGACCTAAAATATTTTCACTTTTTTCATCAGGAAAAAGATTTTTTTTAGCATTAAAATCCAATACAGCAACATTAGTACTATTTTTTACATCATCATTATTTAAAATTCTTCCCGCATCTATCCTTAAACCTTCTATAGCAAAATTATTTACCCCTACTCCTTCAGCTCTTGCGCTTAAAGAAATATTGGTATAAGTTGCCACTCCTGAAGTATTTGAATGAGCATCAACTGCTTCTAAATATTCTAAAGATCTTAATGTTTCTAAATCACTAAAATTAAGTCTTGTTTTACCCGAACGCAAATCCCCAAATCCTTTTCCAGGGCGAATTTCAATAGTATTTGTCCCAAGTCTTGCAATAGACTCAAGCACTTTAGCTTGAGAGCCTAATCCTAAAGCTACAACACAAACTACAGAAGCAATACCTATGATGATTCCAAGCATAGTTAAAATAGAACGAAGTTTGTGTGCAAGTATGGAAGAATAAGCTATCTTAAAACATTCAAAGGCTTGATTTTTAAGCAAAGTAAGTGTTTTTTTCTCTTTGGGCATTGTTTTTAAAATAAGTTTTTCTTGAGCTTTTTCCTTTTTAGTATCGCTTAAAATTTCTCCATCTTTAATCTCTATAACCCTTTTAGCTTGTGCTGCAATTTTTGGATCGTGAGTTACTAAGACTATAGTATGACCTTGCTCGTTAAGTTTTTGTAAAATTTCAAGCACCATAATACCGCTTTTACTATCCAAAGCTCCCGTTGGCTCATCAGCCAAAATAAGCTCTCCGCCATTGATTAAAGCTCTTGCTATAGAAACGCGTTGTTGCTGCCCTCCGCTTAATTCGTTTGGCTTAGAATCTAACTTGTGAGCTAATTCTAAATCATTTAAGAGTTTTTTAGCATTTTGACTTCTTTCTTGTAAATTTTTTCCCGCATAAACTGCAGGTAAAGAAACATTTTCTTTAGCACTAAGCAAGCTTAAAAGATTATATCTTTGAAATATAAAGCCTATTTTTTCACGCCTTAATCTTGCTTTTTCATCGTTATTAAGTTTAGTGACTTCATACTCATCAAAAACATAAGTTCCGCTACTTGGCGTATCTAATGTTCCTATGATATTTAAAAGTGAAGTTTTACCACTTCCACTTTGTCCTATAATAGCAACAAATTCACCTTTTTCTATACTTAAACTTACATTTTTTAAAATGGCATTTTCGCCTATATTCTTGCAAATATTTTTAAGAAAAATCATTAAAATCTCAACTTCATTTTAGTGGCTAAGCCATCAGCACTTGAGCTTACTATCAATTCTTCATTTTCATTTACGCCTTCTAAGATTTGAGTATTGATAGAATCTTTAATGCCAAGTTTGACATATTTTTTAACAGCTTTTTGATTTTCTAAAATTTCAACATAATAACCTTTTGGATCGCTTTTAATTGCATAAGTTGGCACTGCTAAAACAGCCTTTGCACTCGCTACGACAATTTCATTTTGTATACTCATACCAATACGCAAAAAATCATCTTTATTGGCTACATAAAATTTTGCGTAATAATAAATAGCATTTGATGAGCTTGAGCTTGAAGAACTCGAACTTGATGAGCTTGAGCTTGTACTAGAATCACTCACTTCAGTATCAGCTGGATCTATACTTGCAATCTTAGCATGATAAGTTTTTTGAGGATCATTAAGCAAAGAAAAATCAAGCTCTGTTCCTACTTTTATCTTACTCACATCAGCCTCTGCTATTTCCATTCTTACTTCCATTTCATCTAAATTAGCTATACGGACTATAGTAGGAGTGTTTTGATTAGCATTAACCGTTTGTCCTTCATCTACAGCTACATTAATCACAACACCATCCATAGGGGCAGTAATGGTTGTATAACCTAAATCTTTTTGTGCATTTTTAAGAGTGATTTCAAGCTGAACTACTTGAGCATTAAGCTCTGCAACATTAGCTTTTAAAGTATAATAATTATTTTTTTGAGTTTCTAAATTTTCAAGAGAACTTGCTTTAGCTGCATAAAGTTTTTGCTCTCTTTGATACTGCTTACTCGCAATCTCAAGAGCAACTTTTTTACTCTCTAAATTAGCCTTAGCGCTTTCAAGCTGAGCTTTTGTAATATCTAAATCGTTTTGTTGTTTATCTTTGTCAATTTGAGCGATCAAATCACCTTGCTTTACATGAGTTCCCACATCCACATAAAGTTTTATAATTTGTCCGCTAACTTGAGCACCCACATCGACTTGATCTTTGGCATATACCTTTCCTACTGCCTCTATGGTTTGAGATATATCTTTTTTTTGTATTTTTTGAGTTAAATAGCTGATTTTTTCATCATTATTAAAAAAAATAAAATAAGCCCCAACACTTCCAAGTATTGCAATTAAAATGATTAAAACAATCTTCTTTTTCATAATAACAAATCCTAAAGAAAAATCAAGATTAAATTTTACTCATTTTTTGTGAATTTTTTGTGAATTTTTAATTCTATTTTATAAATTTAAAAATTCTAAAGCCATCATCACATCACCCTGCATTAAAACTTTTAAATTTTCATCATCCCAACAAAAAGTAGAACTATGGTGCAAAGCTGGATGATTTAAATCCTTTGAAATTCCAACAAATACATAAGCTCCCATTCTTTCTCGTGTTAAAAAAGCAAAATCTTCAGCCCCCATGTCAGGTTTAGAAGAAACAATGATATTTTCTTCTCCTAAGACCTTTGCAAAAGCTTTTTTTGCTATTAAAGCAGCTTTTTCATCATTAATCAATGGAGGAAATTCTTTAGTATATTTAAGCTTATAATCTCCACCATTAGATTTTGCTGTAGCAGCAGCCACTTCTTCTAGAGAACTTTTTAAAATATCTTGCGTTTTATCATTTAAAAAGCGCACAGTTCCTTTTAAATAAGCATTTGTAGGAATAACATTATAAGTAGTTCCTGCACAAATTTGACCTACGGTAATCACCCCTGCTTCATAAGGGGCTAAACGTCTAGAAATAACACTTTGTATATTATTTACAAATTGCGTTGTCATAATTATAGGATCTATACAAGTGTGCGGATGAGCTCCATGCCCTCCTCTGCCAATAAATTCCAAATCAAAAATATCCGTTCCAGCCATCATTTCACCACTTACAATTTGAGCAGTATTTTCAAGCAAAGGCCCCCATAAATGACAACCAAAAACTGCATCAACATAAGGATTTTCCAATACACCTGATTCTATCATAGGTTTAGCTCCACCGCTTCCCTCTTCTGCGGGCTGAAACATAAATTTAATCGTGCCACAAAATTCATCTTTAAGCTCATTTAATATCAAAGCAGCTCCCAAAAGCCCTGCTGTATGTCCATCATGTCCACATGCATGCATCTTACCATCAATTTTTGAAGCATAGCTTAGATTAGTTTTTTCTTGCACAGGCAAAGCATCCATATCCGCTCTTAAAAGAACACATTTTGGTTTTTTCTGACTCTTCTTTTTTCCTTCTATAATAGCTAAAATTCCTGTTTTTGCAATATTTTTTTGATATTTAATGCCAAACTCATCTAAAATTTTACACACTAAATGGGCTGTATTTTCTTCTTCAAATTCAAGCTCAGGATGCATATGAATTTGATGTCTTAAATCAACTACTTTATCATAGTACCTTAGTGCTAAATTTTCAACCAGCTTTTGCATTCTTTTCCTTAATCTAAATCTTTTATTTTCTCATCTGCTTTTTTACTGTCAAGTTTTTCCAAATTCGCCTCCATTTTTCGTATTTCTTCTTCTCCACTACACACTAATTTTGCATCAATTTTGGAAAAATCTCCAGTTTTTTTATTTGGATATTCTACCTTAGAAAGTATAAAACGCAATAAATTTAATCTTGCTTTTTTCTTATCATCAGAAGAAATAATAGTCCAAGGACAAGTTGGAGTATTAGATGCTAAAAACATAGAGTATTTAGCTAAAGTATATTTATCCCATAATTCTTGTGATTTTTGATCCACAGGAGATAATTTATATTGTTTAAGTGGATCACTTCGGCGTTTTTCAAAACATTTTTTTGCTCATCTTTTGATACTGAAAAATAAAATTTAAAAAAAATAATATCACTATTTGAAATCATATTTTCAAACAAAGGCACTTCTCTTAAAAAATCTTTATATTGTTGCGGTGTACAAAAACCCATAACCGGTTCTACTCCTGCGCGATTATACCAAGATCTGTCAAAAATCACAATCTCACCGGCTGAGGGAAAATGTGCTATATAACACTGAAAATACCACTGTGTTTTTTCCACATCACTAGATTTTTCAAGAACCACAATGCGGCAACCACGCGGGTTTAAATGCTCAATCAAACGTTTAATCGCTCCACCTTTTCCAGCTGCATCACGCCCTTCTATAAGTATAAGAACCTTTAAACCTTTGGCTTTAACATGATTTTGAAATTTCAAAAGCTCAATTTGCAAATTCTTTAAATCTTTTTCATGCTTCTATTGTACTTTTCTTTCTTTTAACAGAAACATAAATTTCATTCTTTTTAACAGTCGCTTGTGCTTTTGGAGAATTATTTTCTTGCATTTTCAAACCTTTATAAAGTATTTAAAGCAAATTTACCATAATAAATTATAATTGAAGCTAAAAACAAAAGAAAAAATAAGTTTTTAGGAAATTTATGCGTATTTTTGGTATTATTTTATTAAGTTTTTGTTTATGTTTTGCTTCTATATTGTCTTTAAACGAAGCTTTTAATGTAAAATCGAACTCTTATAATAACTCTATCTCAATTGATATTGAACTTGGAAAAGATATTTATCTTTATTCTAATAAACTTAAATTATATATAAATGAAAAAGATATAAGTTCTTTGATTAATCTACCTCAAAGTTCTACAAGAGGTAATGAAATTGTTTATTATCAAAAATTAAATTTAGCTTTACCAAATTTATTACTAGAGCGCTTTGCAAAAAATACCACAAATTTAATCAAACTCGAATTTCAAGGCTGTTCTGAACAAGGCTTGTGTTATAATCCTCAAACTTGGTACTTTGATCTCATTTCTAAAAAAGATGCTTTTGAAATTTCAAAACCTTACAAAGCTCAAAAAACAGATAAAAAAATTAAAATTGAATCTGAAGAAAGTTCTATAGCAAATTTTTTAGCAACAGATAACTTTTTTTGGATTTTGCTAAGTTTTTTTGGCTATGGACTTTTACTCTCCTTAACACCTTGTATTTTACCTATGATTCCGATTTTATCTTCTCTCATCATAGCAAAAAGTAATGCTAAATTTTCAAAAAAATATAGTTTTTTTCTCTCTTTTATCTATGTTTTTTTCATGTCTTTAGCCTATGCTATTGCTGGAGTTATAGCAAGTTTTCTAGGAGCAAGTATTCAAGGAATTTTACAAAAACCTATTATTTTAATTCTTTTTGCTCTAATTTTCATAGCTTTTGCTTTTGCTATGTTTGGAGCTTTTCGTTTTGAATTGCCATTAAGATTTCAAACCTTTATACATAAAAAAAGCGAAAAAGGGAAGGGAGTTGTAGGTATAGCCATCATGGGATTTTTATCTGCTTTAATAGTAGGTCCTTGCGTAGCAGCTCCTTTAGCAGGTGCTTTAATTTATATAGCCAATACAGGCAATGCTTTATTAGGTGGTAGTGCACTTTTTATCATGAGTTTTGGCATGGGTATACCTTTGCTTTTCATAGGCTTAGGATTAGGTTTTATTAAACCTGGTTTTTGGATGGAAAAAGTAAAAATTTTCTTTGGTTTTGTTATGTTGGCTATGGCTATTTGGATACTTTCTAGAATTATTGAAGAAAATTACATTTTAATTGCCTATGGAATTTTAGGTGTATTTTTTAGTGTTTTTATGGGAATTTTTGAAAAAAGTTTTACAATAATTTCTAAAATTAAAAAAAGTATTTTAATTCTTATTTTAGCTTATTCTCTAAGTATTTTCCTAGGAGGACTTTTTGGGGCTAAAAATTTCTTAAATCCTTTAAATTTCAATACTATATCTGCCTCAAAACCTGCTTTAAGCTATGATTATATCAACAATTTTGAACAATTAAAGCAAGAAATACAAACAAATACAAAGCCCATAATGCTTGATTTTACTGCATCTTGGTGTGAAAATTGCAAACTTTTAGATGAATTAACCTTTAGCGATGAAAGAATCATACAAAAAATGCAAAATTACAAACTTATCAAAGTTGATGTAAGCGAAAATAATAATGAACAAATTAAAACCATGAAAGAATTTAATGTTTTTGGCCCACCTGTTTTAATTTTCTTTGAAAATGGAAAAGAAAAATTAAAAATCACGGGTTTTATCAGTGCTGATGATTTATTAAAAAAACTAGAACCATGAAAATTCAAAGTTTGCAAATAGGGAAAATTAAAAACTATAAAAATTTCCAAAGCGCATTTATTAAAGATACTTACCTAGAAGAAACACAAATTGATTTTCTAGGTATTTTAGATGATCAAATAGCTGATAAAATTCATCATGGAGGCTACCATAAGGCTATTTTTGCCAACTCTTGTCAAAACTATCCTATATGGGAAAGATTTCTTAATAAAAAGCTAAATTTTGGCTCAATGGGTGAAAATTTGAGCATCGACGGGCTTTGTGAACAAAATGTTTGCATAGGTGATATACATCAAATTTCAAATGCAATACTGCAAGTAAGCGAACCTAGAAAACCTTGTGTAAAAATTTCTAAAATTCACAATAATTCAAATTTTACACATGAAATTTTTAAAACGGGCTTGAGTGGATGGTATTATAAAGTTTTACAAGTTGGACAAATACGAAAGTATGAAAATATTAAAATTTTAGAAAAAAATTCTACTTCACTTAGTGTATTTGAACTCAATCAACTTTTTTACTCCCCACATCAAGCTCTTAGACAAAATCCGATTTTATTAGATAAATTAGAAAAATTAAACTCTCTCATATCTCAAAATTGGCACGAAACGATACACAAACGCTTAAAAAATACTTACGATATAAGCTATATGGATAGCTTATAAGTTTTTAAAGTTATTTTTAGGTAAAATAATTCTTTTTCGAAAGGATAATCATGCAAAGACAAACATGGAGTAGCACACTAACTTATATTCTAACAGTTGCTGGAGCAACCATAGGATTTGGAGCAACTTGGCGTTTTCCCTATCTTGTAGGAGAAAATGGTGGCGGTGCTTATGTATTAGTTTTTTGTATAGCTATGATTATCATAGGCATTCCTGTTATTTTAGTTGAAAATGTCATAGGCAGAAAAGCGATGACAAATAGCGTAGATGCTTTCAAACAAAAATGGCAAAGTATTGGATATATGGGACTTTTAGGAAGCTTTGGCATAATGGCTTACTACATGGTACTTGGAGGATGGGTTTTAGTTTATATTTGGGAATTAACCCTAGGGAATTTTAGTCTTGCTAATGTAGTAAGCAAAGAATTTACTCATCAGTTTTTTAACGACAAAATAGCCTTCAATCCTTTAGGAGTTGGTATTTTTACCACTGTTTTTGTAATTATTAATTATATTATTTTAAAAAGAGGCATTATAGATGGTATAGAAAAATCCGTAAAATTTTTAATGCCTTTGTTATTTATCTGTCTTATTATTGTTGTAGGACGCAATTTAACCCTTGATGGAGCTATGGCTGGAGTTAAATTTTATCTTGAACCTGATTTTAGTAAAATTTTATCACCAAAACTTTTAATCGATGTTTTAGGACAAGTCTTTTTTGCTTTATCCCTAGGTTTTGGGGTAATGATAACACTTTCATCTCATCTTAATAAAAATGAAAATATGGCAAAAACCGCTATTTATACAGGGGTTTTAAATACCATCATAGCTGTTTTGGCTGGTTTTATGATTTTTCCAGCACTTTTCTCAGCGGGACTTGCTCCAGATAGCGGGCCTTCTTTGGTTTTTGAAACTTTACCTATAGCATTTTCTCATATCCATTTTGGCACCATTGTGTGTATTTTATTTTTTGTCTTACTCTTGATTGCAGCTTTAACCACAAGCTTGCCAATTTATCAAGTTATTATTAGCGTATTAGAAGAAAAATTTAAATATTCTAAAAATCTTTCTATTAACCTAACTCTAGGGTTTATCTTCATACTTGGCAATCTTCCTTGTATTCTAACTTATGGGCCTTGGCGTGATATTGTTATCATCAAAGGAAAAAACATTTTTGATAGTTTTGATTTCGTTAGTGGAAATATTTTGTTTGTTTTAACTGCATTTTTTTGCTGCATTTATGTAGGTTGGATTTTAGGCAAACAAGAAAGTCTAAAAGAACTTAGCAATAACAATACACTTAAAAGTTCATGGTTTGGAATTTGGTTTTATTATGTAAAATATATAGTACCTTTGATTATTTTAATCATTTTTATCTATGGAATTTTAAACTAATTTTTTAAATTTATATCTCTCTAACATAGTGGAATTTCCCAAAATTCCACCTTGATGTATATAAAGCAATGGTTTTTTCCACTCTTGTTTTAATGCTATACTTAATCCTAAAATATCATACAACAAGTCAAATTCTATATTGCACTTTAACTTTAAATTCATATAAAGCTCATAAAATTCTTTATACGGCTTAGCAAAGTGATATTTTTTATCACTTGTTAAAAATTCTAAATTTGAAAAATCATAGCTTGGATCTAATGTTAAAATTTGCTTTTTAAGATATTTAATATCACCTACACAAGCGCAAGTAAATACTTTAAATTTAGAATACTTTGCCAAAAAAGCTGCCGAAGTGCCTGTACCTGAAGGTAAAAAAATATCAAAATCAAGCTTTAAACTTTGACTTTGCATTTGAATTTCTTGAGCAAGTTCCATATAGCCATATTGAGCTTCTAAATTAGCTATGCCTTGTTCTATAAAAATATCATCTTTTTTACACAAAGACAAAGCAAATTGCTTTAAGGATAAAGAATGAATATTTTCTACAAAATCAACACCATTTTCTAAAGCTAAAGCATAGTTTCCACAAGGATTATTCTTAAGAAAAGTAGAAATTTTTTCACAAGCAAAAACAAGCTTATATGATCTTTGTTTAGCAAAAATACTTAATGCCGCCAAAGCATTACTTTGGCTTCCTCCATAACTTACAAAAGATTGATTTTTAGGATATCTTTGATGGATATAAAAAGCAAGTTTCCTAGCTTTATTTCCATTAATTTCTCCTAATAAATCATCTCTTTTAATATAAAATTCAAATCCGTTAAAATTGATTTTTTGTATAGGACTAATTGTTTTAATGAAATTCAAAGAATTTTTCTACATCTTTTAAAGCATTATCATTTTTAATGCTAAATTTTATTTCTATGCGACGACTCTTATCCTTATCTTCAACTCCGTTGACAAACACGGGATCTGAAAAAGAACGTCCACTTGCCATTAAAAGCTTTTGAAGCTTATCACTCTTATAAAAAGTATAGATAAAATTCATCACCTCATAAGCTCTTTTTTGCGACAAATCTAAATTATAAATATAAGATCCATCACTATCAGTATGTCCTTCAATAATGATATTTTCAATGTTAGAAAAAATTTTTGGATCTTCAAGAATAGCATCAAAATATTCGCTTAAGATTTTTCTCAAACTTGCCTTTGCCTCATTTTTTAACACATAAGAATCCTTATCAAAAAGTACTTCAGCAGGCAAAGAAATAGATCCTGTCTTTTCATCTATAGTGATATTATTATCAAGTTTGCTTTGTAATTCCTTGCTTAAATTTTCACGAATCAAACCAAGATTTTGCACCTTTTCTTTAGCTTTTTGAAAATCTTCTTGTAAATTTTTAAGCTCTTCATCTTTTTTCTCTAGTTGACCTAGCAAAATCAAAATTTGCTTATCTTTATTATCTAAAGTTGAGTTTAAATCTTTGCTTAACTGCTTGTAATTTGTAATATTAGCCTCTAATTCTGCTTTTTGAGAATTAGCAAGATTTAAAGCACTAGAAGCATTGTTTAAATCAGAACTTAGTTTAAACACTATGGCTTCTTTATTTCTAAGCTCTTCTTTACTCTCCTCTAAGCGTGCCTCTTGTTTATTGAGATTATCTTTGATTTCTTTTAAATCACTTTGAGTTAAAACATATTTTACAACAATAGCACCTATTAGCAAAATAAAAACAAACAGCAATCCTGCCATTAAATCAGCATAAGCTATCCAAAAATTGCTATCTTCTTTTGACTCATTTTTCATTTATTTTCTTTATCTTCATTTTTTAGCTCATCATTGCTTTCTTGCTTAGATATTTCTGCTTGAATTTCATCTTGATTTTCTTCAGTCTTAGACTCTGAAAAATCTTCTATTTGTTTGGTTTCATTTTCTTTATTCTGATTTTCATCCCCAGAAAGCTTGCTCATCATTTGACTTGTTTCTTCATCAAGTGCTTTCATTTCTTTTTTAAGCTCATCCATCATTTTGATTTTAGCATCAATACTTTTTTCTTCTTCATATACTTCTTTAAATTTATGCATACCTTCAAACAAGCTTGCTTTAAATCCCTCAAAAACCTTTTCTTGACTTTCCAACATTGCTTTTTCATAAAGTTCAAAATTTTTACCAAAACGCTCTATTTTTTCATCGAATGCACTTAGCGTCTTATCAAGATGATGAATTTTATCACTACTGATATCAAGCAAGCGATTATATTGTTCTGACATTCTTGTATTGATTTCTTTTAAATTTTGATTGAGCAAACCTATACCATTTAACATTTCACTATAAAGCTTTCCAAGATCGCGTTGATCTCTTTGTGCTTTACTAAGCTCACCCATGGTTTGTTTGATATGTTCACTACTTAATCTAATAGCCTTTTCTTCTACATTTAGCATATCTTGGAAAATACCAAATTTTCTATCAATAGCATGATCAAGCTCTGCAAAAAAATCATCATTACTAACTTGTTTAAAAATTGCTCCAATTTTTTCAAAATGTTGCAAACTCTCAGTTAAATATCTTTGATCAAGCTCTTCTTTTGTCCAAAAAAATCCACTTGTAGCGTTTTTTTGACGATTTAGCAAACGATCTATTTTGCTTTTACCATATTTTTCAAAAAACATCCACCATAATGCAAGAAAAATTCCATAAATTGAAACATAAAAAGCAGTTCCCACTCCACTTAACAAATCTGCAATTTCTTGTTCTAAAGCGGCTGTATCACTAGAACTAAAATTTGGCATTGAAAAAGCTATACTGATAAAAGTTCCTAAAATTCCCATCATTGGAAAAATTGCCGAACCTATACTAGCAAAATTCTCATTTCTTGCACCCTTAATATATGTATAAGCAAAGTCATCAAAATTGGCATTTGATTTCGTGTCTTTCCCTATGGCAAGAAAATGCCTCATAATATGTCTTTTTAAAGCCTGTTTAAATTCATCTTTTTGTTGTTCAAAAATACTATACGCATACTCAGCACTATGTCTAGAAAAAATCAATGCTGTAAAAAAAATCACACCTGTCATAATAACCGTATGTAATTCGACCTTAAAGTCAATTACATTAAAATAACCCAATAAAATCAAAATATAAAGAAAAGCTGGAATAAAAATAATTTTAAAATAAACCAAAGAACCTCTTGCATCTTTGCCTTCAGGCAAAACAAGTTCTGAAATTTCATCTGATTTAATATCCATGAAACCAATACCTCATTAAAAATTTTATTTTAAAGATTGCTACTTAATTTGATAAAAATTTTTAAAACAAAATAAAACTAAGCCTTTAAAATGCTTAGTTTTTGTTTATACAGTTTAAATCTTCAAAAGCGATTTCAAGACGTTTTATCATGCTTTCTTCACCGCTTCTTAACCAAACACGCGGATCATAGTATTTTTTATTTGGCTTGTCATCACCTTCTGGATTTCCAATTTGTCCTTGCAAATAAGCCCTATTTTTAAGTTCATATTCACGCACCCCATCCCAAAAAGCCCATTGAGTATCTGTGTCAATATTCATCTTAATTACGCCATAGCTTACTGCATTTTTAATATCTTTTAGCTCACTACCGCTACCGCCATGAAATACAAAATTTATAGGCTTATCGCTATTTAAAGCAAATTTATCTTTTACAAATTTTTGCGAATTTTTTAAAATTTCAGGTTGTAAGCTAACATTTCCTGGCTTGTAAACTCCATGTACATTTCCAAAGCTTGCTGCGATTGAAAATTTATCACTAATTTTTCCAAGTCTTTCATATGCAAGAGCTACATCTTCTGGTTGGGTATAAAGCTTGGAATTATCAATACCTGTATTATCCACTCCATCTTCTTCGCCACCTGTACAACCTAATTCTATTTCAAGCGCGATACCTAAAGCATTAAGTTTTTGAAGATAAACTTCACAAGTGCTAAGATTTTCTTCTAAACTTTCTTCGCTAAGATCAAGCATATGAGAACTAAATAAAGCTTGTCCATGGGTTTTTTTATATTGTGCATTTGCCTCAATAAGCCCATCAATCCAAGGCAAAAGTTTTCTTGCGGCATGATCAGTGTGTAAAATCACAGGTATACCATAAGCTTTAGCAAGTAAATGTACATGTTTAGCCCCACTAATTGCACCTAAAACTTCTCCATTAGGACAATTTTTCCCTGCATAAAATTTTGCCCCACCATTTGAAAACTGGATAATAACTGGAGAGTTAACTTTTTTTGCAGCTTCTAAAACTGCATTAATAGAATCAGTTCCTACAACATTAACAGCAGGGATAGCAAAACCCTCTGCTTTAGCATAGTCATAAATTTTATTAAGCTCATCTCCGCTAATCACCCCTGCTTTTACAATGTCTAAAACACCCATTATTTATATTCCACTTTAGCACTATTTAAAAGATCTTGGCCTTTTTGATTGATAACTTTTTTAAATTCTTCAAATTTAAGTCCGTTTTCAATACCTTGTTTTACTTCATCAAATTTGATTTGACCTTTAGCTTGCGAATTTTCTTTTAAGATTACATGATAACCAAAATTCGTTTTTACCGGAGTTGTAGTAATAGTACCATTTTTAAGCGCGAAAGCAGCATCTGTAAAAGGCTTTACCATAGTTGATTGATCAAACCAACCAAGCTCACCACCTTGGTTTTTTGAACCTGGATCAATTGATTTCTCTTTAGCAAGCTCGCTAAATTTAGCATCTAGTTCTTTACCTTTTAAACCTTTAAGTTCGTTAATAATATCCTTAGCTTCTTTTTCTGTCGCTACTAAGATATGTTTTGCTTGCACTCTTGCAGGTTTTACATATTTGTCTTTATTTTGATCATAAAAAGCTTTAACTTTAGCCGCATCAATTTTAATAGTATTTAAAATTTTCTCTTGATAAACATTAACAAGTATTGCATCTTTTGCACGATCAAGTTCTTTTGTGTATAAAGGGTCTTTTTCTAAATTTTGTTTTTTAGCATCTTGCAAAATTAAATCTTGCATAATATATTGCTGAATAAGAGCTTTTTTTTGATTATCTGGCAAAGTTTTAAAATCCTGTCCTCTAAGCATAGGGGCAAAAAATTCACTTACTTCTGTATCGCTAATGCTCTTGCCATTAACAGTAGCTACTGTAGCTGCATTTACATTTAAAACTACACCTGCAATCAAAGTTGCTGCGACTAAAGAAAATTTTTTCATTAGGTTTCCTTTTTAATAAAATGTATATAAAATCAATTATATCTAAACTTGGTTTAAAGCTAATTAACTAAAATTAAAAAATGAAAAGAAATTTAGAAATCAAAGAACTTTTTTTAAAACATTTTGACAAGCCTGTAACAGAGCTTAAATTTTCAAATTTATATGAGCTTTTAGTCTGCGTAATGCTTTCAGCCCAATGCACTGATAAAAGAGTTAATCTCATCACTCCTGATCTTTTTAAAGCTTATCCTGATATCAAATCCCTTGCAAATGCAAATTTATCAAGTCTTAAAACCTATATACAAACTTGTTCATTTTTTAATAATAAAGCACAAAATCTTATAAAAATGGCAAAAGCAGTTTGTGAAAATTTTGACGGAGAAATTCCCCTTGATGAACAAAATTTAAAATCCTTAGCAGGCGTAGGACAAAAAACCGCTCATGTGGTTTTAATAGAATGGTGCGGAGCAAATTTCATGGCTGTAGATACTCATGTTTTTAGAGTTTCTCACCGCTTAGGACTTAGCAAAGCAAAAACTCCAGAAGCTACAGAAGAAGATTTAACACGCACATTTAAAGATAATCTTAACTATCTTCATCAGGCCATGGTTCTTTTTGGACGTTACACCTGTAAAGCTAAAAAACCTTTATGTAAAGAATGTTTTTTAAATCATCTTTGCAAAAGTAAAGATAAGGAACTTAAATGAAAATTTTCATCTTTTTACTCGCTATATCTCTTAATATTTTTGCCTTAGAACCTTACAAGCCTAGTGCTGATTTTTCTTCTTATTTTAACAATATAAATTGCTCGCAAATCTTGGATAAGTTTTTTTATCTAAATTGCTATGATTATAAACTCAAAGGCACAAAAGCTGTTGCTTATAAGGTAGAAGCTTCAAATTTGAAAGATAGACAAATCAAAAAACGCCCTCGCTTTGAAGATGATACAAATATTCCTAAAAAATACCGCGCTACTTGGAGTGATTATAAAAACAGTGGTTACACACGAGGACACACTGCACCCAATGCTTCTTTTAGCTTTAGTAAAGCTGCTCAAAATTCAGTATTTTTAATGAGTAATATTACCCCACAAAATGCACAAATAAATAATAAAATTTGGAATGAAATCGAACAAAGAGAAAGAAATTTAGCTTTAGAATTTCAAAGTATCGAAGTTTTAAATTTGGTACTTTACGATAAAGAACCACAATACATTAAAAACCGTATTGCTATACCAAGTTTTTATGTGAAAATTATTAAAACTCCTAAATTTAAAGAATGCTATCAAGCACCAAACCACGAAGTAAATGATGAAAATATTAAACAGTATCAAATAAATTGTGATAAATTTTAAGGTATAAATTATGGAGATAAATGCTCTTACGATAACCACTCTTTATATCATAGGTATTTCCGCAGAAGGAATGACAGGAGCTTTAGCTGCAGGACGCCACAAAATGGATCTTTTTGGAGTTATTTTTATTGCTCTCGTAACAGCAATTGGAGGCGGAAGCATACGAGATGTGCTTTTAGGACATTATCCTTTAACTTGGGTTAAACATCCTGAATATATTATTTTAATCTGTTTTTGCGCCCTTGTAGCCACAAAAATTCCGCGCGTAGTAACCAAACTTGAAACTTTATTTCTAACTCTTGATGCTATAGGACTTGTTGTTTTTAGCATACTTGGAGCTCAAATAGCTATAGATCAAAACCATGGCTTTATCATAGCCGTTGCTGCCGCTGTAATTACCGGTGTTTTTGGTGGAATTTTAAGAGATATTTTATGTATGAGAATCCCCTTGGTGTTTCAAAAAGAAATTTATGCAGGAATTGCCATAATTGCAGGAGCAATCTATTATTCTCTAATAATTTGGCTTGAGCTTAATGCCCTAGTTTGCACACTTTTAACTCTTTTTATAGGAGTTTTTGCAAGGCTTTTAGCTATCAAATATCAATGGTCTTTACCTATTTTTTCTTACAATGAAGAAAAATAATTTATCGTTGCTTTATACAAGTTTGCTAAGATATTAAAAATTTTAGGAGATTGATAAATGCGAAGACTAAGTATTTTACTTGCAATTTTAATAGTTATTAATATAACAGCTTGTGATAGTAAAACAGAAAATTATTACAAAAATCATCCTAGCGAAGCAAAAGAAAAAGCGAAAGAATGTAAAGAAAGCGGAACTCTTAGCGAAGATTGTATTAATGCATTAAAAGTTGGTGTTAAACCAACAAATGAAGAGGGTAAATACAGTCCAAACACACCAAAAAAATCTGATAATCAAATATTAGAAGCTTTAAAACAAAATGATTTAAAAAAAGAAAAAACCACAAAAGATATTAACCAAAGTTCAGAAAATAATGAAAGTATTATAATACCACCTATAGCAGAAACACCTTCTGAAATTTATCCTTCCAAAACAACAGAAAACAATCAAAGTTCTATCTTTAGCGATGATGTTAATATAACACAGGAAAAATGACCATGAAAATAACTCTTTTTTTAAGCCTTATTGGTATATTTTTTGCAGCATGCGAACAAACCAAAAGTGTAGAATATTATCAAAATCACCCCGAGGAAGCAAAAAAAAGAAGTTTAGAATGCAGACACAAAGCTATCATTAGTCAAGATTGTGTTAATGCATATAAGATAGGTTTTCCAAAAGATGAATGGGAAGATGAAAATATTTCTAATCCTTAAAAGCTATGAAAGTTTCAAAATTTGCCCATTTAAAAATACTTTCTATTTTCTTAAAACCTGCCTTTTCTAGCATATTTAAATTTTCTTTTTGACTATAAGGAATTAAAACATTTTCCAAAGCTTCTCTTTTAGCTGCGATTTCAAACTTAGAATAGCCTTGTTTTTCTTTATAATCAGCATAAAGTTCTATGATATTTTTAGACAAAAAAGCATCTTCATAAAGGATTTTTTCACTCATAATCAAAATGCCTTTAGAGTTTAAATTTTTATAAATTTGATCAAGCAATTCTTGTCTTTTAGGAGGACGAATAAACTGCATGGTATAATTTGCCACAAAAACATCGCAAGTAAAAAAATCAAATTCGCATAAATTAGCTTCAAAAAAACTTATATCAAGCCCATAAGCTTTAGCTTTTGATTTTGCAACTTCAAGCATGGAAGTAGAATTATCCACGCCAAAAAGTTTAAAATCCTTTCTTAGATTTGCCAAAAAAATCAAAAAATTAGCACTTGAGCAGCCCAAATCGCAAACACTTGCATTTGTAGGTAAAATTTTAGCCAATAAATTGCCACAAAGTTCTAAATTTTCTCTATAAAATGGTACAGAACGATTGATCATATCATCAAAAACACTAGCCACGCTTTTATCAAATTCAAATTGTTTTTTAGGGCTTTGTTTAAAAAGTTCATCTTTCATCATTTTTCCTTAATAATTCTCTAGCCTGTTCTATATCTTTAGTAATTTGATTTTTAAGTTTTTTTAGATCTTGAAATTTTTGATTCTCTCTTAGAAAAGATATAAACTCGAGTTCAAAAAACTCTCCTTGCGTGAAATTTTCACCCAATTCTTCTAAAATATGACTTTCTATAGCAAAATTTTCATCGCTTGATCTTACACCTAAAAAACTCACACTTTTATAAGTTTTTCTTTGACTTTTTAACAAAGTAGCGTAAACACCATTTTGAGGCAAAAAATAACCTTCGCAATCTAAATTTATAGTTGCAAAAAGTTCTTTAGAACCTAAGCCTTGTCCTTTAATTACCTTTCCTTTGATGCTATAATTTCTCCCTAAAAATTCTTTTGCTTTTTGCAAATTTGCTCTTGATAAAAAATCCTTAATTAAACTTGCATGAACACCTATTCCACCTATGCTAAATTCATCAACTATTATAGTTTTTATCCCACTTAAAAACTCAATATCTTTAGCACTATAAGCCCTATTTTTCCCAAAAGAAAAATCATAACCCACGACTATAAATTTTAAACTGGTAAATTCTTTTTTCAAAAAGCTTAAAAAATCTTTACCATCTAAAGATTTTATACTTTCAAAATCCACTTCTATAACTTTTTTTCCTGAAATTTCTTCTTTTTGATGATTTGAACAAAGAAATTGACCTTTAAATTTATTAATAACTAGCAAAGCCCCATTCTTATCTAAATATTTTACAAGTTTTAGATGTCCTAAATGCATACCATCAAAACAACCTATGGCTAAAGAAGTAATATTAATTTTTGATATAGTAGTAAAAATATTCGACATTACCTTCCTTTCCTTTAATGCTTGATTTTTGCGTATTTTTTAAAAGCCAACCTAACTTAGCACATTCTTTTTCAAAATCCATTCTTGCTTTTAAGATTGCCTTGTCATCTTTTAAAACACCCTTTTTATCTCTTTTGATATTTTTTCCCACTTCAAACTGAGGTTTAAAAAGTAAAATAATTTCCTTTAAAGCTAAATTATCGACATAATAAAGCAAATTAATAAGAGAAATAAAACTCACATCACAAGTAACAAGTTCAAATTTTTCTTTACTTTTAAAGGCTCTAAGATCTGTATTTTCATGCAAGATAATTTTTTCATTTGCTCTTAAACTTGGATGGAGTTGATTACTACCCACATCAAGAGCAGTGATTTTTAAAGCCTGATTTTCAAGTAAAATTTGAACAAAACCGCCCGTACTAGATCCTATATCAAGACAATTTTTATGTTTTATTTCAATATCATTTTCTTCTAAAAATTTTTTTAATTTCAAAGCTGCTCTTGAAACATAAATTTCACTTAAAAGATCCAATTTTAACTCATTGGCTAAAAGTATATCTTCAGGATTTAAATCTTGCGTTTTTTTTAAATTTTCTAAAAAATTTTTCACATCAAAAGAAGCTTTAAAACTTTTACCATTAAGTAAAATCTCTTCATTTTCTATAAGCTCTAAGGCTTTATTTCTACTGATATTTAAACGCTTTGAAACAAAAAAATCAAATCTCATTTTAAACTCTCATTTATTCTTTTTTCTAAGTCTTCTTTTTCTTTAGAAAACCACCAAATACCTATTTCAAAAGCATTTTTTTTAAAAATTTCTCTAAGATCTTTAAGATCTTTTTCAAAAAGATCTTTTTCTTTTTGAATTAAACTTAAGTTATTATCTTTTAAAAAATTAAAATTATTCATCCATAAAAGTATTTGCTCTTGTTCGGATTTTAAGGCATTATTTCTTTGCTCTTTTAAAAAATAATTTCCTAAAACCATGATAAAACATAAAAATAAAACAATTATTTTTATCTTTATTTTCAAAACAAAATTAAAAACAAAAGCCAAAAGAGAACAAAACATAAAAAAATTAAAAAAATCAAAAATAAAATTTAAAGCCCTAAACCCCAAATATCCAAAATAAGAAAAAATAAAAAATTTTAAATTTGAAACAAAATGTAAAAATTCAGATAAAAAATCAAAATAAACAAAAGAAGCACTCTTATAGGCAATGATTTTCCTAGAAAAAAGTTCTAAATTTAAAAGTTCATTGTAAGTAAAAAAAAGCCCGTAAAATGCATAAAATAAAGCAGTAAAAAAACTAGCGATAACAACTATTCTAAAATCATTATAAGCATTATCTACAAATTGCAAATGTAATTCTTTTTTTAAAAATATCATCAATAAAGGTAAAATTATAAATATAAAAACAAAATCAATTTTTTCAAGATTTAAAAAATTTAAAAATAAAGAAACAAGTCCAAAAATCGCCAAAAAAAAGCTAAAAATATAAAGATAAAAATCCCCCATACTAATACGATAAAACAAACTTCCCTTAATCAAAGTAGCTTCTTTTATAATATTTTTTCTAAGCTTTAAAAATAAAAAGAATTCCCAAAAAAGTGTTAAAAAAATAGGAATTAAAAAAAATAAAGAAAAAGCACTCCTTTGCCAAGTTAGCAAAAAGCCAAAAAGGCTTAAAAGCGTTAAAATATAAGAACTATTCTTTAACAAGCTCATTAAAAGCACTTTCATTTATACATTTTACTTCAAGCTCTTTAGCCTTGCTAAGTTTAGAACCTGCCTCTTCTCCAAAAAGCACATAGTCAGTCTTTTTAGAAACAGAGCCGCTTACCTTACCCCCAAGCTTTTCTATCAAAGCCTTAAACTCATCTCTTGGACGTGAAAGAGTACCTGTAATCACAAAAGTTTTACCAAAAATCATACTATCACTTTTGATTTCAAGTTTTTCTATTTTCAAATTTAAAAGCTTGTAAAATTCATCAATTCTTATATGATTAACACGCGTAAATTCGCAAAGACTTAAAGCCATTTGCTCTCCAAAACCTTCTAAATTGGCATAAGCTTCAAAGCTTTGCTTGTGCCACTCTTTACCAAAACTTAAACTTAATTTTTTAGCCGCAACCTCGCCAATATGCTCTATCCCTAAAGCCGTGATAAAACGAAAAAGCTCACATTCTCTGGCTTGCTCTATAGCATTTAAAAGATTGTTGATTTTCTTTTCTTTAAAGCCTTCCAAACCTTCAAAATCACTAAATTTTAAATGAAAAATGCTCTCAAGTGTAGTGATTTTTTTGTGCTTGTATAAAAGTTCTACTATATTTTCTCCAAGTCCGTCGATATTAAGACTTTTTTTAGAAACAAAATGAATGATAGAATTTACAAGTCTATCTTCACAATCTATATTTTGACATTTTATTAAAGTTCCTTCATCCAAAAGCTCACTTTGGCAAGTAGGACAAAGTTTAGGGCGTGAAATTTCCATCTCTAAACCTTCTCTACGCTCTTTAAAAACCTTAGTGATCTTAGGAATAACATCACCACTTCTTATCACGCTTACAAAATCATTGATTTTAACATCAAGTCTTGCAATTTCATCAAAATTATGAAGGGTGGCTGATTTTACTACAACCCCATCTAAATTTAGAGGTTCTAAAACCGCCACAGGAGTGATCACTCCACTTCTTCCTACTTGTAAATTTACCCCTATTAAACGCGTGGTTTTTTCAAGTGCAGGAAATTTAAAAGCTGCCATAAATTTTGGAAATTTTACCGTATAGCCTAATTCTTCACAAAGTGCAAGATCATCAACTCTTACCACCATTCCATCCATCATCATAGGTTTTTTTTCTCTTAGAGCTAAAAGCTCATCATAAGCTTTTAAAACTTCGTCTAAATTAGCGCAAAGTCTTACAAAATCATCCTTTAAAAAACCAAGCTCTCTGATAAATTGCATCACCTCGCTGTGTTTGGTGAAATTTAAGGTATTTTCCCCTACTCCCCAAGGATAAAATTTCAAATTTCTTTCTTTAGTGATGCTTGTATCAAGCTGCCTTAAACTCCCGCTTGCAGCATTGCGTGGATTAGCAAATAAACTTTGATTTAAAAGGGCTCTTTTTTCGTTGATTTTCTCAAAATCATCTTTTAAAATCACCACTTCTCCACGAATTTCTATCCTTTCTTTATAAGCTATATTTTTAGGTATATTTTCTATCTCAAAAACATTAAGCGTTATATCCTCACCCACTTCGCCATCGCCCCTAGTGGCACCGCTTACTAATTTACCATTTTCATAAAGTAAATTTAAACTCGCTCCATCAAATTTAGGCTCTATAAAAAAGTTTTTTTCACATTTTGCGCGTTTTGCCCAAGCCCTAAGCTCACTCTCATCAAACACATCTTCCATCGACCACATACGCCTTAAATGAGCTATTTTTTTAAACTCGCTTTGTATGATAGGAGCTATTTTTTGCGTTGGAGAGTCTTTTGAAATTTCATCTTTGTTTTGTTCTTCAAAAACTCTTAATTCTCTGATTAAAGCATCGTATTCTTCATCGCTAGCCAAGGGTTCATCTTTTTCATAATATGCCCTCATCCACAAATTTGCTAAAGCAACTTTTTCTAAATACTCTTCTTTTTTCATCTAAACTCCTATATTATCCATTGCCTGCACTAAAGCAAAAAGTTGTTTATGTTCATATAAATCATGCACTCTTATAATACTAGCACCATTTTCAAAAGCTTTTAAATGCAAATACAAAGTTCCTGCTAAACGATCTTTAATCTCGCTTTGAAAATACGCATTAATCACACTTTTGCGACTCGCACCTATAAGTAAAGGTTTATTAAATTGCAAAAAATGTTCTAAGTGTTTGATTAAAATCATATTATGCCCCGCACTCTTTCCAAAACCAATACCTACATCTAAAATACTTTCTTTTACTCCAAAACTTTCTAAAAGTTCAAGTTTTTCTTTAAAAAATAAAGTCATCTCATCAAGCAAATCTTCATAAAAAGGATTATCTTGCATATTATTTGGATTGTTTTGCATGTGCATTAAGCAATATTTTGCCTCATATTTACTTGCAAGTTTGGCTAGATGAAGATTTCTTAAACTTGTAATATCATTAATGAGTTTAAAACCCTTATTTAAAGCATATTCTAGACAATATTCATCAAAACTATCTAAACTAAAAATCGCTTGTTCGTAATAATTTTTCTCATAAATTAAGTCAAGTACTTTTTTCAGTCTTTTAAATTCCTCTTCCTTACCACAATACTCACTCCCAGGTCTTGAACTTACCGCACCTATATCGATATATTCAGGCTTTAAAGCAAGAAAGTCATTAAGCCTTTTTTCAAAGTCTTCTTCACTCACACGACTTTTTGCATTAAAACTGTCTTCATTGACATTAATCACTGCCATAAGCTCGGCTTTTTTCGGTTTTAAAAAATCTTTTTGCAAAAAAAGAGCCAAATTTTTAAGTCCAAAATCTTGAAGTTTTTCTTTGACAATAAGCTTTTGAATTTGCTCTTTACTTGCCATTAAAAGCGCATTTGAATGAGTAATTTTGGCAGTAATTACTTCTTTATGGGTGATGAGTTCAGCTCCTACTCTTAAAGCATCTTGTTTTAAAATATTTGCTGCAGGAGTAGAAATATCTTTGATAAAAATAAAATGAGTTTTTGTTTTTTCACTCATGATCTTTTGCCCCATTTTATGGGGATTTATGAAAGAACAAAGTAAATTAAAATCGGTATTTGGATTGATTTTAAAAAATTTCATTTTATTTCTTTGTATAGTAATTTAATAAAAGAGTAGCCAAAAGTACCCCACTTTTAGAATTTAATTTTGCAAGCTCATAACTTTCATAAAAGAACTCTAATTCTTCAGCATTAAAATCTTTATATTTTACACATTCTTTAGTAAGTAATGCAATTTGATCCATAAGTTCATTTTTATCCAAATTTTCATTTTTTTGCAAAAAATCAAAAAGCATTCTTAAATCCATTCTTTTAAGGTCTAAATCAAGTTTTTTCACCTCCTTTTCAACTTTTCTTTTTTCACAAATAAGACGCGATTTTATGGTAGGTAAAAGTAAATTTTTAGAAGGTACCACGATAAGAAATTTAATATTTTTTGGAGGTTCTTCAAGAAGTTTAAGTAAAAAATTTTGCGCTTCTATCCTATAAGAATCCGCCATTAAAACAATAATTTTTTCTTCAGTTTCTGCGATATAGCTTTCTTTTTCAACCGCTCTTGCATCATCAAGTAAAAATTCATTTTGTGGTATAAAAAATCTTAATTTTTTAATACCAAAATTATTAATCATTTCTTCCTTAATACCTAAAAAATCTTCACTGATAATAATCTTACTAATAAACAAAATATTTATCCTAATTGCACCTTGGAAAATAATATTGCATCCAAACTTACATCAAAAAGTTGATATAAACTAATAAGCTTGATATCCAAGTCTTTATCTTTAGAATTTAAATAAAAACTATCTTGTAACTGCTCATCAAAAAGCCACAATAAACTATCATCTCTTGATTTAGCGATTAAAGATTTATTATCAGAAGCACTTCCTATATAAAAATATACATAACCATTAGGAAAAGAAATGTCAAGTAAGTCATTAAGTAAAGCTATATCTTCTGAACTTTGTACTTTCTTCTTACATAAAGAATTTAACGACACAAAAGGGAGCATGGGACGAGTGGCTTTTGAATTTATATTTTTTAAAAAATACTCTTCATACCAAGATCTTTGTTCATCACACATTAATACAAAAGTGCGTCCTTCTAAAAGATATTTAAGTCTTGCAGCCATCAAAGGAGCCCATTCTAAACGACGCGACTCCAACCATGCCATAAAAGCTCCGCCATTGCGAATATTTTCAAGAGTAAAACTTAAAAAATCACTCATTTATTTATCAAGTCCGTAGCACTCATGTAGTGCTCTAACTGCAAGTTCTCCGTATTTTTCATGAACTATCATTGAAATTTTTATTTCACTAGTAGAAATCATACCGATATTAATCCCCTCATCAGCTAAAGCTTTAAAAGCTTTACTTGCCACTCCTGAATGTGATTTCATACCTACGCCGACTATAGAAACTTTTACTACAGCACTATCACTTTCTATAGTTGTTTTTGAGCTTAAAATTTTTTGCATAGCATTTTTGGCTAATTCAAGTTCATTTTGAGGAACCGTAAAACCCAAATTTGTAGCACCATCAACTCCAACATTTTGTATAATCATATCTACATTAATATTTTCATTTGCTAAAACAGAAAAAATTTCAGCTGCGATTCCAGGCTTATCTTCTATATTTCTTAAAGTCACTCTTGCTTGATTTTTATCCAAAGCAATACCACTTACTAAAGCTTGTTCCATTCCATCTTCCTTTGTTATCATTGTTCCTTCGTTATTGTTAAAACTACTTCTAGTTACTAAATTAACATTTAATTTTTTTGCAAGCTCTACAGAACGATTTTGCAAAACTTTTGCACCTAAACTTGCAAGTTCAAGCATTTCTTCATAAGAAATTTTATCCAATTTCTTTGCCTTTGGTTCAATTCTTGGATCTGTTGTATAAACCCCATCAACATCAGTATAAATTTCACACAAATCCGCATTTAAAGCACCTGCTACCGCCACAGCACTTAAATCGCTTCCACCACGCCCTAAAGTAGTTACATTACCTTCCTCATCTACACCTTGAAAACCTGCTATAACGACTATTTTACCATTTTGAAGTTCTGATTTTATCGCTTTTGTATCAATATGATGAATTCTTGCCTTTGTAAAAACACTATCTGTAATAATTCCTGCTTTTCTCCCAGAAAACGATATAGCGGGACAACCCTTTTCATTTAAAGCGATAGAAAGTAAAGCGCTTGTTACACGCTCTCCGCTGCTTAAAAGCATATCCATATCTTTACCATTAGGAGTTTTACTAAAATATTCAGCTTGCTCAATAAGAGTATTTGTCACCCCACTCATTGCAGATACTACAACAACAAGTTGATTACCCTGTTGCGCACTTTGGATAACCCTATTGGCTACTGCTTCGATACGCTCAAGTGTTCCAACGCTTGTTCCACCATATTTTTGAACTATAAGCATTTTAGATATAACCTTTCTCTTCAAAATATTTGATCACTTTAACATAAATATTTTTTTTGAAATGATTAATCATTTCAAAAATTTGTTTAACACTCACAAATTGATAATCGTCAAATTCGGGATGCTTGGTATTAATATTGATTGTAACACCGTGTTTTAAACGCACTAAAAAATATTTTTGAATCTGCCCATCATAAGGATACATTTTTTTAACAATTTTACTCGGAAAATCATAACTCAACCATTCTGGATACTCGGCAATGATTTCAACCTCATCAGTGCCTATTTCTTCTTTTAGTTCTCTAAATAAAGCGTTTTTGACACTTTCACCTTTATCAATACCTCCTTGTGGAAATTGCCAAATATTATCCATATCACTTCTTCTAGCTATAAAAATCTTACACTCAAAAGGATAAGAACTTGATAAAACAATAGCTGCAACATTTGGTCTATAATTTTTCTCGTTTTCCACAATATTTTTCCTTAAATCTCAAGGATATAATTTTAACCTAAATCAAATCAAATTTTTATTAAAATACATTAAAAATTTAATAAAATATTTTAGGGTTTTTATGCATTTTTATATCCATATTCCATTTTGTGAAAGCAAATGTAATTATTGCGCTTTTACAAGTTTGAAAAAAAATGATTATGAAAAAGCCTATTTTAAGGCTTTAAAAGAAGATATTGTTTTTCAATTAAAACAGTTTAACATTCAATCAAATCAAATTAAAACCTTATTCATAGGCGGAGGAACACCAAGTTGTGTTGATGCGTATAATTATGAAGATATTTTTAAAATTTTATATCCCTTACTAGATAAAAATGTAGAAATTTCATGCGAAGCTAATCCCAACTCTGCAACATTAAATTGGCTTAAAAATATGAAAAATCTAGGAGTTAATCGCATTTCTTTTGGAGTTCAAAGTTTTCATCCTAAAAAACTTCACTTCCTTGGAAGAATTCACAATCAAGAAATGATTATCAAAGCATTAGAAAACGCAAATAAAGTAGGTTTTAAAAATATCAATTTAGATCTTATTTATGATACGAAATTAGACAATAAAAAAATGCTTGAATTTGAACTCTTACACTTAAAACAAATCAAGGATTTAATCACACACCTTAGCGCTTATAATTTAACCATAGAATCAAACACAGCCTTTGCTAAAAAAGAACATTTCAAAAAAAATGCTCCTAATTTAATGAAATTTTTCATCAAACAACTTCTAGAACTTGACTTTTTTCAATATGAAATCAGTAATTTTTCAAAAACCAAAGCCCAAATTTGCAAACATAATCTTGCTTATTGGCAAGGAAAAAACTACCTAGCTTGTGGATTAAGTGCGGTAGGATTTTATGAAAATAAACGTTTTTATACAGCAAAAAATTTAAAAAATTACATAGAAAATCCCACTTTTAGATCTATAGAGCAACTAAGTTCCAAAGACTTGAATTTAGAGCACCTATTTTTAGGACTTAGAAGTATAGTAGGGATTAATGAAACAAAACTCAATCAATGGCAAAAAGACAAAATAAATATATTATTAAAAGAAAAAAAACTTTTTTACAAAAATAAAAGATATTTTAATCCTAATTTTCTCATTAGCGATGAACTTGCTTTATATCTCTCATCTTAAATTTAAGTTTTTTAAGTAAAATATTTATTTAAAATATCAAATCAAAGAGTAATGATTAATGAGTTTTGGTGAAATTATAGTTATTTTAGTTGTAGCGATTTTAGTCTTAGGACCTGATAAACTTCCAGAAGCTATAGTACAAATAGCAAAAATTCTAAAGGCTGTAAAACGCAACATAGATGATGCAAAATCAAGCATAGAAAAAGAAATACGCATCAATGACTTAAAAGAAGAAGCTAAGAAATACAAAGATGAATTTTCAAGCACTAATGAAAATATACGCAAAAAACTCAGCTTTGAAGAATTTGATGACCTTAAGAGAGATATTTTAGATAAAACAAAGGTAGATTTAACCTTTGATAGCAGAGATGATAAAGTAAAAAATAACCTTAGCGGACAAAATTTAAATACAGAAGAAAAACCAAATCTTAGCAAATTAGAAACACAAGATAAAAACGGAAAAATAAATGTTTGAAGAATTAAGACCTCATTTAATAGAACTTAGAAAACGCCTTTTTATAAGCGTTGCTTGCATTGTAGTTATGTTTATTGTATGTTTTGCTCTACGAAGCTATATCTTAGATATTCTAAAAGCTCCACTTATAGCTGTTTTACCCGAAGTAGCCAAACATGTAAATGTAATTGAAGTACAAGAAGCCTTATTTACCGCAATGAAGGTTAGTTTTTTTGCAGCCTTTATCTTTTCTCTACCTGTAATTTTTTGGCAATTTTGGAAATTTGTAGCTCCAGGACTTTATGATAATGAAAAACGCCTTGTAGTGCCTTTTGTTAGCTTTGCGAGCATTATGTTTGCCTTGGGGGCTTGTTTTTGCTATTTTGTTGTAGTGCCTTTGGCTTTTAAATTTTTGATTAATTTTGGTTTAAATGAAGATTTTAATCCTGTAATTACCATAGGAACTTATGTAGATTTTTTTACAAAAGTTGTTGTGGCTTTTGGCTTAGCTTTTGAAATGCCTGTAATTGCCTTTTTCTTTGCTAAAGTCGGACTTATAGATGATAGTTTTTTAAAACGCCATTTTCGCATAGCTGTTTTAGTTATTTTTGTTTTTTCAGCCTTTATGACTCCACCTGATGTTTTATCTCAATTTTTAATGGCAGGACCGCTTTGCGGACTTTATGGACTTTCTATTTTAATTGTTCAAAAGGTAAATCCTGTCCCAAAAGATAAAGAAAGTAATGAATAAAGACTTACTTCTTTCAAGCTATGATTACACTCTAGCTAATGAACTCATAGCCAACTATCCTACAAATCCAAAAGAAGATGCTAGGCTTTTGGTTTTTGATCGCAAAAACAAAGAAATTTTTCACACTACTTTTAAAAATTTACAAGACTTTTTACCCAACTGCGCGATTTTTTTCAATGATACCAAAGTTATTAAAGCAAGAATTTATGGTAATAAAGCAAGCGGAGGAAAAATAGAACTTTTCTTACATCAACCTTTTTTAAATTCTCACAATCCACTTTTTCTAGCTCAAATTAAAGGGCGCGTTAAAAAAGATGAAATCTTATATTTTAAAGAGGATTTAAAAGCGCGCGTTGTAGAACTTTTAAATGATGGTCTTCGAAAAGTTCAATTTTTTCAAAATGATAAAACCTTAGACACCTCAAATCTTTACAACCTGCTTGACAAGATAGGACATATACCCTTGCCTCCTTATATTAAAAGGGAGGATGAAAAAAGTGATTTGAAAGATTATCAAAGTATCTTTGCAAAAAATTTAGGCGCAGTGGCTGCTCCGACTGCAAGTTTACATTTTAGTGAGACTATGCTTGAAAATTTAAGAAAAAAACACGAAATTTATCATTTAACCTTGCATGTAGGAGCTGGAACCTTTAAAAGCGTGGAATGCGAAAATATACAAGAGCATAAAATGCATAGCGAATTTTTTAATATTCCGCAGCAAGCATATGAAATTATAGATTCTAAACAAGCTATTTTAGGCGTAGGAACAACAGTAACAAGAACCATAGAATATTATGCAAGAACTAAAACAAAAAGTGGTTTTTGTGATCTTTTTTTACACCCGCAAAATCCACCTATAAGACAAAATTATCTTTTGACCAATTTTCATTTACCAAAATCTACTCTTATCATGCTAGTTTCAGCTTTTATCGGTAGAGAACAGTGTTTAAAACTTTATGAACTCGCCATAAAAGAAAAATATCGCTTTTACTCTTATGGCGATGCGATGTTAATCTTGTGATTTTTCTTTAAAATTTATTGCTATTTTAGCTTGAAGTTTTAGCCAATCTTTTTGAAGCATAATAGGAAAACCACCATAAACACGCCCGCCTTCTAAATTTTTACTCACGCCGCCTCTTGCAGCTATAGTACTAAAATCGCCTATTTTTAAATGTCCACTCGTTGCACTTTGACCACCCATAATAACATTGCGTCCTAACTCACTTGAACCTGAAATTCCGGTTTGCGCCACAATGATACAATTTTGACCTATATTGCAATTATGTCCGATTTGAACTAGATTGTCTACCTTAGTACCTGCTTTGATAATAGTACTATCAAAAACTGCTCTATCTATAGTTGTACAAGCCCCCACTTCTACAAAATCTTCTAAAATCACATTACCATTATGATAAATTTTATAATGTTCGCCGTTTTTATTGTGCGCATAACCAAATCCATCGCTTCCTATTACACAATTGGCAAGCAAATGACATTTTTTACCGATTTTAGTGTCATTATAAATCACTACATTAGGATGAATAATACTCTCATCACCAATACTGACATTATCGCCTATATAAGCTCCTGCCATAATGATTACATTTTCACCGATATTTACATTATCACCTATATAAACATTAGGCATGATTCTTGCGCTTTTTGCGATATTTTGTACTTTTTCTTTAGCTGTGCTTATCAAAGGTTTAGCAAAAAGCTTGCTTAAAAAAGCAAAACTCAAATGTGGACTTTGAGTAATCAAAGCTTTAGTATCTTTAGGTACTAAATTTTCATATTCTTTAGATACTAAAATAGCAGCAGCTCCTGTGTGAGGTATATCTTTGGTATTTTTCTCACCATCACAATAAGTAAGCTCTGTAAAATTTGCTTTCAATAAAGAATTTAAAGCACTGATTTCTATATCCTCACCTTTATATTCCAAGCTTAAAAATTCTGCTATTTCACTTAATTTCATTTAATCTCCATCAAAACAGATCCACTGCGAACTATATCACTAGGATTGTATTTTTTAATTGTTTTTAAAAAATTATCAATGCGATTTGCATCATCAGCAACCATTAAAAACAAAAAATTCTCATTGCTATTTGCAATAGTACCATTATAAGCTTTCAAAACGGCATCAAGTCCACCTAAATTTTCATTTAAAGGAATTTTCACCAAAGCCATTTCTTTGTCAATAAATTCTTCACTTTCTATCACTTTATAAGTAGGAATGAGCTTATGAAGTTGTTTAACTATCTGCTCAAAAGTTCTTTCATTTCCTGAAGTGACTATATTAATACGAGAAAATTCTTTATTTTCCAAAGGTGCTACTGTAAGCGAGTCAATATTATAACCTCTTCCTGAAAAAAGTCCTACTATACGAGATAAAACCCCATGCTCATTTAAAACAATTACCGATAAAACCCTTCTCATTGTCTATCCTTTGCCTTTGGTAAAATCATATTATAAATCGCACCTCCTGCAGGCACCATAGGTAAAACATCTTCAAAGCGATCAATTTTTACATTTAAAAGAGAGGTTTTATCACTTTTTAAAGCTTGGCTAAAAGCTTGAATGAATTCTTCTTTGCTTGAAATTTCATAACCTTCACAACCAAAACCTTGAGCAATTTTGACAAAATCAGGCTGAGTGCTTAAATCAGTGTGTGAAAAATGCTCTTTATAAAACATACTTTGCCATTGTCTTACCATACCTAAAAAGGCATTATTTAAAATAATATTTATAGTTTTTATACCATACTCATGAGCAGTCATAAGCTCTTGGATATTCATTAAAACCGATCCATCGCCTACGAAATTAATCACCACTTCTTCACCCACGGCAAGCTTTGCACCCAAAGCAGCAGGTAAAGAATATCCCATAGTTCCTTGCCCTCCACTTGTTGCAAGTTGTCTTGGATAATTAAAAGGATAAAACTGTGCCACCCACATTTGATGCTGACCCACATCGGTGATAATCCTTGCATCTGGAGCCATTTTCGCACATTCTTCAATCACCCATTGCGGTTTTAAAATCTCATTGCTATCTTCATAAGAAAGCGGATAAAGTTCATTATAACGCTTTAAAGTTTCGTGCCATTCTTTAAAAGTTGTGTTGAAATTTTCCTTTTTAAGCTCTTCTAAAAGCTCTTTAAGAACTTCTTTAATATCTCCTACTATAGGATAATGCGCATTGATAATCTTTGAAATAGAACTAGGATCAATATCAACATGAACTATAGTCGCATGTTTAGCAAATTCACTTGTTTTTCCTGTAATCCTATCATCAAATCTCGCTCCTACACTCACAAGCAAATCACACTCACTTAAAGCCATATTAGCAGCATAGCTTCCATGCATGCCTGCCATTTTAAGATTAAAAACATCATCACTTCTTAAAGTTCCAAGCGCCATCAAGGTTTCAACTGCTGGAATTTTTGTAAATTTTACAAGCTCTCTGATTTGCTCGCTTGCATTAGAACTGATGCAACCTCCACCTAAGTAAAACAAAGGTCTTTTTGCTTCTTTTAAAAGCTCTGCAAATTTTTTAATTTGCTTTGAGTTACCCTTATAAACGGGCTTATAAGTTTTCATAGAAATTTCTTTAGAGTATTCCCAAAGTCCCAAAGTTGCACTTACATCTTTTGGCACATCTATATGCACAGGCCCAGGTCTACCACTTCTTGCTATATAAAAAGCCTCTTTTAAAATGCGTGGAAACTCTTCTATACAAGTAACTAAATAATTATGCTTTACACAAGGTCTTGAAATGCCTACTGCATCAATTTCTTGAAAAGCATCTGTACCAATAAGAGAATTTGCCACCTGTCCTGAAATCAACACCAAAGGGATAGAATCACTATAAGCCGTAGCTAGACCTGTAATAGTATTTGTAAAACCTGGTCCGCTTGTAACTATAGCTACGCCCACTTCTCCGCTCATTCTTGCGTAAGCATCAGCAGCATGCAAAGCCGCTTGTTCATGACGCACTAAAATATGTTTAAAATACTTTTGATTGTAAATTTCATCATAAATATTAAGCGCAGCGCCTCCAGGATAACCAAAAACAATTTTAACATTTTCTTCTTTTAAAGCCTCGCAAATCATTGCCGAACCGCTTAACTCTTTCATAATAACACTCCAAAAAATTATTGTAAAAGCTCTTTAAGTGCTAAATTAAGTCTTTTGCCATCAACACTCGCACCTAATTTTATTTTAGCTTCTTTCATTACCAAACCTTGTTCTTTTAGTGAACTTACGCCCAATTCTTCTATAAGTTGTTTTAAGGCTAAAGTTAACTCCTCATCACTTAGTTGTTTAGGCAGATAAATTTCAAAAAGACTTATTTCATTTTGTTCTTTTTGTACTAAATCTTCACGATTTGCCTTAAGATAAAGTTCGATTGCGTCTTTGCGTTTTTTGATTTCACTTGCAATGATTTTATAAATTCTTTCATTATCCAACTCTATTCTTTCATCCACTTCTATTTGCTTAAAAGCTGCATTGAGAGTTCTTAAACTATCTCTTTTAAAATCATCTTTTTGTTTCATTGCCTCTTTGATATCGTTTAAAATTTGTTCTTTTAAAGTCATTTTTTTCCTTTTTAGTTAAAATTACAAGCTTTAAGATTTAAACCAAAACCTTCTAAGCCTATATAGTCTTTATCACAACTTTGAGATAAAAGTTTAATTTCTTCTATACCAAAATATCTTAAAATCTGTGCTCCTATACCATAGTTTTTGTATTGAGTAGTACTGGATTTTTCTCCTTGCATGAAAACTATAACGCCACCATTTTCACTAAGAAATTTGATTTGCTCTAAAAGTTTTGAAAATTTATCTGAAGTTAAAAGCTCAAAATCACTACCACTGATATGAAATTTAACATTTTCACATTTTTTGATATCTTTAAAGCAAAAAGCTATGTGTTGGGTTTGATTATGATCACTAAAGATAAATTTGTCTGCTTTAAAGCCTGCTAAAACACTTTGACTTTTTTCTTCAAGCTTAATAAGGCTTTCATGTTTTAGGCGATATTCTATAAGATCGCTTACGGCTATCATATTTAAATCATGTTTTTGGCAAAAAATTTCTAGATCTTCTCTTCTTGCCATATCTCCATTATCTTTTACAATTTCACAAATCACACAAGCACCTTTTAATCCTGCTAATTTACAAAGATCAACCGTGCCTTCTGTATGACCTGTGCGTTCTAAAACCCCACCTTTTTTTGCGATTAGAGGATTGATATGCCCTGGTCTTACAAAATCACTCGCTTTAGCATTATCATCGGCAAAAATTTGTATAGTCATATTTCTTTCATAGGCGCTAACTCCCGTTGTAGCATCTTTTGCATCTACGGTTATGGTAAAAGCAGTTTCGTGGTTTGAAGTATTTTTAGGCACCATTAAAGGAAGTTCAAATTTTTTTGCTAAAGCTTCATCTAAGGCTACACAAACCACACCACGAGCTTCTTTTATCATGAAATTTACTTTTTCTTGAGTACTAAATTGCGCAGGAAAGATTAAATCGCCTTCATTTTCTCTATCTTCTGCATCTACCATAACAAGCATTTTTCCTGCTTGTAAATCCTTAATCGCTTGTTCTACGCTAACAAATTTCATTTTTATTTCCTTAAAATTTTTAAAATTATAACTTAAATTGCTTGACAAATAAATTAAAATTCATTATAATCACACTTTTAAAAAATATTTATTGGGGTATCGCCAAGCGGTAAGGCAACAGGTTTTGGTCCTGTCATTCAGGGGTTCGAATCCCTTTACCCCATCCACTCTTATTTTATATTTCAAAGATCTTATAGCCGCGAAGTAGAGCAGTGGTTAGCTCGTCGGGCTCATAACCCGAAGGTCGGGAGTTCAAATCTCCCCTTCGCAACCAGTTATGGATTTAAAATAAATTTTATTTAGATAGATTGTTTAAATAACTTTTTAAAATATCTTCCAGCCGTGTTTTCAGTTCTATAGGAGCTAGAATTTTTATATAGGGGATCCACTGTTTAACCAAATGTAAAATTTCATCTTCATAGGAAACTTGAGTGCTTAAAGTATAGCTTGTTTCATCTTCATTAATGATTTGATAATTACTTAGTATTTCTTTTCTAAAAAAATATTCCTTAGCATTTTTATCAAGTTTTAAAATCACTTCTTTGCTTTCTCCAAGCCAGATATTAGGATCACTTTGGATTTGTTCCTCAAGTTTTTCATTGGGAATAAAATTTTCATTTTTAGTGCGAAGTTTTGAAATTTTATCTAAATTAAAATGTTTTAATTTATCGTTTTCATCTCCTAAAAGATACCAAATTCCCTTGTAATTTACGAGTTTGTAAGGTTTGATTTGGCGTTCTTTGTCCTTATAGAAAAAATTTAATACATTGTGTTTGAGTATAGCCACACTAAGATCTTTAAAAAGCTCATAATCCACCTTTTGAAAACCTTCATTTTTTACCATCAAAACTTTATTTACCCTATGGCTTAAAAGATCAACTATAAAGCCTTGATCGAGTTTTGGATAAAGCTCAGCAATGCCACTTAAGGTGGCGAAATTTTGTATATCTTTAAAGCTTAATTTTCCCAAAGCAAAGCTTTCTAAAACATATCTTCCATTTTCTTTTTTAATAGGCATAAAAGCAAGTCTTTCATTAAGATCCCTTTGTATGGTTCTTGTATCGACATTAAACTCTTGTGCAAGCTCTTGGGCGCTTAGACTTTCTCCATTGTTAAATTTTGATAAAATCTGCACCAAGCGTATGCTTAATTTGTCGTATTCTTTCATGAAATTTCCTTGTGAGTTAAAATGCTTTTTAACAAACTTACGCCTTCTATGCCTAAAATTTCATTTCTAAGTTTTTTGACTTCATTTAAACTTGGGGCTTTTGCATGAACGGCTTCATTACGGATTTCTTGAATGAGAGTAAGACTTGTTGAAAAAGGATAATTGATAAATTGAGTTAAACTTTTTCCTAAATGACATTAGATATTTTCATGTCTGAGTAGAAATTTAATACTTCCAAGATTGGGTTTTTGGGTAAAAAAATCTTTAAGTATAAAAGATTTGCCTTGGACATTATAAGCTAAATCATAAAGGCTAGGATCTTTCATATAAGCTTTTAAAAGAACTTTTTTGGTAAAAGCGTAAATTTCGTATTCTAAGGTTTTAGAGTATTTGACTATAATACTTGTAAAATCATTTAAAAGATCGTTTTCGCTTTGCAAAAGCTCTAATTCTGCATGAATGATATTGCTTATGCTATCAGGGTGCAAGAGATAAAAAATCCTTTTGCCAAAAACAAAGCGTATGAAATTTTCTTGCATGGCTAGGTATTCTTTGCTTTTATACACACTTAGATAATGCTTTTCACCTCCTAAAAATAAGAACACTCTTCTTTTAATCTCACAGGCAAAGGATAGGTGTAATTATTGCCATAGATAGCATAGGTGTGATCGTTTGGTGTGATGAAATTGGCTAAAAAATTTATCTCTTAAAAGACTAAAATCTTCCCTGACCAATTCTCTTAAATCACTAATAATAAAAAAGTCTTCCACTTCTAATTTTTTTTCTTTATAATAACTAGGAATCAAACTTTCATCAACATTTTTAGAAATTTTTACCACTTTAGCGACAAATAAATTAGCATAATCGCTTAAAAAGAGTTGCAAGAAATTTTCTTCATTTGTACTTTGGTAAATTTCTTCTAAGGAATTTTGCTTTTCTTGATCGTTGAGTTTTGATTTGATTTTGCCAAAGGCAACTTGGGATTTTTCTTGTAAAATGCTTAAATGTTGCTTGATGACATCTTCTTGATAGTAGGGATTATAAAGGATTAAAAGGTGGTTCATGCTTTGCCTTATTTTAGGATTTCTTTAAAAGGTTTAGATTTATTATGAGCTTCAATTAATAAAATTTTACAAGTGTCATCTAGATATTTTTCTAATTTTTTATTATCTATTTTTCCATTATTATATAATATATAAATTTCTTTAAGAATTAAAGTGCTAAATCTTATAACATTAATTAAATTGATTTCAGAAAGGAAAACTACCGGATTTGTTATAGGATTTTTACTTTTTATCCATGCACCACCAGTATCAATTAATAAAAAAGTACCAGATCCTATTAAAAGCATTTTATTTAATTCAGGTATGTCATCTTTTGGTATACATTCTTTCCATTCTTTTTTGTGGTAAAATTTAGCTTTTATTATATACATAAAACGAATTAGCATTTCATTAATCATAACAGGAATAGACATAGTAACTCCATGCCTAAGATCATATCCTTGTTCAAAAACTTGGGTTGCAATTTGTGCTAGTGTTTGTCTATGTTGTCCAAAATTTCCAAAATCACAAAGTAAAAATAAATTATAAAAAGGCATAGGAATGCCTGCACCTCTTTCCTTTCTTCTACTAGATCCACACCAATCAGATGCTAAATGTCCAAACCAATTAAAAAATCCACAAAATATTTTAGCAATAAAATTTCCCCCTTGTAATTCAAAAGTATTTGTATCTATGGTTATGATTTTTCCGTTGCTGACAAAAGTTGAAGTATTGGTAAATTGATTTACTATAGATACAAATAACCCGAAAATATCTGGAGAGTGACCTATGCTTTTTAAATGATGATTTTTCATACTTAAATTATCTACTTTTCCATTTGTTCCATTTCTTCCATTTGTAGTAGATCATAATTAATTTTAAATTTGTTTTCCAAAAACGCTATAGCACTTTTAGTTAAATCTTTGTTTTTGTCTAATGCTTTTTGCTTATCCCAACCACATAATTGTGCAAATTTTTGAGTCATTTTTTCTACCGTCTTATCTACCTTTTTTCCTAGATAGCTATCTTTAGGATTTCCAACTAAAAAAATGTCCATAATGCCAGCTATTGCTCCACATGTTATTGCTATTAAATAATCATACTTATCACACTCTGCATTTCTATGGGTAAATTCATCTTCAATTCTTTTTTTAACATCTGATAAATTTGAATAAGTGATCAAAAATTTTAAAGAATCTTCATTTGAGTTTATTTTTTTAAGTTTAAATATTTTTCAATTTCTTGACAATATGTTTCCCAATTACTATAAGTGTTAAAAAAATTTTCCAATGAATCGATTGATTGATTTTCCTTATATTCTATATTGCTCAAATTTTGATTTTTTTCTGTGATGCTATTTTGAATCTGTTCTACGGTTAAATATTGTTCTTTGATATTTTTTTCAATTTCGGATAATTTATTTTGTATTAAAAAGATTTGTTGTTTTTCGGCCAATATAGCCTTTTCTATTTTGGTGTTTTCTTGTATTTTATCCATAAAATTATCCTTATAGATTTTTTAATTTAAAAAAATTTGAAAGTTTTTCTAAATCTGACGAAGAAAGATTGTCATTGCGCTCATACTCATGAGTATTTTGATTATAGGTATGGTATTGTTCTATAAATTGAATATCATCTTCTTTTAGATGATTATTTATTGTTATCAATGAAAGCGTTTCTGGGCAATATAAAAGTTTTTCCCTTTCTTTAAAAGTTTCATTATTTTTTGAAGCCAATTTTAATAATTTTATTAATTCTTGTAAATTTTGTGTATTTGTATTACATTGCTCAATTAAATTATTGATGATATCAATAATTTGGGTAATTGTTTTTTGATTTTCTTTGAGAATTTCTTGAATAATAAAAAGACGTAATTGTTGTTTGTTTTTATTGTGATATTTTTTTGAAGAATCAATTAGTGGTAATTTTATTAATTCCCCAAATCCTAGTAACTCCATAATTGATACAGACATGCCAATTGTCATTCCTGAAAGATACAAACCGTTTAATGATATATTATTTTTTGTAGCTGTTTCGGATATAAAGTTAAAAATTTGCTGAATTTCTTTATTATCGTCTAATATTATTTGATATTCTTTTTTAATGATTTCTTTTATCCAATAGATTTCTTTAAGGTCTTTGATTTTAAAAATGTCTTTGTTTTCATACAAAAAATTATAAATTTTATTATCTTCAAAATCTATATCAATTAAGTCTTTTATTAGTGAAATTAAAATATATTTGAATTGCATAAATCTAGATTCTTGTTTTATGATGTTTAGCAAATCTTCAAAACTAGAATGTTTATTATGTAAAAAATCTTGTATTTTATACCTTGTTTCTGAAGCAACATTAATTTTATTCATTAGAGCAAAAATTTTGATTGATCTTTTTTCATCTAAAAAACCGTATTGATCTAATATTATTTTAATGATAACTTTTATATAGTTTTCTTTAATACTTTCGTTTGTTTTTTCTAAGGCTTGTGGAAACATACTTTCATTTTTAAAACTTTCTATGTTATTTTTTGAAGTTAAGATGTGTAAAAAATTTATTATAAGCTCATCATTTTCTTCTATGTAGTTTTTCTTTTTGAAATCATCAAATGAAAGATAAGATGTTCCAAGATTATGAAAAGATATGGGAAATTTAATGTCTTGAAGAGTTGTTGTTTTTTCAGATAAGGATTTATTTGCCTCTTTGAAATCTTCATAGTTGATTTTCATTAAAACTTCATCTTCTTTTCTTTTAAAGATAACTTCTTTGCCAGTAAAACATATTCCGGTAGTTTTGCTAAAATAATTAAAGGATGTTGAGGTATCATAAAAAGCAATAATGTGTTCCGAAGATACCTTAAATATCTTCGAAATTGTTGTAATTTCTTGCTCTTGCATATTGAAAACAAGTTTTATTTTTTTTGTATTTAATGAATTTTTATCAATATTTTCTATGATAAATTGGCAAATATTTTCCATTAATGCATTTCCTTGTGTTTAGTTTTTTGTATTGTGTTTTAGTCTTAAAATTATAATTTGAAGTACTGCTGGTATAGTAACCCTATAGGCTGGGCTAGCTAAATCCAATGCAGTCCATGTGGTCATAATTATCCAACCTACCGGACCAGAAAAAAGACTTAAAGCTCTTGTAAGTGTTGCATTTCCCACAAGAGATAAACCTCTTCCTAGTAAAACTTTCATAACTTGATTTGCAACTATTACTGCAATTTGATAGCTTTTAAATCCACCTATTTTAATAAGAGATTACAATCCCATTACAACTGTTTGTTTATTAATATTAGAAATGCCAAGTTCGAAAATATTTACAAGTTCTCTTAATGTATTTTGATCTTGAGAATTTTTTAACTCTTCTTCTATTAATTTGCATAAAAGTGATGTTTCTATGGAGTTTGTGTTTCATTTTCATCAAATTTTACATCAATTTTTTTGCAACATCGCGTAGAATTTCATTATATAAAACTCCACCACCTCGAAATATATTAAGAATACTATTTCCTCCAAATTTTTGAAATTCTTCTAAAATGAGTTCAATATATTCTTTATGATCTGAATAATGTTTTTTATAAAGATCATTATTGGTTAACTCTTCAGTAAAACGAACTTTTCCGTCTTTATCATGGGTTAAAATTTTTACAAGCTCATCGAGTTCTGGACTGCTTAATTCTTTTAAGAATTCTAAATCTTTATCATATCTGTAGGCCATATTTTCTCCTTGTTTTTAAAATTTTTAACTTTGTATTTTATCAAATCCCCCGCCCCAGTCAAGGGAGAAGTGAAATTTTTAAGTTTTACGCCATAACACTAGCGCTAAAATTGTGATTAAATATATAGCAAAATTATATTATAAGGATAAGGTTGCATAGAAAGAAAAATAAGTATCGCTATGCCAACAAAAACCATAAACGCTATAAAATACAAACTACACATCAACACTATAGCAACAAAGCCAGCTATAAGGCTTAAAATTCCAAGCATTATTCCATTGTTTATTCCACATAGGAGAACTCCACACAGAAGGAAAAATATACCGAGGAAAAGTTTAAAATTTTGTTTGCAGATAAAATCTCTGTGTTTTTCTCTCCATGCTTTCGCTTATCATTTTTACAACCGCTAAGTCATTTTTTTCGCTTTGTGTTTCCAAAAAAGCACTTAAGCATTCAAATTTTTTAGCATGGTCGATCACTTTTATCATTTGATCTTTATAAGACGACAAAAGAAATTCTGTTTTATGATTATTTTTAGAGGTAAAATTTTGCTCAAATTCTAAAAATTCCTTAGAATTAAAATATTTTGAAAAGCCGCTATAACACTCCATGCATTCACAAAGAAATTCTTGAATTTGATTTTTCTTTTGTTCGACTTCAAGCTCTCTTTTGAGTTTATATTCTTCGGTGTTGATTACATCCTTACAGCTTGGAACAATAGTATGTGTATCAAATTTTATTTCTGGCTTAGATAATTTTTCATATAATTTTTTTATGCCATATCCTGTAGCTGTAAGAGCTATACTACCAAATGCGATTTGTTTTAACATTTTCTCTCCTTGTTTTAAAATAACAAAGAAAGTATAAAACACCCTTGCGACAGGTTGTGTTGTAAAAAATAACTTTAAAATATTAAAAACTTATTTTATTAAAGCTAGCCTGTAAATTCAGTAGTTTCATAGCCTATAGGTTTATCTACAAAACAAGATTTTTCTTTTAAAAATACAACTTCTATAGTTCCAACAGGCCCATTTCTATTTTTTCCAACAATAATTTCAGCATTTTCTTGCATAGGATTTGGTATAAAAAGCCTTTGATAAGCTTTGCCTTCAGCTTTAGCTTTATTCTCTCTTTCTTTTTCTTCTTGTTCTCTATAAACCTCATCGCGATATACAAACAAAATAGCATCCGCATCTTGCTCTATAGCTCCACTTTCTCGCAAATCACTCATCAAAGGACGCTTATTTGCCCTTTGCTCTAAGCCACGATTAAGTTGTGAAAGTGCGATAATAGGCATATCAAGCTCCCTAGCCAAAAGCTTAAGTCCTCTTGAAATTTCACTAACTTGCAAATGTCTATCATTAAAATTTGAATTACTCATCATAAGCCCTATATAGTCAATCACACAAAGTCCTATACTTTCATCTTGGGATTTTAAACGCCTTAAAATAGCCCTTACATCAGCAATAGTTGCATAACCACTATCGTAAATATATAATTTCTTTTGACTATAATCATTGCAAGCATCTCCTAAACGCTCCCATTCATCATCGTTTAAATCTGCAGTTAAAATTTTTTGCAAAGGAATAGAAGTTTTGGAAGATAGCATTCTTTGCATGATTTGAGTTGCAGGCATTTCAAGAGAAAATAAAGCCACGCCTTTTTTTTGTCTTAAAACCTTATCAATGAAATTTAAACAAAGAGTTGTCTTTCCCATACCTGGACGCGCGGCGATTATTATAAGTTCACCCCCTTTAAAACCTTTTGTCATTTTATTTAGACCTTCAAAACCTGTATCAAGCCCTATAATACCTTTATTTTCTAAAGTTTTTTGCTTTTTAAATTCTTCAAAAAGTTCTGATATTACTATATCAACATCTTTAATATCTCTAGAATTCACACGATTTGTAATGCTAAAAATTTCTTTACCAATTTCATCTGCGATTTCACTTACAGCACGATCTTCATTGATACGAGTTGGCAAAAGATGTGCAAAACTCAAGAGTTGTCTTTTTACGGACTTTTCGTGAAGTTCATTTACATAAGCAGGCAAATCTATCATAGAAGGAGTGGCAAGAATTTCTGCTAAAATTTGCTCATCTATTTTTTTATGTTTTCTTAAAAAACTTACAGAAATGGGCTCTTTGTTATTACTACAAGCTACAACCGCTTTAAAAATATCTTGGTGAGCTTTAAGACTAAAATCTTTTGGGCTAATATCACCTGCTATACTAGCATAAGCTTCTTCACTCATGATACAACTGCTTAAAATAGCTCGTTCTAAATCCAAGTCATAATACTCTTGCTGCACTAAATTTCCTTATAAGTATAAATTAATTCTAAAAATTCTATCTAAAAAAACTTAAATTATAAAACTTAATTTTTTTATAAATATTTAAAGTAATATTAGTTACAATTATAAATGTAATTTAATTACAAACAACAAACATTTCAAGGAGAACATTTGAAAAAATATTTATTTTCCTGTGTTTTAGCCTCCATTTTAACCCAATCAGCTACGGCTGTAGAATTTCAAGAAGGTTTTAGTGGAAATTTAAGCATAGGTGTGGGTGCAAGGGATATTAAAAGTAATATTTCAACCTTGGCAAACAGCGATTATCTAAGCAGTTACAATGCTGATAATTCAAACTCCTCTTTCATTCCTTTTATCGGTGTAGAACTTTACTATGGTAATCTTATAGATAATGATAGAATTTTTATTAAAAACTACAATGGAAGAGATATCAGCGGTATAGCTTTAGGCTACGAAAGAGCTTATTTAGAGCGTTTTAGCACTTCTTTTTCTGTGATTTCCTCTTTAAGAGAAAAAGCTTATGCAAATCCTTATGCAATAGGAAATAGAGAAGAAACTGATGTTGATAGATATGGTTTTAAAATCTCTCAACTTTATGAAAGTGATTTTGGGAAATTTACCACTTCATATTTATTTAGCAAAAACAAATATGATAAAGACACTATCGCACAAAGCTCTTTAAAAAGGGAGGGATATTATCACGAAATTGAATTAAACTATAATTATAGCTTATTAAACCTAGGACTAAATTATGATTACAATGATGCAGACGGAAAAGCTCAAAGCTATTCAAGATATGGTTTTAGTATAGGAACAAATTTGGCTTTTGCTAATGATTACATCTTCACTCCACATTTAAATCTTAGCAAATATGAAGCAGTAGGAACTGATCCTATCTTCCACAAAAAACAAGATGGTAATATAGTTAAGCTTAATCTAAAAGTTGTTAAAAATCAATTTTTGGGTTATAACGGACTTTATGGTTTTGCAAATTATGGCATAGAAAAAAGAAATAGCAATATAGGATTTTATGATGAAACCTATCAAATTATCCTAACTGGTATAGGATATAAATTCTAAAAAATTATAAAAAAAGCTCCTTTGATAAAATTTAAAAAAGATCTATCTCCTATAAAGATAGATCTTTAAAAATTCTTTTAAGAAAAATCCAAGCTAAAATCAAAACACAAAATTCAGCAAAAAATGGACTTAGCCATACTCCATTTAAACCTATAAAATAAGATAAAAGCAAAAGAAAAAACAAAGGTATAAATAAATTTTGCGCCAAACTTAAAACCAAAGAAAAGCTTGCCTTATTAAAAGCTGTCAAAAAAGAACCACTTAGAACATTAAACCATGCAAAAAAATAATTAAAAGCAAAAAGCATCAAAGCTGTATAAGCAAAAGTTTTAAATTCTTGATTGTTTTCTTTTGTAAAAAGCGTGATTAAATTTTCTCCAAATATCAATATAAGCACTATAGAGAATAAAGATAAAAATCCCCCTGCAAAAAATACCACTTTTACAATAGCTTTGATTCTTGAAAAATCTTTTTTAGCATAGTTGTAACTAAGCGCAGGCTGCATTGCATCACCCATAGCAATAATAAGCATTATAATAAAACTATCAATATATAAAACTATAGAAAAGGCTGCCACGGCTTGAGTATCAGAAATTTTTAATAAAACAAAATTTGCAAAAATACTATATAAAGATCCTGAAATATTGCCAAAAAACTCACTGCTTCCGTTATAAAGAATATTTTTAAAAATTTTTAAATTCATGTATAGGCTTGAAATTTTAAGCTCTAAATTTTGAAACAAGAAAGGAAAAATTCCAAAAATACCACCTAAAACAAGTCCCAAACAAGTTGCAAGAGCAGCTGAAAATAAGCCCCAACCCAACTCGACTATAAAAATATAATCAAGCACTATATTGCTTAATGCTATAATTACATTCATTACCATACTATAAGCAGTTTTTCCGCAAATTCTTAAATAATTATCCAAAGCAAAAGAAAGCATAGTAAAGGGTGCAAACAAAGCAAAAACAAACATACATTCTTTAGCCATCGTTTTAATCTCATCGCTAACATTTAAACAATCAATCAAAACAGGTCCTAAAAAATACTCTAAAATTCCAATAAAACAAGAGATTATAAAAATAATCAACATACTTGAGCTAAATATCTTTCTAGCTAAATTCTTCTTGCCTAAACCTAAATGCATAGAAATTTGCACTGCTGATCCTATGGCTATCATATCAGCCAAAGCAAAAGACATCATGATAAAGGGAATAATCAAGGCTAGTGCCGCTAAAGCATCACTTCCTAGATATTTTCCAACAAAAATTCCATCAACTATATAATAAAAAGAAATAAAAGCCATGCTTATAACATTTGGCACGGCACATTTTACAAAAAGCCTAAAAGGGCTTAAGGTGCTAAAAATACTTGACATAACAATCCTTAAAATATTTAAAATTAAAAATATTTTAAACCGCTAATAAAATGCCAAAAGTCCTAGTATGTAAGAATTTAAATAAAGTAATTTCGCAATAAGTTTATTAATATTTATTTTATTTTGCATATGAATTTTCTAGATTAAACTAAAATAAAAATTTAGCCCAAAGGCTAAATTTTAAAGCACAGAAAGAATTTTCACAGCGTCATTTAACCCTGTAACTATACTTGCTCCATTTTTAGTAGCAATATCTCCTGCTACAAAGATGCCTTTAACATTGCTTTGTTTGTTTTCATCCATTAAAGGCACGCCTTTATCATCAACATTAATCCCACATTTTTGTAAAAAATCAAGTGGAGTAGAACCACCAATAGCATAAATGATTCTATCATAAATATCGCTTGTACCATCGGTAAAATTTACTTTAGCTTTGCCATTATCATCTTCTACTTCATTAATATCAATTCCTAATTTTAACTCTACCTTACCCGAATTTCCAGCTTCGTGAATATCTTTAAGATTTATATCATTTAATCTTGTAAATTCTTTTTTACGATAACAAAGGCTAACTTGATTTGAATTTGCCAAATCCACAGCGTATTCTGCTGCTGAATTTCCGCCACCTACAACAAGAATTTTTTCATTTCCCAAAACTGAATTGGCATTAAAATTAATGATTTTTGTTAAAGTCATAGGAAGTTTGTAATCAGGTTTATTAGGTTTACCCATTCTACCTATAGCAACAATAATGTTTTTACACTCATAAACACCTTTAGCTGTATTTACTAAAAAAACTCCATTTTCATTTTTAACGCTCTCAACTTCAGAACCAAATTCAACTTCTATATTGTGCTCTTTTAAAGCGTTTTGAAAAGTTTCTATAGTGCTTTCTTTGGTGCCATCTTCAAAAGGAACATGTCCGTGATTGGTTCCTTCGCATCCCTTATAAGCTTTATCTACTCTTTTGCCATCCTTATAAAATTGCATTAAAGTTTGACAAATGTTATTTGATTTTTCTAGTATCAAAACTTCTTTGTTTTTAAGCTTGGCTTCAACTGCACAGCCTATCCCTGTTGGACCTGCACCTACTACAATTAAATCTATTTTTTTCATTTATATTTACCTTTCAATTCTAAATTTTTTTGTATAATTTATCAAGTTTTTTGTAAATAAAGGATTAAAAATGCGAAATTTGCTTGAAAATATTAAGAAAAATTCTCAAAAACTACTTAACTTAACACCCAAAGATAAAGAAAAAATTATTCTAAAATTAGCTCAAATTTTAAGAGAAAATTTCAAAATTATCCTAGAAGCAAATAAAAAAGATATGGCAAATTTCACAAAAAGCGGAGCAATGAAAGATAGGCTTTTGCTAGATGAAAAACGTATTTTAGCTCTTTGCGAAGGCCTAGAAAAAATCGCTTACATCGAAGATCCTATAGGCAAAATTTCTAAAGGCTGGAAAAATTATGCGGGTTTGAGCATACAAAAGATGAGCATTCCTTTAGGACTCATTTGTGTTATTTATGAAGCAAGGCCTAGTCTTAGCGCTGAAATCGCAGCTTTAATGATAAAAAGTTCCAATGCTTGTGTATTTAAAGGCGGAAGTGAAGCAAAATTTACAAATGAGGCTATATTTACTCTTGTTAATAAAGTACTTAAGGAATTTGATTTGCAAGATTGTTTTGCTATGTTTACCCAAAGAGATGAAATCTTGCAAATTCTAGCCTTTGATGATTTAATCGATGTGATCATACCTCGCGGAAGTTCAAATATGATACAAGACATTGCAAACAATACCAAAATTCCTCTCATTAAGCAAAATAAAGGCTTGTGTCATGCTTTTGTAGATCAAAGTGCTAACTTAGATATGGCTTTAAAAATAATCCTTAATGCAAAGTGTCAAAGAGTAAGTGTTTGTAACGCTTTAGAAACGCTTTTAATCCATGAAAAAATTGCTAAAAATTTTATAAGTCTTTTAATACCTGAATTTGAAAAATTTAAGGTAAAAATTCACGCCCATGAAAATGCTTTGGCTTATTTTAACAACTCAAATTTAGAAATTTTTAAAGCAAATGAAAATACCTTTGATACAGAATGGCTTGATTTTGCTTTAAGTGTAAAATTAGTAAAAGATTGCGATGAAGCTATAGAGCATATCAATAAACACAGCTCCTTGCACTCTGAAACCATTATCTCAAATGATGCTTCAAATATGGCTAAATTTCAACGCCTTATAAACTCATCTTGTATTTATGCTAATGCTTCAACGCGTTTTAGCGATGGAGGAGAATTTGGCTTTGGTGGAGAAGTTGGAATTTCAACCAACAAATTGCATGCAAGAGGTCCTATGGGGATTGAAGATATTTGCACTTATAAATATATAATCAATGGGGAAGGACAAATTCGAGAGTGAATAAAATAGAAATACTAAAGCAACACTTTAAAGAAATTGCTAAATTAAATTCAAGCGAACAAGTTTGGCAAATGCCTTTTTTTGCGGCTTTAGGCGTGGGTATAGTTTTAGGGCTTAGTGTATTTTTTGGAAAATTAAACTATGGACTCATTGCCATGATAGGAGCTTTGTCTTTTTTATATGTTCCAAACACTCCTTTATATCATAGAATGGCTGTTGTGATGTGCTGTTCTTTTGGCATAGTTTCTAGTTTTTTCTTAGGAATTTTAACTCATTTTTTGCCTGCAATTTTTGCCTTCATCCCTATAGGAATTATGGCCATGGGAAGTTCTATTTTAATTAGATACTATAACATTGGTGCACCTGGATATTTTTTCTTTGTATTTTCTTGTATTTTAGGAGCTTATTCTCCTTTTGAAGCTAAGGATTTTATCTTTTTAGTAGGTCTTGTTTTTCTTGGAGCAATGGTAGCTAATTTAATGGCTTTGTTATATTCTATCGTTGTGATTTATGGATTTAAAAATGCTTTACCTAGCGAAATTCCACCTAGAGAATACATAGGTTTTGATGCAGTTTTTGTGGATTCTTTGATCATGGGTTCTTTTGTGGCTTTTTCTATATTTATAGGAACTTTTTTAGAACTTGAAAGAAGTTATTGGATAGCCATTTCTTGCACAGCTATTATGCAAGGTGTAACTTTAAATTCTATATGGATTAAACAAATTCAACGCATCATAGGAACGGCCTTAGGGGTATGTTTTGCATGGTGGCTTTTATCTAAACAATTTCACGATATAGAGCTTATTTTACTTATGATGTCTTTGTTTTTTATAGGACAATTTTTAATCAATCGAAACTATGCTTTAGCTATGATTTTCTTTACTCCTTATGCTACTTATCTTTCGGAAGCAGCTAATTTTATGAGTGAAAATGCAGATAAATTAATACTCGCTCGTTTAATTGATGTTGTAATAGGAAGCATTTTAGGGCTTTTAGGTGGTTTTGTGATTTACAAACCTTATCTAAGAGTGCATTTTGAACGCATTGCAAAATACATCTTTAGGATAAAACAAAAAGCTTAAAAGCCAAATAAAGCACAAGCATTATCCCCTAAAATTTGCTCTTGTTCTTTTCTAGATACGACAACTTCATTAAAAGCCACTAGAGCCGATGAAAAATTAATATTTGCTTCAAAATTTGTATGTGGCCAATCGCTTCCAAAAACAAAATTGCTAAGTGGAAAATGTTCTTTTAAAATTTCATATATTTTCTTTGCAAATTTTACAGCTTGTTCATTATTAGCATAGTCTATTTTTGCTCTATAAAAACCGCTAATTTTAAAAAATATTCTAGAGTTTTTTAAGCAAATTAAATCCTCTAAATTTGTTAAGTTTGCATTAGCTCTTGCTAAATGATCGATAACAATATTACAACCATAAGGAATTAAATTTTCAACAATATCAACAAGATTATTATCTAAATCTCTTTGAATTTCTATTTGCATTTTAAGCTTACTTAAATTTTCAAAAAATTGAGTCCAAACCATACTTTTAAAATTTGGCAATTCTTTGCCAATTAAATTTAATCTAACTCCACAAGCTTTTCTTTCTTTTAGTTTTTTAAGCTCATCAAATTTAATATTTTCATCAACCACAACTATAGCTTTTATATTTTCATCTTTTTCTATACTCTGAAGCAAAAATTCATTATCAATACCTAAAAAACTTGGCTGAACTAAAACCCCTTTATTAAAATCATAATGATCTAAATTTGCTTTATAATCTTTAAAACTAGCGTCATAATCAGGCTTATATCTTGCATTTGCAACCGTATTTAACTTTTTCAAAAATATATGTGCGTGAGTATCAATCTTCATTAAATTATCCTTATAAAATAAAACTCATTATAATAGTAGCTAAAATCGCCGCTATAAATCCTATAGGCACAGCTTTAATAAGTAAATCTTTAAATAATTTTTCCTTATATTTATCAGGGCAAGATCCTAAAATTAGACTTCCTCCAGAAGAAAAAGGAGAAATAGCAGAAGCTTGAGCCCCTACAACAATACAAGAAAAAAGCAATGCCTCGCTTAATCCACTGCTTGCAGCAATGCTTGGAACTATAGGAAAAAGCGCTGGAGTAACCACACCCAAAGTACTTGAAAAAAGCGACATAAGAGCCGCAATAGCACACATTATTAACGGAATAAAAATCACATTGATCTCATTTTCTACAAGATCTGAAAATAATTTTATAGCCCCTGCTTCAACTGCTATGCTAATTAACATCCCTACTCCACAAATCATTATCAAGGTTCCCCAAGGAATTAAAGCAACAACTTGTTTCTCATCGGCTAATTTTAAAAATAAAGCAATGGCAACAAAAATCATGGCTATCATGGCTATATCTATTTTTTTATTAAAATAACTAATTGTCTCATTATGTGGAAAAATAATATTTAGCACAGGAAAGATTAAAACAACAACAATCATCATAAACATGAGAATTAAAGTAGTTTTTTGTTTATAATCAAATGGATCAGGTTTTGAAATAACACTAATTTTTATATTATTTTTAAAAGCATTAAACACAAAAAAAGATAATACCACAATAGGCAAAATTATAGTAAAAGCAAAAATAATACTAGAATTTGCAAAAGCTTCATTTGCTTCAATACCTGAATTTTCCATCAATCCTCGAAAAATAATCCCGCTTTGAGAAGTCATAAAATTTGCTCCTCCCAAAGCACCATAATTTATAGCCATAGCTCCAGCAATTTTGCTTAAACCGATTTTATCGCAAAGTAAAAAAGTAAGTGGTGCCATAAAAGCTAAAACTGTATAAAAACCTGCTCCTAAAGCAGCTATAATAGCACTAACCACAAAAATAACAAAAGGAAGCAAATAAGGATGATTAGCAAAACGATACATCAAATGTCCGGCTAATTTTTCAAGAGTTCCATTTACGGTTGCAAAATTATAAAACAATGAGACAGCAAAAATAACAAAAAATATAGAAATAGGCCAAAAAGCTATGATTTTTTTAGGAGCTAAATCCATAAAAAAAGCTCCTATAATATAAGCAAAAATCATAGCAAAAATTCCAACATTATGTCTAGTAATATAGCCCAAAATAATAGCCACTATAATACTAGAGATGATTAAAAAAACCATTATCATCCTTTAAAATATTATAGGGCTTATAATATCAAAAAATATATTTTTCAAAGCATAAAAACAAAATCTAAATTTAAAAAATATCTATTTAGTAACAAATTTACTCATCTTATGAAATTTTTTATAAAATATCCACATCCAGAGCAAGCAAAGCAAAGCTTCCTAGCCAATGCGACCCAAGATAATCATCTTCTATATGAGCTATAGCTTTATCAAAATGCTCTGTAGCATTGTTTCTTAAAAGAATTTTTAAATTTTCATCGCAAAAATTTGAAAGTATTTTAAAACACCAAGCACGACTTAAATTTAACCCATCTAAATGTGCTATTTTACCATCGCTCCTATCACTCACACTCACAGGGGTAAATAAAGTTGCAGGCTCTTTTGCTTCTAAATTTGGCAAATATGCTTTAAAAAATTTTACAAAATCATTTTTATGTAAAACAGCACTTAAAAGCACCGCTTCCATCAAAACAGGAGATAAAAACTCATCTCCACAAGGCTCTAAAGCTTGCATATTTTTATCATTTAAAAACCACTTTTTAGCACTTTGGATGATACAATACTCCAATTCTTGATCTTTTTTAAATCTTGCATATTCTAAAGCAAAATACAAAGCAAAAGAGCTATTAAAATGGGTTCCAACTCGTATAGGATAATCCATCTTAGGTAAAAACTCCTTAAATTCTTTAACAAAGAAATCAGCTATGCCTTCTAAATTTTTAGCCCAAATTTCAGCTTTGTCATTTTCTTTAGCAAGTAAATTTATCTCCAAAGTCAGTTTTAAAAACCATCCCCATCCATAAGGTCTTTCAAAACCTTTGTGTGCAGGGTTTTGAAGATATTTAAGCTCTCCTTCTGCTTTTTCTTTGCTAAATTGAGAATCTAGAGCTTTGATGATTTCATCCTTTGGAGCAAAATGAGAAAAATCTTTTAAAATTTTCACCAAAAGCCAGTGAGAATGCACGCTAGAATGCCAATCATAAGAACCATAAAATATAGGATACATAAGTTTTGGTGGTTTAATATCATTGATATCATTAAAAGAATGTGTAATTTTATTTGGCAATTCTCTAAAAATATTTTCTAGTGCAATAAAGCTAAATTGTTTTATAAATTTTTCCATTGTTTCTCCTTAAAATCTAAAAGCTAAAAAATACATTAAAAAGATATTAGCCACAAGCAAAACAAGTCCTGACATAAACTGGGCTTTAATTACGCCATTTTTATCATCCAAATTTAAAAGTGCCGCAGGAACTATATTAAAATTTGCAGCCATAGGCGTCATTAAAGTTCCGCAAAATCCACTAAGCATTCCAATCGCACCTATAATAGCAGGATTTGCATGCATTTGTATGATTAAAATCGGCAAAGCAATAGCAGCAGTAATCACAGGAAAAGCTGCAAAAGCATTGCCCATTACTATAGTAAAAAGCGCCATAGCGATACAATACACAGCTACTGCAATAAAAGCATTATCTAAACTAATATAACTAGATAAAAGTTTAGATACTTGATCGCCCATTCCTGTAGAAACAAAAACTACCCCAAGTGTAGCCAAAATTTGCGGTAAAAGCGCTGCCCAACTAATGTGATCCATAGTATGTACTGCATCTTTAACAGCTCTTTTAGGAGAAGCCTTAAACATAAAACAAGCAACTACTGAAGAAATAATTATACCTATAATCAAAGCCATCAATGTAGCATTTTTATTTTCAAAAAAACTCAAATGGGGAAATAAAAAAGTCCCAATAAGTGTAATCAAAGGAACCATTAAAGCAGGAATAAAAAGTTTATTTTTATAAATATTTGCATGTTTTATCTCGTATTCTTTTTCTTCTTTGCTAACTTCGATCTTTGCTGGTTTTAATAAATTAAACCCTGCTATAAGTGCTAGTAAAATCACTATACAACCCATCACAAAATGAGGCAAAACTCCTGCTAGTAAAAAAGTAAAACTATAACTTATCCAAAATACCCCGCCGCTTATTCTTGATTTTATATCTTTAGCTTGATTAGAAAAACTTAAAATTCCAAAAACTAAAAATAAAATTCCTACAATATAATAAAGTAAATCAAGACTTATCATCACTCAACCCTTTATAAGTTTTTTCCAATCTTTTATCAAATAAATAAAGTCTAGAGCAATGGATAATTAAAGCCAAAATTCCAGTTGGTATAGCCCAAACTGATAAATGCAATGGCTCAACAATAATACCATTGCTCTCATAAAAAGCTTTAATAAATAAAATAGAATGCACGGCTATAAAAATATCCTCTCCAAAAAATACAGCAACATTATCCGTTCCCGCAGAAAAAGCTTTGATTTTTTGACTATCTTTATGTGTTAAGTTTTTAAATTTAAGCTTAGCTGCAGCTTCTGCCATAGGGGCTATTAAAGGTCTTATCATCTGCGCATGTCCGCCTAAAGATAAAAGCCCTAAAGCTGCAGTAACTTGTCTAAAAACAAAATAACACATTAAAATTCGTCCTGTACTGGCAACTTTTATTTTGGATATTAAATTTTTAGCCTGCTCTCTTAAGCCTTTGCGTTCCAAAACAGCAAGTAAAGGTAAAATAAGCCAAATTATAGCAACATAGCGATTATCTACAAAAGATTTTCCTATATCACTAACAACCTTAACAAAATCAAAACCTGAAACAAGTCCAGCATAAATTCCAATTGAAGTTACCACTAAAAAGGGGTTAATCTTTAAAGCAAAACCTAAAACAATCAAAGGTATAGAAGCAAGAAGCAACCATTCCATCAACCATCTCCACAATATGAATTAGAAATATTATAGAAATTTTAAATTAAAGAAAAGTTTAAAAAAATATTTTTAAGAATGGAATGAGAAATTAAGTAACAAAATAAATTTTATATAAATTTAAAAAAGCCTTGGAATAGTCCAAAAGCTTTTTTTTGTATTATTTGTTCGCTCTTTCTATATACTCACCACGCACAGTATCAACGCGTATAACTTCACCTTCTAACACATGAAAAGGAATTTGCACTACTGCGCCTGTTTCCAATGTAGCCGGTTTTTTATTTGATCCTTGAGTATCACCCTTAAAATTTGGAGCTGTTTCGATGATTTTGAGTTCAACAACTTGTGGAACTTCTACGCCGATAGCTTTACCATTATGGAAAAGCACATCTACCATCATACCATCAAGCATCCATTTTTTCGCCTCACCTACATCATCATCACTAATAGCTACTTGTTCATATGTTTGCGTATCCATAAATTGGCAATTTTCACCATCATCATAAAGATACTGCATAGTTTTATCTTCTAAATTTGGAGCTTCACATTTATCACCTGCATGGAAAGTTTTTTCAAGTACTTTACCATCAATAAAAGATTTGATTTTAATACGCACAAAAGCAGGACCTTTGCCTGGTTTTACATGCTGATACTCAACTATTTTAAAAGGAATTCCATCGATTTCTATTTTAAGTCCCTTTTTTAAATCACCCATTGAATAAGATGCCATAAATTTCCTTTGTTAAAAAATAAAAAACAATTTTATCAAATTTTGATTGATATCACAATAAAATTATTTTATTTGATGAAAAAATAAGTAAAATTACGTTAAAATCCAAATTTAAAGCATAGTAAATGCTCGCTTCTTTTTAGGAGAGGAAAGTCCGAGCTGCTAAAGACAAACATTCCATCTAACAGATGGCTAGGGTAACCTAAGGGATAGTGCAACAGAAAGAAAACTACCACGCAAGTGGAAAAGGTGAAACGGCGGGGTAAAAGCCCACCAGCGATTTTGGTAACAATTTCGGCTATGTAAACCCAATGTGCAGCAAGAAGGGATGGTTAGCGTCTTTGTTTTAACCCTTCGCTTGATTTTGTTTGCAAAAACAAAACTAGATAAATGAGCATTCAAGACAGAACTCGGCTTATCGCTATGCTTTTTTAAGATTTAAAATATGTCAACGCTTTTTGAAATTTTTGAATTTCAACAGCTTTTGTTTTTTTCTTTTGTTCAATCAGTATAACAGCTTCTTGCAAAAGAGCTTGAACTTGATAAAATACATCATTTGCATTTTCTTTTAAAAAATCTTCTGAAGGCGATTCTTTGGCTAAATTTTTAATAAAAGCTTTCATATCAAGTTCATCAAGTAAATTTTCAAGTTTATTAACATCTTCTTGGATTAATGCAAGTTTAAAATCACTGAGCCACTGTTTCATTGTTATGCACTTCTCTCCAAGCTTCTAGCAAACCTTTGGTTACATTTATAACTTCATTGATTCTATCTTCATTATTTTCTAAATTTGCCAAAGATAAAAGTTGAATTTCTCTTGTATAAAGCCCGCTTAAATAATGTGCCACTTCTCCGCCTTTTTCATAGTTTAAAGTATTAATAAGCTCTATAAAAATAGCCGTGGTTCTTTTTACAAAATACACTCTTTGTTCTATATCTTCATTTCTTATGGCTACTTTAGCTCTTGCACAAAAACGCAAAATTCCCTCATAAAGCATTTCAATAAGTTTTTGCGGAGACTCTATCCCCACTTGATTTTGAGAATAAGCATTATAGGCTAAATTATTTTGCATCTTTTTTATCCTTAATTATTAGAATTGTTTGCCGCATTAATCATATTAGTTACAGTATTTAGCTGTTGATTGAGTTTATTTAAAATACTCTCATATTGCAACCATTGATTCGCCATTGTATCGTATCTTGTATCAATCATAGCCTGAGTCGAGTCTTTAGAGGTATTTAATGATTTAATATCATTTGTCAAACTCTCATCATATTTTGTAATTGAACCATCTTTTCCAGTCATCTCTTGCAACGTGGCTTTTAATTTTGAAAAAATACCTTTACCTTCTATAGGCTTAGAGGTTATATTTACGTCAGACAAACCTAAGTCCTTGAGAATGTTAGCATCTCCTTTGATTGAAAAATCCGAGCTACCATCTCCACTAAAATTCAACTTAAACCCTTTAACACCGTTTTGATCATAGGATTCAACCTTAACTTTTAAGCCTTCAATACCTTTACTGTTTATATGATTAGCTAAATTTTGAAGCAATTCTTCCTCTGTTTTCCCTGTTAATTTAAAATTAGTACCATCAGAATTTTTAGATAAATCATATGTTTGATTATTAAAAACTATAGTAAAATCTCCTGGTTGAAATTCTAAACCATTAGTATTACCTCCATTGGAATTAAGATATTTACTTAAACTTCCTGTCTTAATTACCTCTCCTGTGTGATTAATGTCTTCGTATTTAGTAATATTTGAAAAAAAACTTTCAGTAGAGTCTGGATCTTCTTTAACTTTTTGTTCAAATTTAGAAGAATCAAAACTCAAAGTGCCTGCATCATTTAAACTTAAGCCAAAATCCTGCATAGAAAGCATAACCTTAGTGTTTACTTTATTACCATTTGCATCTTCAGTAGTTCCATCAACAACTTGAGAATCAAACAAATCAGCAAGAATGCTTGAGCGTATTGAATTTACTTCACTGATGCCTTGTAAAGTTCCTTTTGTTCCAGTTTCACTATTATAGTCAGTTGCAGCATTAAGATTGGTTACTAAATCATTATAAGCATCCACCAAATCTTGCATAGCTTTTGTCACACCTTCAAAATCTTGCTGTACATCAAAATTAATTTCACCTGTTTTATTTAAAGTTAAAGTCATTCCTACGCCAAGATCGGTAACAGTATTACTCGATCTAAACATCTTAATACCATCAAGTGTAAATTCTGCATTTTGCGCAGTTTGGATATGCAAAGAAGCATCCTTAATGCCATAACCTTTTTTATCCTTATCTGGATCAATAGAAGCCGATACATCTAATCCCCATCCAAGATCGTCGAATATTTTTTCTGCATTTGTATCTTTTTGATACTTACCATTCGAATCTTTTTTTCCCGCATAGAAACTTATCGCACTGTCTTCGCCTGTTTCTTTGCTGGTTAAAGTTAAGCGGTAAGGAGTGCCTTTCTCTCCTGTGTTTACAATCTTAGCGACAATCTCTCCTCCACTAGCTTCATTAATTTTATCAGCTAAATCTCTATAGGTTGTGTTTTTATCTACCGTAACAGTATATTCTTTGCCATTTGAAAAAAAAGTAAGATCGGCAGTTCCATTTAATTTTGCATTAACAAAACCACCGTCATTTGCTAATCCTTTACTTTGATACACATCTTTTTGTGCAAGTTGAGTAACATTGATATTCATGCTTTGTAAAGCAACACCCGAATTAACTGTAAGACTTGCTGGAGGATTATCGCTAATACTTCCTACAACTTTTCTTTTCGCAAAAACCGTAGCATCGGCTAATGATGAAACAGCCGTCTGAAAACTTAGTAATTTAGTTTTGATTTCTGTTAAATCTTTTTGTTTGGTTGTATTTTCTTCAATTTTTTTAGTATAAGGATCAATACGAGCTTTTTGCTCTGCTTCTTTTAATTTATCTATAGTATCTTGAGTTAAAACCCCAGAACCAAATCCTAAACTAGATAGACTACCAAATGCCATTTTTAACTCTCCTTATCAAATATCATTCCTATCACATCCCTAAAATACTCAGCTAATCTCATAGCTTCTTCACTAGGAATTTGACGGATTTCCCTTCCAGTGCTTTTTTCAGTCACGCTAATATACATAGAACCGATTTTATCACTATAACCAAAACGAACATTGGTATCTAGAGAATCCATTTGCTCATTTAACTTTTTTGTAATATCAGCCAACTTTTCACTCACACCTCGTTGCTGTCCATCATCGCCTTCTTGGCCTTGACTTCTATCGGTTTGAATGTTTAAACTAGCCTGTGTCTCACTTGTTCTTTGGCTAATGTTTGCCAAAGCTGTATCCATTTGCCCATTTGCCTTCGATATTTCCATTTTAAAATCCTTTTTAAAATTTCCTATTGCTAGTTAAAAGCTTATATCGACAAATTTATAAATTTATGAACACCTATAAAGAAAATTTTATTTTTCAATAATAAAAAAATAATAAGCAAAAACTGTGCCAAAATTTTAAAATAAATCTCAATTATCTTAAAAAATTTCAAATTTATTAAAAAGATCTGGATTATTTTCTAAAATATTACGCAAGATCAAATCTTCTATGACGCTTTTAGTGCAATCTGTTTGCTTAGGCCAAGCTCTTAAATAACCCTCAGCTTCACCTTTAGCACTTGCATCTACTCCAAGTCTTTCTTCTTTGATAAAAATATCTCTTTTAGCATCTATATTATTTACCACACGCCAAACAAGCATATAAGAATTTTCAAGCTTATTTTCAGCATCTAAAAACACTAAAATCCTAAAATGTTTTTTAAATTCTAAAAGTTTGTCAAAACTTTGTTCGATTTTTTCTTTTTTATCAAGCAAAATACAAACTATAGGACTTTTACTTTCTTTATAAAATTGCTTTAAATTTAAAAGTTCTACCTTAGTTTTAAAAAGTTCTAGTAATTTTTCATCTTCTAAAATTTCAAGCTCTTCAACTTGTATTTCTTCGCAAGCATCAAGTCCTGCTTTACCCCCAAAACAAGAATTAGGTGAAGCATGATCTAATTGATCACAAATTCCTTCTGAAATTAAAATTTTCTTTGTATTAAAACGATCTAACATATAAGGAATTAAAGCATCATAATCTTTCAAAGAAGGTGCATTTTTATCCACAAAAATTGCATGCTTAACAAAACTCATTTGCCCTACTCCCCAAAATGCATGCATAATTTGTTGCGCATGAGCGGGATATTTTGCATCGATTTTTGCTAAGATAAGATTATGAAAGACCCCATTTTCAGGCATATTATAATCAATTAAATCAGGTACTGAAGTTTGAAGCAAAGGTAAAAAAATTCTTTCAGTACCAAGTCCCATGATCTTATCTTCTAAAGGAGGCTTTCCTACAACCGTTGCTTGATAGATCGCATCTTTTTTAGCATAAATTTTTTCTACTTTCATCACAGGAAAAAGTTCAGCAGGAGTGTAAAAACCCGTATGATCTCCAAAAGGACCTTCGATTTTAAACTCTTCTAAATCCACATAACCTTCAATAACCACATCACTATCATAAGGTACAAAAATACCATTTTCACAAGGAGTAATTTTTGCAGGAGTTTTTTTAATAAAACCATAAAGTAAAAGTTCAAAAATTCCCTTAGGTAAAGGTGCTTGAGAACACCAAATATAAAGCGGATTGCCACCTATGGCTATACTTACAGGCATTTTTTTAAAACCAGCATTTTTGTATTCGTGATAAAAATTTGCCCCATCTTTATGAATTTGCCAATGTATTAAAAGTTCATTTTTATCACTCATTTGCAAACGATACATTCCAAGATTATTTTGAGTTTTATCTAAATTTTGTGTATAAACTTGCCCCATGGTAATAAATTTACCCGCATCATCTTCCCAAGTTTTTAGTATGGGAAGTTCTTCAAGTGAGTTTAAAATTTCATAATCATACAAGGCTTTATTTTTTTTCAGTCTTTTAGGAGGAATATTTTTAAAACTTAACAAATTCATAAAAAAATCCATTTTTGCTTTAAAACTCGTAGGAATATGAAGCTTGATGAGTTTTGAAATTTCTTCAGCCACCTCTTCATAATCACGTCCAAAAGCTAAATTTAAAGCCTTTTCATTGCAAAAAGTATTCATCAAAACAGGAAATTTATATTGTTTATTTAATTTTTTATCTATAGGATTTTTAAATAATAAAGCCTTCCCTTTTTCTCCTTTTTTAGCTTCTATATAGGCTAAATGAGCGATTTCAAGATCTACATCTACAGGTTCTTCAATTACCCTTAAAAGATCATTTTCTTTTAAAATTTGAATAAATTCTTTCATATCATACTCTCAGCTTTTTTTAAAAGTTCTTTAGCACCTTTAGCAATAAACTCCTTAGCCAAACTCTCTCCAAAACCTTTAAAATCATTCTTTTTAATCATTCTCTTATCTTTTAAAATTTCACTTCCATCGGGTAGTCCAAGTACCGCACGCACACAAATTTCATCTCCTAGGAGTTCTGCGTTAATACCTATAGGAACTTGACAACCTCCTTCTAAAGTAGCAATAAATTCTCTTTCAATGCTTGTTTCAATCAAAGCATTTTCATCATTTAAACATTTTAAAAGTTCTAAAATTTTTTCATCATTTATGCTTTCTATACCTAAAGCTCCTTGAGAAGCCGCAGGAATAAGCTCATCTTTGCTAAATTCATAAACAAAATTCACTTGCTTATCTAAGTTTAAGCGTTTAATTCCCGCCATTGCCAAAATAATCGCATCAAAATCATTATTTTTTAATTTCTCTATACGAGAATTGACATTACCACGCAAAGAAATAATCTCTAAATCAGGTCTTAATAATAAAAGCTGCATCTTGCGTCTAAGACTAGTGGTGCCTATTTTTGCACCTTTTGGCAAAGAAAGAAAATCTTTATAATTTTGACTTAGCATAGCATCATTACTTTGCTCTCTTTTGCTTACCGCTGCCAAAACTAAACCTTGAGGAAAAAAACTAGGCACATCTTTTAAACTATGCACTGCTAAATGCGCTTCTTTTCTTAACATACTTTCTTCAAGTTCTTTTGTAAAAAGTCCTTTACCACCAATTTTTGCCAAAGGAGAATCCAGCAAAACATCGCCTTTTGTTTTAAAACCTTCTAAAAGCACTTCAATTTGATGTGTATTTTTTAAAATTTGGGCTACATGCTCACTTTGCCAAAGAGCCAATTGACTTTTTCTTGTTGCAATAATAAGCTTCATTTTCTATCCTCTATAATTTCAACATCAATGATTTCTTCATTAGAATTTTGATACTCTTGCTTGGTGTATTGATATTTTGATTTAGTTATTAATTTCAAAGCAATACCAAAGAAAAATACAAAAATCCCAAAAACACTTGTAATAATCCCTGGAAAAACAAGCAAAAACCCTGCGATAACAAAAGAAAATTGTGTTAACATATCCTTTAGGCCACCCATTTGAAACTCAAGCATATTTTTCCAAAAAATTCCCAATAAAACCGCACCAAAAATCATACTCAAAAGTATGAAAAATAAAAAATTACCAAAACCAAAAAACACTATAAAAAGTATACTTGCAATAATTTCAAGTACAAATAAAGGACTTAAACTTAATTTATAATTCATAACACTTTCTTTTTAAGAATTTCCATAAGTTCATCAGTTTTTATAAGTTCTTTTACCAAATCTTCTCTTTGGATAAGCTCTATTTCATTATTTTCTAATCCCTTGCCAATAACTAACGCATAAGGAAAACCCATAAGTTCAAAATCATTCATTTTAACCCCAAAACGCTCATTTCTATCATCAAGCAAGACTTCTAATCCAAGATTAGTTAAATCCTCATAAAGCTTATTGGCAAATTCTAAAGCCTTTTCATCTTTGAGATTTGAAACAATAATTTCAAGCACAAAAGGAGCTAAAGTTTTATTCCAAATACATCCTTTTTCATCATGACTTGCTTCAATAGCTACAGCCAACAAGCGTGAAACACCTATGCCGTAACATCCCATATAAAAAGGCTGACTTTTGCCATTTTCATCTAAGAAATTTGCATTCATCGCTTTGGAATATTTTTGTCCTAGCTTAAAAATATGCCCTACTTCTATACCTTTACTTTGTTTTAATTTTGCTCCACATTTAACACAGTAATCCCCTTCTTTAACTTCAATCAAATCTTTAAAACGATCTTTATTTAAATTTACAACATCAATACCGATTAAATGATAATCTTTTTCATTCGCACCCATAATCATTTGCTTTTCGTTTTCAAGCTCAAAATCTATATAAAAATCTATATCTTTTAATCCCACAAAACCTATAAAACCAGCTACTAAGCCAGCTTTTTCTAATTCTTCTTCGCTCGCATCGACTAGTTCAAGGGCACTGCAAGCATTTTGAGCCTTAACCTCTTGCAAATCATCACTTCCTCTTATAAAAAACACAACTAATTTGCTTTCATTTTCATAAATAGCTTTTTTTACCACTGCTTTAATCGTATAAAAAGCATTAATTTTAAAAAATTGTGCTAAAGAATCTATAGTTTTAATATTTGGAGTGTGAAATTTACTTGCATAATTTGCTTCAGGACGCTCATCTTGACAAGTTTTTTTAGCTCTTTTTGCAGCTTCAACATTAGCCGCATAATCACAATTTTCACAAATTAAAATATCATCTTCCCCATTTTTTGCCAAAACCATAAATTCCTTAGAACCACTTCCACCAATAGCCCCACTATCAGCTTCAACTGCTCTAAAATCAAGCCCCATTCTTTGCAAAATTTGAGAATAAGTTTTATACATAAGCTCAAACTCACGCCCTAAATCTTCTTCATTAGCATGAAAACTATATCCATCTTTCATTAGAAATTCACGACATCTTAAAAGCCCAAATCTAGGCCTTGCTTCATCACGAAATTTAAGTCCAATTTGATATAAATGCAAAGGAAGTTGTTTATAGCTTGTGATTTTGTTTTTTACCAAAGAAAGCATAGCTTCTTCATGTGTTGGACCTAAAACAAATTCATTTTCTTTTCTGTCTTTAAAACGCAAAAGTTCTTTTCCAAAAACATTATAACGCCCACTTTCTTGCCACAAACTTGCAGGAGTGATAAAACTAAGATTTACTTCTTGTGCTCCAGCCTTATCCATTTCTTCTTTAACTATATTTTTAATCTTGTCTAAAACTCTTTTTCCCAAAGGCAAGAAATTATAAAGTCCGCTACCAATTTGTTCTACAAAACCCGCACGCGTTAAAAAAATATGACTAGGTAAGCTCGCATCTTTTGGCGCTTCTTTTAAACTTGGTGCATAAAATTTAGTAAATCTCATCATTATTCTCCATATCAAATTCACATTTATATTGATTTAAACCTTCAAGATTATTTTGCAAATCAAAAACATAACGCATAGCATTAATCACTGTATCGCTTTGCATTTTACCTTGTAAATGTTTCAAATTCACAGTAGGCGTGTGTAAAAAAGCCTTAAAAACTTGATGAATCAACTTTCTAGCCTCTTCTTTATCAGATTTTTTCAAATATCCTTTTTTTAACGCAATTTCAAGTTGTTTATCTGCATATTCTTTAGCTTGCAAGCGTATAGCTTTGATAATAGGCATCAAAGCCAAATCGTTTAAATACCTAAAAAATTCACTTGTTTCACGACCTATTATCCCATAAGCCATACGAGCTTCTTGTTCTCTTAGTGCTAAATTTTTTTGAACCACAATTTCAAGATCATCTACAGCAAAAACAGATATATTTTCATTTTCATTGATATCAATATCCCTTGGAACTGCAATATCAAAAAAATACCTTTTATAAGAAAGTTCTTCTATTAAAGAATTTGTAATAATAGCATTTGGTGCATTGGTAGCTGAGAAAAAAAACTCGTATTGATTTAAATATTTTTTTAAATTTTCTAAACTATCATATTCGCTTAAAACACCAAGTCTCTCACACAAATCTTTAGCTTTTTGTAAATCACGATTTAAAATAATCACCTTAGCACCCGCAGCAATTAAATGTTTTGCCGCAAGTTCTCCCATCTCTCCAGCTCCAATAACAACAGCTTTTTTTTGCGTTAAATCTGCAAATTCTTTTGCTTTTGCCACGGCAACGCTAGCTACAGAAATAGAATTTTTAGAAATTTGAGTTTCATTGCGTACCTTAGCAGCACATTTAAAAGCACTATGTACCGCTCTTGAAAGGTGTACTCCACAAAAATTATTTTTTACAGCAAAAGCAAAGGCATCTTTTAATTGTCCTGCTATCTGAGTTTCTCCAACCACCAAACTATCCAAAGAACTTGCTACAGAAAAAAGATGGTGGATTGCTCCACTATCTTCAAAAATATCAGCTTTTTCAAGTAAAATATCTTTATCAACATCACAAAGTAAAGCCAAAGATTTAACAATAAACTCCACACAGGCCATTTTTACAAAAGCAACAATTTCAACACGATTGCAAGTGCTTATAACCAAACATTCTTCAATATTTTCATGAGTGCTAATGATTTTTAAAAACTCACTTTTTTTAGCTTCATTGGAAAAGCTTAACTTTTCCCTTAAGGCAATATCTGTATTTTTATGAGTAAAAGATATACAATAATACATTAAAATTCCCTATCTATCATAGCTTTAATAATATCATTAAGCTTGTTATTATCATATTTTTCAATTGCTTTTCTAGCCTTTTTTGCATAAGTTTTAGCTTCTAAAATAGCTTTTTCTAAAGCTTTTTGTTCTTCAAATTTAGTTTTTAGCCATTCTTTTTCATTTTCATTTAAATCTTTTTTAAATAAAGTCTGCAAATATATCCTATCTTGTTCTTGTAAATTTTCATAAAGATAAATATAAGGCAAGGTAGTTTTACCCTCTTTAAAATCATTCATAGCAGGTTTTCCAAGAATTTTTTCATCACTCTTAATATCTAAAATATCATCAATCATCTGAAAAGCAAGTCCTAAATTTTTACCATATTCTGCAAAATCTTTTTCATATAATCCAGCCAAAATAGCTCCGCATCTAGCACTTGCTTCAATCAAAACAGCTGTTTTATTATAGATCATTTTCAAATAAGCTTCTTTATTGATATTAAATTTCTCTCCCAAATCAACATCCATAAGTTCGCCTATAGCAAGCTTTACAACAGCATCTGAAATAATACTTGCAAATCTAGCATCCATTTTGCTTAATTCATAAAAGGCTTTTGAATACAAAATATCGCCCAACATAAGAGCATTTTTTGTGCCAAATTCAGCATTAACAGATCTTGCTCCACGCCTTAATTCACTCTCATCGATAATATCATCATGTAATAAACTAGCAAGATGTATCAATTCTATAGCTGCGCAAATTTTAAAAGCAATCTCACTCTCATCTGCGATAGCTAATAATAATTTAGAGCGTAATTTCTTTCCTGATTTTACATTTGAAAACATATTTAAAATAGGTTCATAGCCAAGCTCTTGTAAAAACTGTTTTATTAATTCATCTATTTTTTGCACTATCTTTTCCTTGTTAATTGCTATTATTATTTTCTTTGTTTGTTAATGGTTTTACCTGAGGTTCGTTAAAATTAATCATAGGAACAACCTGATTGTTTTGCGGTGGATTTTGTAAAGCTTTTTTTCTCGGATCTAAAAATTCTACCATTAAGCGAGATTCCTTATCTTCTATATAAACCGTAAAAGTTGCCAAACCTTTATTATAACTACTAAATTCTAAAATAAGTCTTGCTCTATCAATGTGTGGATTGGTATAATCAGGTATTAAAGTTTGAGTTACCCAATCTAAATTTCTTCTTAAACTCATCACAAATTGACGCGGATATTTGCGAAATTTCGAATGTACGATGATATTAGTATTATCAAACAAAGTCCAATAAAAATCAAAATTTTGCACCTTATCTTCATAGCCTATTTCTTTAATCTGCACACTAGCTCTCTCATCTTTTTTAAGTATAAATTTATAAGTATAATCAAAAGTTGGTTCAGATGCTAAAACATTACTAAAAATAAAAAAAATACAAATTAAACAAGGGCTTATTTTAAACAATTTTAGCCTTCGTGTCCTAAAATTTTTGCGCCCAATTCTATATAAATATCATTTTGCCTTTCTTCTATAAAATCACCATTTTCTAATATGAAATTTTTTACATCCATTTCTGTTAAACCTTGTTTTTCCAAAAGTTCCACCATGGCAATATGATCAGCAAAAAATTCCTCAAAAACTTTTTCTAAGGCTCCTAAATTTCCATTTTGTATAATTTCTATAAATTTTTCTTTTGGAGTTTTATTAAACATTTCATCAAAAAAATCCATTAATTTTCCTTGAAAATATAAGTTTTTGATTATAAAATTTTAATCGTTAAAAGTAGCTAAATTAAAATAATTAAAATTTAAATTTTATTTGCAATGTGTAAAATTTTAGAAGTTAAATTCCGCATGATGCGGAATTTATTATGAATATGGTTTTGCTTGAGTGGCGTATTTTACACCCAGATCAAAAGCTTTAGCATTTGCATCACGAGTTTTTGCAGGAACCATATGAAGCATAGTTTCTTTTAAAACATCTAAATCTATACATTTGCTCATATAAGCAGCAATTGCAAGTGCAACAACTGATTGAGTAGCCACATTTCCTACCTCATCTTTAGCTATGGTAATAATAGGGATTTCAAAAATTTGCCATTTTTTATAATCTTCACTTTCAGGATGTACTAAATTTGGCTCTACAACTATAATACCTCCTTCTTTTACACCCCCACGAAAACCTTTATAACCCTTATCTGCAGTCGAAAGCATAAAATCTACTTCCCCTTCTACAGCATAAGGAAATAAAATTTCTTTATCATCAATGATAATATCCACCTTAGTAGGACCGCCACGCACTTGTGAAGTATAAGTAGAAGCCTTAAAAGCTTGACGACCTTCTTTAATGGCTGCTTCTGCTAAAATTTCTCCTGCGGTGATAACACCTTGTCCGCCTTCACCGCCAAATCTTAATTGATATTTCATTTTAAAGCTCCTAAATCCACCATTCTTTTTTCTTTGGCTGCACGACGTACTTCTTCATAAGCGTGGCAGTATTCTGGCTGAGAATTATCTTCATGTAAAATTCCTGTTGGAAATTTATCTTTTCTTTCTTCAAAATCCATGCTTTCAAATTTAGCTTTATCCGCAACGCGATTTTTAATCCAATCAAGCATAGCTACAGCTTCGCCCATTTTGTTTTTTCTACCTAGATTGATATGACAATTTGAAAAAACATCTACAAAACTATAACCCTTGTGTGCTAAAGCTTTGTAAATTAAATTTTCAAGCTTATTAGCTTCTATCACATTACCCCTTGCCACAAAAGAAGCTCCTGCAGCTTTAGTTAATTCACACGCATCAAAATTGGGGTCAATATTTCCAAATTGAGCTGTTACTGTATAAAAACCTTTTGGAGTAGTTGGACTTGTTTGAGAATTTGTAAGTCCATAGATGAAATTATTGATTACAATATGTGTTAAATCAATATTTCTGCGACAACCATGTATGGTATGATTTCCACCAATTGCCAAAGTATCCCCATCTCCACTTACTACAATAACATGTTTACTAGGATTGGCTAGTTTAATGCCTGTTGCATAAGCTATTGCTCTACCATGAGTAGTATGAACTGTATTGCAATTTACATAAGAACTCATTCTGCCACTACAACCTATACCCGAAACAAGACAAACATCATCCATATTCCAACCAAGTTTTTCTATCGCGCGGATAATACATTTTAAAACAACACCATCGCCACATCCCCAACACCATTGAGTAGGCATTTTATCTACTCTTAGATATTCATCATAATTAAAAGCCATTTATATATTCTCCTTTACCTTAGCAATAATTTCACTTGGAGTGATAGGACGACCATTTGCACGGTGTAAACTAATAAAATCGCGACGCGAAGTTACTCTTTCAATCTCTTCAAGATATTGTCCCATATTAAGCTCGCTTACCATTACTTTTTTAAATTTGCTTACAACCTCAGCAATTTTTTTCTCAGCCACTGGATAAAGAGTAATTGGACGGAAAAGTCCCACTTTAACCCCTTGCTCTCTTAATCTTTGTATAGCTTCTTTTGCTGAACGACTTACACTTCCATAAGCAATGATTAAAAACTCAGCATCATCAAGCATATGCTCTTCATAAGCACAAATATCTTCTTGATTGTTTTTAATTTTACCTATGAGTCTTTCCATATTTTTTTTCACTGTGGCTCCATCTTCAGTTGGAAAACCTATGTCTCCATGATGAAGCCCTGTAACATGATAACGATAACCTGTAAAGAAAGGATTTAAAGTTGCAGGCTCATTTTCTCCTGCTGCATAAGGTTTATAATCCTTTTTGTCTCCTTCAAATTTTTTGCGGTTATAAATTTTAATATCTTTTAAATCAGGTAAAACCGCTTTACCATTCATGTGCCCTACGGTTTCATCCATAAGTAAAAATACTGGAGTCATATATTTTTCAGCTAAATTAAACGCTCTAATGGTTTCTGTATAAGCTTCTTCAAGACTTGCAGGAGCAATAGCAATACTTGCAAAATCCCCATGAGTTGGTGCTTTAGCTTGAAACAAATCTCCTTGTGCTACACGGGTTGGAAGACCTGTCGAAGGACCACCTCTCATAACATTTACAATCACAAGTGGAATTTCAGCAATAAATGCAAGTCCTATTTGCTCTGCTTTTAAAGAAATTCCTGGACCGCTACTTGCAGTCATGGATTTTACTCCACTCATTGCCGCACCAATAGCCACGCTAATACCTGAAATTTCATCTTCCATTTGTATAAAAGTTCCATCATTTGCAGGAAGCATATGGCTTAATTCATGAGCTATCTCACTACTAGGAGTAATAGGATAACCTCCAAAAAATTTACATCCACAATCAATCGCAGCTTTGGCGATTAAAACATTACCTGTTGCTATAACTTCTCTCATTATTTTTCCTATGCTAATTTTTTGTATTTGTTATTTTTTACGGCTGCAGCTCTATCTTTAGCCTCAGCAGTAAGTTTGGCAAATTTAAATTCATCTCTTTTTGCCACCATAATAGCAAAATCAGGGCAATGTGTCTCACACTCGGTACAGCCTATACAGGATTCAGGGTGTACCACCTCTATCATTTGTCCTAAAACCGCATGCACATCATCGCGCATAGCTAAAACCCCAGCGGGGCAATAGCTAACACAAATATTGCATGCTTTACATCTATGCTCATCTACCCAAACAGGGGTATCTTTTGGAGCTATCATACTCATGTTTTTTTCCTTTATTAACCTAATATTTTTTGAATTTCTTCACCAATTAAAGCCGGAGAATCCACCACATGAATTCCATAGCTTTTTAAAGCTTCTTTTTTAGCTGCAGCGCTTTCATCAGCACTTCCTACTATGGCACCTGCATGCCCCATTCTTTTACCTTTTGGAGCAGTTGCACCTGCAATGAATGCTACCACAGGTTTACTAATATTTTCTTTAATAAATTTAGCCGCTTCTACTTCCAAACTACCACCAATTTCACCTATCATTACAATAGCCTTAGTTTCATCATCTTTTTGGAATTCACTTAAAAGTTCTTTATAAGCAAGACCTATAATAGGATCACCGCCAATTCCTACTGCAGTAGAAATTCCATAACCACCTTGAACTACCTGATTAGCAGCTTCATAAGTTAAAGTTCCACTTTTTGAAATAAGCCCCACGCAACCTTTTTTAAAAATAAAACCTGGCATAATACCTAACTTACATTCTTCAGAAGTAATAATACCTGGACAATTTGGTCCAATGATTTTCATACCCTTTTTATTAGCATATTGCTTAGCAAACATCATATCCTTTACAGGCGTATGCTCGGTGATTACAACTGCAAGCTTAATACCCGCATCAGCTGCTTCAATCACGCTATCACCCACAGCAAAAGCAGGTACAAAGATCAAGCTCACGTCAGCCTTTGTTGCTTTAACCGCATCTGCAACGGTATCAAAAACTGGTTTACCTAAATGAGTTTGTCCGCCTTTATGAGGGGTGACACCTCCAACTATATTTGTACCATAAGCCATGCATTGCTCAGCATGAAAAGTTGCTTCTTTGCCTGTAAAACCTTGAACTATTACTTTTGTATTTTTATTAACCAATATACTCATTTTCCATCCTTATCCTATTAAACTTTTTACAAGCTCTGCACCGTTTTTAAGATTGGTTGCTGCTTTAATATTTTTAAGATTTGAATTATCTAAAATTGTCTTTGCTTCTGCTGCGTTAGTGCCATCAAGACGCACTACAATTGGAATATTTACCTCAACATTCTTAGTAGCTTCTAAAATTCCATTTGCTATCCTATCACAACGAACAATACCACCAAAGATATTGATAAATATAACTTTTACATTCTTATCTCTTAAAATAATTTCAAAAGCCTTTGCAACAGTTTCAGGAGAAGCTCCCCCACCTACATCTAAGAAATTTGCAGGTTTTGCACCACTATAATTAATAATATCCATAGTTGCCATTGCTAGACCCGCACCATTTACCATACAAGCTACATCTCCATCTAGTTTCACATAGCTTAAGCCAAATTCAGCCGCTTCTCTTTCAGCAGGATTTTCTTCAGTAATATCTCTAAGTTCAGCAATTTCAGGATGACGATAAAGCGCACTATCATCAAAACTGCATTTTGCATCAAGGGCATAAAAATCCCCTTCTGCAGTTTTAATTAAAGGATTGATTTCAAGCATATTCATATCTTTATCCATGTAAAGCTTATAAAGTTTAGCTAACATAGAAATGAGTTTTTTGCCTTCATCTTTATCAAGTCCTAAAACTCTCGCTACTTCAAGTCCATGAAACATTTTAAATCCAATTTGTGGATCAATACCTACTTTTGCAATTTTTTCAGGGCTTTCTTTGGCTACTTTTTCTATATCCATCCCTCCTTCACTTGAAGCGATAATGGTAATTTGCTCTGCCATTCTATTAAACAAAATAGCCAAATAATACTCTTTTACTATATTAGCGCCACTTTCTATATAAAGTTTTTGCACAAGTTTGCCTTCAGGTCCTGTTTGATGAGTTACTAAATTCATTCCTAAAATTTTACTTGCGTAATCTTTTACCTCATCTAAATTCTTAGCGATTTTAACACCACCACCAAGACCACGGCCTCCTGCGTGAATTTGAGCTTTAACCGCCCAAACACTACCGCCTAATTCTTTAGCATTAGATACAGCTTCATCTACGCTAAATGCAACTTTTCCCTTTAAGGTAGGGATGCCATTGTCTGCAAAAATTGCTTTTGCTTGATACTCATGTATGTTCATTTATTCTCCTTTATATTGATATTTGATTAAAGATTTTTCTAATTTGTCTTTTTCTTGCAAACTAAGATCCATTTTCATGATTTCAATCACACCTTCAAGTCCTAATCTTGCCATAACTCCTAAGGCTTTGTTTTGCACTCCAAATTCTCCATGTAAAATCACACTCATAGGTAAAAATTCGCCACTTCTTATAGACTCAAGCATTCTTATACAAGCACTAGCAGGGGCTAAATAAGCTGAAGTTTTAAGATGTTTGATTACTTTAGCTCCACCTGTTTTAACTTCATTTTCTAAATCCTCAAATTCCTCTTCATTTAAAAATTCGCTTATATTTTTATTTTTAACACTTGCGTAAGATTTTACCAAAACCATATCATCATTATGAAAACCAATAAGTCTTGTATCCACGCTTGACATTTTGACATTAAGTTTTTTGGCAAGTTCATACTTAAATCTTGCATTGTCTAAAACTCCTGCCATGGCTATAATTTTCTTTGATGAAAAAATCCCGCTTTCATAAAGAGTATTAAGTAGAAAATCCACAGGATTAGTTAAAATAATAAAAAGCGGATCTTCTGTAAAATCTTTAATTTTTTTAGCACAATCAAGCATAATACTTGTATTTAACTGAAGCAATTCTTCTCTACTTTGCCCATCTTTTCTAGCAAAACCTGCACTAAAAAGCACTATATCTGAATTTTTGGTATGAGTATAATCTTTAGTGCAAAGTAAATCTATATTTAAATTTAAAGCGGCTATGCTTTGAGTAAGCTCTAGTTCTTTTGCGTAAAGCAAATCCTCATTGATATCTACTAAAACAATTTCATTTGCTATTTCTCTTAAAATCAAAGCATAAGCTACGCTTGAGCCTACATTGCCAGTCCCTATAACAGTAATTTTCATCTTTGTCCTATTTTTTCTAAAATAGCGTTAAAAGTTGCACTTGGACGCATGATTTTATTTGCTTTTTCATCATCAAATTTATAATACCCACCCAAATCCACTTTCACACCTTGTGCATTGTTAAATTCGGCTCTGATTTTTTCTTCATTAGAAGAAAGCTCTAGGGCAATATCTTTAAAAAAGCTTTGAAGCTCCATATCACTCGCCTGTCTTGCTAAATGATTTGCAAAATACATTGCTAAATAAAAATGACTTGTTCTATTATCATCTTCTTTGACTTTTCTTGATGGAGCTTTATTATTTTCAAGCCATTCGCCTATAGCCTCATCAAGACATTCTGCTAAAACCTTAGCTTTATGATTGCCACACTTATTTGCATAAAATTCCAAACTTGCTTGCAAAGCCAAAAATTCACCCAAACTATCCCAACGCAGATGATTTTCTTCGACTAATTGTTCTACTTGTTTAGGTGCTGAACCCCCTGCTCCTGTTTCAAACATAGCTCCACCATTTAACATAGGCACAACAGAAAGCATTTTTGCACTTGTTCCAAGCTCTAAAATAGGAAAAAGATCGGTTAAATAATCCCTTAAAACATTACCCGTGATAGAAATAACATCTTTACCTTCTCGGATTAACTCTAAACTTCTTAAACAAGCTTCTTTTGGAGTTAAAATGGCTACATTTTTACCCTTTTCTTTTAAACGATTTTGTACCAAAGTTATCATGATTTTATTACTAGCTCTTTTGCTATCTAACCAAAAAATAGCTTCGGCTCCACTAAGTTCTGATCTTTCTATACCTAAATCAATCCAATTTAACACTGCATCAAATTTAGCCTGATTAGCTCTATAAATATCACCTTTTCTAACCTTATGTTCTAATAAAACTTTACCGTTAGAAACTATTTTAAAAGTTCCTTCTTCTTTAGCCACAAAGGTTTTATCGTGCGATCCATATTCTTGAGCCTTTTTAGCCATTAAACCTACATTAGATACACTGCCAAGTTTTGAAGGATTTAAAGTACCATTTTTATGCAAATCTTCAATAACCGCCTCATAAATAGTTGCGTAAGTTTGATCAGGAATTACGGCATTTGTGTCCTTTTCCTTACCTTCCTTATCCCACAATCTTGCGCCATTTTTAAGCATTGCAGGCATAGAAGCATCAACGATAACATCGCTTGGAACATGAAGATTTGTAATGCCTTTATCTGAATTTACCATAGAAATATCTGCAGATTTAGCTAAAATTTCATTGTATTTTTTTAAAATTTCATCTTTTTTGCTTGAATTTTCGATCTTACTTAAAAGCTCACTTAAACCATTATTTGGATTAATGCCTAATTTTTCAAATTCATCTTGAAATTCGATAAATAATTCTTTAAAAAATACTTTTACCGCATAACCAAAAAGTATAGGATCACTTACTTTCATCATTGTAGCTTTTAAATGCAAAGAAAAAAGCACATCATCATCTTTGCTTGCTTTAATTTCTTTTGCATAAAATTCCTGAAGTTTTTGCACATCCATAAAAGTAGCGTCTAAAATTTCATTTTTTTCAAGTTCTAATCCCTTTTTTAAAATTTCATTTTTACCATCAATGCTTGTAAATTCTATATTAGCCACACAATCTTGATCGATTAAAACCGCTTTTTCATTAGAGAAAAAATCCCCTTCTTTCATGTAAGAAACACGAGTTTTTGAGTTTGGGTTAAACTCAACCACATGATAAGGATTGTTTTTTGCATAATCTTTTACCGCTTTTGTTGAACGACGATCTGAATTTCCTTGTCTTAATACAGGATTAACCGCTGAACCTAAAACTTTTTGATATTTTGTTTTAATTTGCAATTCTTCATCATTTTTTGGCTCATCTGGGTAATTTGGTAACATGTAACCCTTATCTTGCAATTCTTTAATCGCCGCCTTAAGCTGAGGAATAGAAGCTGAAATATTTGGGGTTTTAATAAGATTTGCATCCGATCTTTTTACAAGCTCACCTAAAAGTTCTAAAGCATCTTCACATCTTTGCTCCTCTTTTAAATACTCACTAAAAGCAGCTAAAATCCTTCCAGATAAAGAAATATCCGAGGTTTTTACTCCTATATGTGCCCTACTTAAAAAAGCTTTCACTATAGGCAAAAACGAATAAGTCGCAAGAGCTGGCGACTCATCTGTTAAGGTATAAGTAATTTGCATTTTTAGTCCTTTAAAATACTTATTTTTATTTTCATTTTTAAGTATATTACAAATAAAAAAAAATGCAAGAGTAAGTTTAAAGTTTGTTTTAGTTTTCAAACAAACTTTAAATATTTTTAATTAAGTAAATTAGCAGGAAGTTGTATGATATTTTTAATAAGATTAAAAGGGGTTTTTAGGGTATCTGTTAAAATTTCGGTATGAAATTTAGGGTCATCTATGCTTCCATCTATTTTTAAGTTTGTGCTAATTTCTTGATTTTTACCTAAAATTACATAATTTAAAATTGGAACCTTGGATATAGCTTCTGAAGCTGATTTTAAAGTTTTAAGCTCTAAACTAAAATCCACTGTATTTAATCTTAAATTTGCTGATCCTAAACCATATATATCTACACTATCACCATTTAAATTAATAGCCGAAACACTTAAAAGATCTTTTTTTCTATTAAAAATAATCTTTCCATCATGTAAGCTTAAACCTTTTTGATTAAAGGTTGGAGATTTAAACATCAATAAACTTGGTACAGTATCGATAAAGGAAATAAGCTGATTTATACCTTTTAAATCCTTCACATAAGTATTTTTAAAATCGATCTGTCCATCAAAATACTCCAATCCACTTCCTTTTATACTTAAGTTAAACACTCCATCTTGAACAGCTTGTTTTTGTAAAAACTCATTTAAATAATTATCATCAATATTGCTAACGTTTAAATTTAAATCATTAGAAGAATAATAAAGATCAAATTTTGCATTTCCTCTAGAACCTTTAAGATCTAAAGCATTGCCTTTTAAATCAGCCTCTACTCTATCAAAAGCCAAAGTTTTATTAGAATCTGCCAAAATTAAAGCTACATTTGCTCCACCAAAACTAATATTTTGGGTATTAGTAGCAATATCAAATGTTGAATTTGAAGAGTTGGAATGTTTTCTATAAATATAACTTAAATTTTTTAAATGAATTTCTTTATTATCAGAACTTATTTTAGCACTTGCTGTATCACTTTGAGTATGAATTTCCATAATGCCCTTATTTTTTACAATATCAAAACTATCATTTTCATAAGGAGTTTGACCGTTGATAAGTAAATTATTTTTAAAATAAGCATCATTAACGCTTGCATTAAAATCTTCAAAATTTAAAGTTTTATAATAAACATTTTTAGCATCGATAAACCCAAGCTTTTTAAGTAATGGAGAAAATGAAAATAAAATCTTAGGATTATTAAGATTAGCCTCAAGTCCATCTTTAAAATTTAAAATCAAATTCCACTGAGGAATGCTAATGTTAACATTTTGCGAATAATCTAATTTTACTTCTACATTTTGATTTTTTAAATCTAAAAGCTCTCCATTGTCAAAATAAAGCCTTGAAATCTGAGTATTGAAATTTCCTTGCTGTTTTTGTAAGTCAAATTTAGCATTAAAATCAGCTTCTAAAAAGCCATTTTTAACACTGGCATTTTCTATATTTAAATCATTTTGATTTAATTTTACAAATGCTTTTGTAATATTAAAATCAGCCAAAGAAATACTAGCATTCTCTAAAGCTAAAATACCACTATAAGAAATTTCACCCTTATCATGAAAATCAATTTTAAGCTCCAAATCACTTTTAATTTTTCCGCTTTTTTGATAAAAAGGTAGTGAAAAATGATAATCCTCTAAAGCTTTAGCAAGTTTTTCGTCAAATTTTAGATTATCAGACTTAATGCGCAAATAAATCCCAACTTTTTTTTCATCAAACAAATCATATAGATAAACCTTACTAGAACTTAAATCAGCACCATTATAGAAAGCTTTATTAAAGACAAAATCAAGCTTTTGTTTGTTTAAATTTAAATCGAGTTTTGGAATTTCAATAGCATTCATTTTATCATCCAAGCGAACTTTGACATTATTAACATAACCTGATGCACTAATATTGTCTAAATAATAATTATCTTTAGTAAAATCTATAAAGCCCTGCAAATAATCTAAATGATAAAATTCTCCCTTAGCCCTATATGCTACCCAAAGATTTAAACTCTGCGGAAGTTCTATTCTTTTATTAACTCTTTTAAAAATTTCCGTAATATTTCTAATATTTAAATCTTCTATTTTATAAGCTAAATTTTTATCTTTGTAAGAGATGCTTGCGTTAAAGTCAAGCAATTCTCCACTTGCTCTACCTTGAAAATAATAAAACTCGCTCTTAGTATTGATACTTAAATTTCCATCAATACTTAAATCATAATCTTTTAATAAAAGTTTTTTAATATCAGCTATAAGTTCTTTATTTTGACGCTGTAATGTTAATTTTAAAAACAATAAATCATTATCTATAAAAAATTCATTATCTTTAAATAAAATACGCACATGATTATCTTTTATATTTAAATTTTGTATATCAATCTCTTTAACAAAAGTATATAGATATTTTAAATTTTTTGTTATTTTTAAAATCTCTGTTGAAGCATTATCAGAAGAGTGGGTTTGTGATGAAATTTCGGAATTTTGAGTCTCATTTATAGTGATATTTTTTGCTCGTACAATTAATTTTTTATCTAATTTAATATATAATTGTTCCAATTTTAAAAAATCAAATTGGATACTAGAGATGACAATTCCATTTTTAAGCACTATAAACAAAGCTAATATAAGCACAACAAAAAATACAACAATATATAAAATTTTCTTTTTCATACGCAACTTCTTTTTGATATTTATTTTGGGGATTTTTTATTATCTAACTCAGCCTTTAAAAAGCAATTCTGTGGTATTTATTCCCCAAGGTTCAATTTCTCAAATTATAACATATTTAAAGCAAAATAAATATCAGATGAGTAATATTGATAAATATATTTTATTTTTTTTAGGACACCCTCAATCAGGCTGGATCAACATAGGTACAAAAGATTTAAATAGAGCTGAATTTCTACATAAACTCACTATTGCTAAAGCAGCACTGCAAACCATTACTCTTATCCCAGGAGAAACAAGCGTAATCTTTCTAGAACAAGCAGCCAAACAACTTGGACTTGATAAAGATATACTTTTAAAAGAATTTCAAGCTCAAGCTCCTTATGATGAAGGAGTTTTTTTGCCAGAAACTTATAAAATCCCAAAAGGCATTACAGAAAATCTACTCATTCAAATGCTTTTAAACCATGCTGAAATTTCCAATAAAAAAACTTCTGAGAAAATTTTTGGTGATTATAATCCAAAAAAATGGCACCAATATATCATCATCGCTTCTGTAATACAAAAAGAAGCTGCTAATGACAATGAAATGCCTATAGTTGCAAGCGTAATCTACAATCGACTTAAAAAAGGTATGAAACTTCAAATGGATGGAACTTTAAATTATGGAATTTATTCCCATGTAAAAGTTACCCCACAAAGAATAAGACAAGATAATAGCTCTTATAATACCTATAAATTTACAGGATTGCCTAAAGAAGCAGTTTGTAATGTTTCTTTAGCTGCTATTCGTGCAGCTATTTTTCCTTTAAAGACAGATTATTTATATTTTGTGCGTGATAAAAATACTGGAGTTCATATTTTTAGCACAAATATAGATGATCACAATAAAGCCATAAATTTACAAAAAGGAAAATAATTTTTGATATTTTTATACAAAATAGTTAAATTGGAACAGTATTTGCTTGTTAATATTAAAAATTATAAAAAGGATAAAAAATGATTAACCCATTTAAATCAAAAGAACTAGTCACTGGTGCTTTAGCGGGTAGAAATCTAAGAAATCAACTCATCAATGCCAATCTTGCAAATGTTGATACTCCTTTTTATAAAGCAAGAGATATTGAATTTGAAACAGCTTTGGTAAATCGTGCAAATGAAATTTTCAAAAAAAATGACAAAAAAGAATTAGAATTGGCAGTAACCGAAGAAGGGCATCAAAAACCTTGGAAATTTCCTGATCCTAGTAAATCTACTATTTACTTAAGAGATGGTCATTTAGCAAGAAATGATGCAAATACTGTTGATCTAGATGTAGAAACTACAGAAATGAGTAAAAATACAGTTATGATAACAGCTCTTGATGGAGTTTTAAGAAGACAAAGCAATATCTTTAGTTCTATACTTGACGCAAGCTCTAAATTAAGTTAAAGGTAAATTATGGCATACTTAAGTGATTTTGATATTAGTGGTTATGGTTTAAGTGCTCAACGTTTTAGAATGAATATTATTAGCTCTAATATAGCTAATGCAAACACTACAAGAACAGCTGAAGGTGGGCCTTATAGAAGACGCGAAGTGATCTTTAAAGCAACAGATTTTGATAAGCTTTTAAATGAGCAAATTAACAAAGATAATAATTTTTTAAAATATGAAAATCCTTTAAATGATCCAAGCTCGCCAGAAGAAGCTAAACCTGCTATTCAAAGTGTTGTAGTGGATAAAGTGGTCAGAGATGACAAAGATTTTCGTATGAAGTATGATCCAAGCCATCCTGATGCGAATGCTGAAGGTTATGTAGCGTATCCAAATGTAAACCCTGTTATTGAAATGGCAGATTTGATTGAAGCTACAAGGGCTTATCAAGCGAATGTAAGTGCTTTTACAAGTGCAAAAACTATAGCTCAAAGTGCGATTGATTTATTAAGAGGATAATAAAAAATGAACAATATTAATGATTTAAGATTAAATAATAATATTTCAAATACCAACAAAAGTCAAAATTCCACAGGAATTGGTGATGAATTTGCCAAGATGCTTAAAAATGAAATCGATGATTTAAATAAGGCACAAGAAAGTGGAGAAGCTGCAATGACAGACATTGCCACAGGACAAGTAAAAGATTTACATCAAGCAGCTATAGCTATCACTAAGGCTGAAAGCAGCATGAAATTTATGCTAGAAGTAAGAAATAAAGCGATCAGTGCTTATAAAGAAATCACAAGAACTCAAATTTAAACCCTAATGCAAGAATATAAAAAAAATAGGGTTTCAAAAGTTGCCTTTGCCTACTGCATGGCACTTTTGTTTATGATTATTTTTATCAGCTCTACTTTTTTTCTTACATCAAAACGTCATATACCTAACACTGAAAAAGATCAATACGCTCTTGCTCTAAGAGGATCAATTATAACTAAAGATAATTTTACTATCACAAGTTCTAAACAAATTTATCGCGCTGAAATTGATCTTAGAAGTATTAACAAAGATAAATTTGATCTATTTTTAAAGCTTTTTCAAATTTATAGTGGGATAAGTAACGATCAAGTAGCAGATATTAAAAAAAGAATGCAAAATCAAAAAAAACGCTCTTATAATTTTGTTCTTTTGCAAAACTTAGATTCCAAGCAAGCAAGCTATCTTAAAGACCTTGCTAAAAAACTTTATATACAAGGTTTTTTCAAAGCTTTTACAAATAACTCTGGAAGAGTTGAAACAAGAGGATTAAATATCATCGAACATGAAGAAGATAGAATTTACATGTCAAAAGATTCTTTTACTCCTATTATCGGTTATACTAAAATGATATTAGATCCAGAAAGTGGAATTTTAAAAAATATAGGAGTTAAAGGTTTAGAAAAATACTACGATGAATGTCTAAGTCCTGTTCAAAATGAAAAAATTCAAGGACTTAAAGATATAGGTGGAAATATTATTTTAAATCTAAATTCACTGCAACAAAAAAAGATCAATGGTTGTGATTTATATTTAAATCTTTCTTTAAAACTGCAAAAAAGTATAGAGAAAGCTATAGATCAAAGAAATGAGGATTTAAAAGCCAATGAAATCATAGTTGGGGTAATGGAAAGCAAAACAGGAAGAATTTTAGCTTTAGCAAGCTCAAGGCGCTATGACCCGCAAAATCGCGGAAAAGATCTATCAGTTCTTAATGCAAGCGCTATAGAATACGGCTATGAAGCAGGTTCTGTTATCAAACCTTTTATCTTTACAACAGCCTTAAGACTTGGTAAAATAAAAATAGATGAAGTGATTAATACTTATGGCGGTTCTTACAAGCTAGGACGTTTCACTATCAAAGACGATCATAAAATGGACAAAATGACTATGGAGGAAGTTATAAGATATTCTTCAAATATAGGCATGATACAAATTGCTAAAAGGCTTAACAATATAGAAATCGTATCAGGACTTAAAATATTTAAATTTGGCGAAAAAAGTGGTATTGATCTACCCTATGAACAAAAAGGAGAAATTCCAAATCCTAAGCGCTTAAGAGATATAGAAAAATCTGTTTTAAGTTATGGTTATGGACTTAAAACAACCTTTATACAACTCCTTGCAGCTTATAATGTTTTCAACAATGATGGATTTTATATCACACCGCATTTAGCTGAAAAATTCTACCAAAATGGACGCTTTACAAATCTTGATGATGATGTAAAAAAAGAAAAAATTCTTTCTAGCGAAGCTGCTAAAACGATGCAAAATATTCTTATAAATGTTATAGAAAAAGGAACAGGAAAAAAGGCAATTACACAAGGTATTATTGCAGGAGGTAAAACAGGAACAGCAAGAATAGCCGAAAGACAAGGTTACACCTCAAATCGCTACAATGCTTCCTTTTTTGGTTTTGCAAATGATTTAAATCACGCCTATACCATAGGAGTTCTCGTAAGACATCCTACTAAACCTTATAGTTATTATGCTGCACAAAGTGCTTTGCCTATGTTTAAAGATGTTGTTGATATTTTAATCAATGAAGAATTTCTAACGCCTATACAAGACAATAACCAAACTAGCACAAACAACTAGTTTGATATATCTTTAGAAAATATCACCTCAACAGCACCTATAAGTTCTTCAGCAATCTTAGCAACAAAAGTTATATCATTAAGTATTGAAATTCCTTCAACTGTTGTGATTTTTCTTACTGAAATAAGATGTTCAATATTGCTTAAGGTTAAAGTATCAATTTCTTTTAAAATTTCTTTTCCTTTTTGAAGATTTTTAATAATCAAATAAAGCTTTTCACTATCTTCAACCACTCTAAGCTCTTCGATACTTCTTAAAAGATCTCCTAGATTCGATCTAATTTTATTGTATTCTAAAGCCAAAAATTCATTAGAAGAGCTAGAATATTTCTTAATATTTGCTTGGATAATTTTTAAATTTTAGTTGTTTCAGCTAAATTTTTAGCTGCTATCTTAAAGGTAAAAATTTTATGATTCTTTGTTTCATCGTTAATATAAACTTGTGCTTTAGTTGAAAAATCAATAATAGCTTCAAAAAGAACTTTTATCCTAGTTTGATACAAATAGTCCAAATCCACATTTTTACTAAACCACTTTTTATTTTCTAAAATTTCTTTAAAACTTTTATCACTCTGTATATCTTTACAACTAAAACCTATAGCATGAGCAACAATTGCATAGGTATTATTATAAAGATGCTCGCTTTCTTTTCTTAAAACTTCGATGGCTGTGTCACTAAATTTAACCAAACTACTATCAAGATATAAAGGCTTGTCTTTATTCTTATCTTTAGGAGCTTTTACTATTTTATTTAAAAAAACAATTTAAGGAGTAAAGAATGAAAAAAGCGCAACGCCAATTAAATTAAACAAAGTGTGAAATAATGTCACTTTCAAAGCTATATCTTCTATGTTTAACGCAATGGATAAAAAATTAAGAAATGTATAAAATAAGGAAAAATAAGCACTATTAAAAAAGCTATACCAAAATTAAAAATACAATTTGCAAACGCTAATTTCTTTCCTTTAATATTGGTACTTAAAGAAGCTAAAACAGCCGTTACAACTCCTCCAACACTAGTACCCAAAGTTGCTGCTAAGGAATTTTCCAAACTGATTTGTTGTGCAAGTAAAGCAGCGACAATAATAGCCATTATAACTGTGCTTGGTTGTATAACTCCTGTAAGCAAAGCACCTAATCCTAAAAAACAAAAACTCCTTTAAAACCAGCAAAATCAAAACGAGAAAGATCAATTATATGTTTAAAATTTTCAAAACCACTTTTAATATAATCCACACCCAAAAAGAAAAAACCTATACCAATAAAAATATTACCCAAACCTTTTAAAATACTATCTTTCTGAAAGAAAAATAATACTCCAATAATCAAAAGCGGGATAGCCAACATTGAAATTTTAATATTTGTCAAACCAACAATCAGCCAAGAACTTGCCGTATTTCCTAAATTTGCTCCAAAAATAATCCCTATGCCCGCACCCAAAGAAATAAGCCCTGCACTCAAAAAAGAAATCGTAACAATAGAAACTAAAATTGAAGATTGCATAATTAAAGTACTTAAAGTACCAAAAAGTATACTTTTTATCTTTGTATCAGTTGACTTTGCTAAAATTTTTTCAAGCAAATCACCACTAAAAACTTTAAAACCTATACCTAAATTAGTCATTCCAATAAAGAAATATTGCCACTCCTGCTAAAAGATTAGCAAGCTCGTCATAACGAATTAAAATAAAAATCAGAACTAAAGTAAAAATACTTCATGAAATAAATTTAAAATATTTTAAAGAATTTCCTTCTTCTTGTAATGCCTAACCTTTTAGTTTTTCAAATTCATCCATCAGAAATTCTCTTAAATTTTCAGCTTCTTCTTCGCCTTTTTCTAGATACTCAAGCAATAAATTTTCTAATTCTTTTAAAAAAGAAAAAAGTTCATTTTGCCAGATACTATCGTTTTTATTACTCAAATTCATGGTTTGTATGAAAGTCAACTCTCTGCTTAAATCCCCAAGTTTTTCTAAAAATTCATCTTTTTGATTAGAATTTTTTAATGTTAAATTAGCATTTTGGATATTTTCTTTAAATTCTCTGATTTTTTCATCGATTAAATCACAAAATTTTGGATAAATATCCATTTTAATAGGCTCTAAAAGAGTTCGCTCATCTATATTTAAAGTAAGCTTTTTAACAGCAAAATAAAGAGCTAAAAAAGACAAAGCTGCTATAAGTAAATAAATTCCTAGCATTAATAACCCTTAAGGGCTAGCATTCCGCCATCTAAATTGATGCTTTGAAGTCCCAATTTTTCAGCTATAAATTCAGCTGCAACCATGCTTCTATGGCCACTACGACAAATAAAAGCAAGTTTTTTACTTTCATCTCTTTTGCTTTGAAATTCATCTAAAAATTTAGCATTTAAAAGCCCTTGATTATCATATAAAGCCACACATTGCGCATTAGGTAAAATACCTTCTTCCCATTCTAAAGGAGTACGCACATCAAAAATTTGATATGCGTTCAAATCTTGCTTTGTCCAAAGACTTGCAGAGATATTTTCTATCATGAAAAAGCCTTGTTGATGATTTTTGTAAGGCTTGCATTAAATTCAGCAGGATTATCCACTCCCATACCTTCGCTTAATTTTGCCATATTTAAAACTAAGGTTGCTATATCTGCACTAAAGCTTTCGTTGTTTTTAAGACCTGTAAAAATAGCGTGTTTTGGATTGATTTCTAAAATAGGTTTGAAATTTTGTTCTTGACCCATTTGTTTTAAGAGTTGTTGCATAGCAAAATCAGGTTTATTTTTATCATAAACTATACAACTTGGGCTATCTTTTAAACGACTGGTTAGTCTTACATCTTCAACTTGATCTTTTAGAAGTTCTTTAAATTTAGCTACAAGTGGAGCAAAAGTATTTTTTTCTTCATCGCTTAGTTCATTTTTATCTTCTACTTGATTAATGGCTACAAATTTCAAACCTTCAAATTCTAGCATAGGAGTTACCAAAGAATCAATCTCATCATCCATGAGTAAAACTTCTATGTTTTTTTGTTTATACTCTTCAAGCAAAGGAGAGGTTCTTAATAAACTTTCATTATTTCCTGCTATATAAAAAATTTCTTTTTGATCGCCTTGAAGGTCATTTTTATACTCTTCTAAAGAGCGTAAATTTTCACCTTTGGTGCTTTTATAAAGCATGAGTTTTAAAAGACTATCTTTTTCTCCGCCAAAACCATAAAGTCCTTCTTTTAATACCTTGCCAAAGGTTTTAAAGAAAGATAAATATTTTTCTTTATCATTATTTTTGAGTTTTTCAAGTTCACCTAAAATCTTTTTAACACTAGCTTCTTTAACACCTTTTAAAATTTGATTTTCTTGTAAAATTTCACGGCTTACATTAAGTGGTAAATCTTCTACATCGATAATCCCACGTACAAAACGCAAATAAGTTGGTAAAAGTTCTTTATCATCATCGCTGATAAATACGCGTTTTACATAAAGTTTTAAGCCACTTTGATAATCCACACGGAATAAATCAAAAGGTGCATTTTGCGGTATGAAAAATAAAGAATTATATTCTAATTTTCCTTCACTTTTAGTGTGAAGATAAAGTAAAGGTTTGTTTGAATCATGAAAATTTTGCTCATAAAATCTTTCATAATCTTCTGCTTTAAGGCTTGATTTTTGCATTCTCCATAAAGCATTGGCTTTATTGATTTGAGACATTTTAAGTTCAGTTTTCCCTTCTTCTTCGCCTTCTTTAGCAGGAGTAAATTCTTCTTTTTCCATGAAAATTGGAAATTGAATATGATTAGAGTATTTTTCTATAATGCTTTCGATTTTATAAGCATTAGCAAACTCATCATCTTTTAAATATAAAGTAATGCTTGTGCCTTGTTCTTCTTTGCTTGCGTCATTAATCTCATAACCATTTGCATCAGAACTCCAAAGATAAGCTTTATCATCTAAAGCTTTTTTACTTAAAACTTCGATTTTACTAGCCACCATAAAAGCAGAATAAAAACCTACTCCAAATTGTCCTATAAGTTGAGAATCTTTTTTAGCATCACCGCTTAAATTTTCTAAAAAGCTTTTAGTACCGCTTTTTGCTATGGTTCCAAGGTTGTTAATAAGATCATCTTTATCCATACCTATGCCATTATCACTAATACTTAAAGTTTTTTTATCTTTGTCAATTTTGATTTCAATTTTAGGTTCGAATTTTAAGCTTTTATATTTATCATCACTTACGCTTAAAAAATTAAGCTTGTCTAAAGCATCACTTGCGTTTGAAATAAGTTCTCTTAAAAAAATTTCTTTATTAGAATATAAAGAGTGTATCATAAGCTGTAAAAGCTGATTAACTTCAGTTTGAAATTGCATTTTGATTCCTTTGTAATTTTTTAAAGTGGTATTTTAGCAAAAAATACAAATTCTAAAGTAAATTTAAAGATTTATTTGAAAATTAAAAAGCCAAACCATGCGGCAAATAAGCAAAGAAAGACATTTAAGATAATATTTAACGCAAAATTAAAATAATTTCCACTTTGCAAAAGAAGTAAATTTTGATAAGAAAAAGTAGAAAAAGTTGTAAAAGCTCCTAAAAAACCTGTACTTATAAAGCTTTTAAGTAAAGGAGATAAACCTTTATTTTGTGCATAAGAAAACAAAAGTCCTATAATAAAAGAACCCAAAACATTTACAAAAAGAGTTCCAAAGCTGATAGAATAAGGAAAAAATTTATTCACTAAATTTATAGAAAGCATTCTTAAGATTGCTCCTATAAATCCCCCAAAACCAACTACTAGAAGAGTATTTAGCAAAGCTTGACTCTTTCTTGATCGAGTAATTCTTGCATTTTTTTTCTGGTGTTTTCAAGCCATTTTTCATCATTTGTATCGACTAAATCCATACAAATGATTTTAAGTACTCCGCTGCTTGCACTAAAACTTTTTGTGTCTAAAATTTTTGCAGAATCCACAATTAAAATAGGTTGAACTTTAAGATTTAATTTTTCACTTAAAATTTTTGCTCCACTTTGAAATTTAAGCATTTTTTCATTTTTAGATCTAGTTCCTTCTGGAAAAATAGCCAAAACCCTATCTTCACTAATTCTTTCTTTTGCTTCTTTTAAAACTCGTACCAAATCACGCGGATTTTTTCTATCTATACAAAGAAGTTTTGGTTTTTTCATAGCAACTTTGAAAATAGGAATTTCTCCTAATTCTTTTTTGGCAATCCAACATAAATTTTTAGGATATAATTCTTCTAAAGCGATAATATCTAAAGCACTTTGATGATTCATTAAAATCATCTGAGCTTGTGGATTAAAAGTACCAATGATTTCTTGTTTATAAGAGATGGTATATCTTTGAAATTTAGCCCAAATTTTGCGGATTTTCCAAAGTGTGTTTTGAGATTTTGTAAAGCAAAAACAAAAAATCACCAAAGCAACACTTAAAACAAAAAAAATCCAAAAATAAAGAGCTTTAATTTTTTTGTAAATCATCTTTATTAACCCAACCTATTTTTCCATCAGAAAACAGTACTTTAATATAATTTTGTCGTTTGCCTAAAACTTCTACTTTTTCATCTGCATTTGCCGTATAAAAATAAGTTGAAGGCTCTGTAGGTAAAATTTTAGCCCTAGAACCAGCCTTGATAATTGCATTTTGAGTATTGGTATCTACAAGAAAACTAAGTGCAAAACAAACAACTGCCAAAGCCAGAATAATGTAATTTTTTCTCCATACAAATAAAGCTCCAAATAAAACCGCTAAAAACCATAAGGTATATTGTTTATAAATATTTAAGTCTTTATTTACAGGATTTAAATCACTCTGAGTGCTGATCTCATCGTCACTAATTTTTAGTTTTAAATTTATATTTTCAAGCTTTTTACTGTCCTTATTGAAATACGAAAATTCAAAATTTGTTTTACTTAATGGCAAAATAGCATAATAAAAAGCACTAGAAGCATTAAAGTCTCCTTTTAAATTTTCAATACCTTGCTTTTGAATTCCCTCTATAAAAAAGCTTTTAAGATTTGTATTGGTTGCGTTTAGTTCTACCATCATAATGATATTAGCATCATCAAAATAACTCGCTTTAACTTTTTTAATTTCCAAAGAACTTGCCACAAGGTGTGAAAAATCCTTATTGGATAAAGTATTTTCAAATTTGATAGGATTAAGATTGATATCAGCCTCTTGAAAAGCTTCATTATTTCTAAGAAGTTTGATAGAAATTTTACTCAAACTAGCATTTGAATTTTTGGCTTCAAACCATAAAGTTGTTTTATATTCATTGTTGATAAATTCCCATTTTGCATCTGGATTTAAAAAAGATAAATTAGTTTTTTCTACGCTTATGTTAAAATCAAATTTTATATTTTCCGTAGTGCGAGCATAGATCGTAATAGGAAAAACTTCTCCAACATATACTCTACTTGGATATTCATCATTTGTAAGAACCAAACTCCCTTTGGCTACAAAAGGATCATCTACATTGCTTTCAAAGTCATTGTTTTCATCACTTGGCGGAATATTTTGATAAATTTTTTGTTCTTCTTGGGGTAATTTTTGTAATTCTTTTTGCATATTTTCATCTTGGCCGCTAAATACAGAAATTTCACCCCTGCCAAACAATACAACAATGCTAAAAATTAAAGTTAATAAAATTTTCAAGATAAAAAGCCTTTAAGCATTTTTAAACCTACATCATTACCTAGAACTTTTTCACAAGCACGCTCAGGATGGGGCATAAGTCCAAAGATTTTTTTGTTTTCATCACAAATTCCTGCGATATCAAATACAGAACCATTTGGATTTGGCTCGTATTTTAGAATAATAAGATCTTTATCTTGCAATTCTTTTAAAGTAGTCTCATCAGTGTAATAATTTCCCTCTCCATGGGCAATTGGTAAACTAATAATTTCATCTTTTTTGAAATTTTTCAAAAAGGCATTATCATTAGAAACCACTCTTAAATTTTGGTTTTTTGAGATAAAACTAAGATTGTTATTATGCTTCATTGCACCTTTTAAAAGACCGCTTTCAAGTAAAATTTGAAAACCATTACAAATACCTAAGATATATCCTCCCTTTTTTGCATGATTAAAAACACCTTGCATAGCAGGAGCAAGTTTTGCAATAGCTGCACATCTTAGATAATCTCCATAAGAAAATCCGCCTGGCAAAACAACTAAATCTGCATCAAATTCTTTTTCTTCATGCCAAACAATCTGCGTCTTTACTCCAAGTTTTTCAAAGGCATAAGTTGTATCAAATTCACAATTTGTCCCTGGAAATCTAATAATAGCAACTTTCATTTTACTCTTTCTCGATTATAAGCTCATAATCTTCAATAACACCATTTACCAACAATTCTTCGCACATTTTTTTTACTTGTTCTTTGGCTAGTTTTTCATCTTTCTCATCAAGAGAAATTTTGATTTGTTTTGCTATTTTTACTTCTTTAACGCTATTAAAATTTAAAGAGTGCAAAGCTTTTTCCACTGCTTTGCCTTGTGGATCTAAAACTCCATTTTTTAAAGAAATATTTACAATAACTTCCATATTTTTCCTTAATTTAATATTCTTTTTAAAACTTCTTCATAAGCCATTTTTACATTACCTAGATCTTGACGAAATCTATCTTTGTCTAATTTTTCATTACTAAATTTATCCCAAAATCTACAACTATCAGGGCTTATTTCATCAGCTAAAACAAGCTCATTATCTTTAGTTAAACCCAGTTCGATTTTAAAGTCAATCAGCCTTAAATTCTTATTGTCAAAAAATGGAGTTAAAATAGAATTAATCTTTCTAGCCATATTTTTAATTTCACTAGTTTGAACTTCATTTTGCACTAAATTTAAAATCAAACAATGCTCATCATTGATAAAAGGATCGCCTAAAGCATCATCTTTAAGACAAAATTCCACCAAAGCAAAAGGTAGCACAGTGCCGTCTTTAATACCCAGTCTTTTTGTAAGAGAACCTGTTGCAACATTGCGTACTATAACTTCAATAGGAATAATTTTACATTTTTTAACCACTTGTTCTGTATCGCTTATAATTTCTACTAAATGGGTTTTAATCCCATTTTTTTCGAGTAAATGAAAAATTTCAGTACTGATTTTACAGTTTAATGCGCCTTTTCCACTTTCATTACCTCTTTTTTCTGCATTAAAAGCAGTTAAATCATCTTTAAACTCACTAATTAGCAAATTTTCATTATCGGTTTTGAAAAGTTTTTTACCTTTTCCTTCGTAGAGCATTTCTTTTTTTGTCATTTTATTGTCCTTGTTTGATATTTAAAATCTTAATAGTATCAATAGCTGATTTTAATTGTGCGTCATCATTGATTTGTTTTTGACTAATTAGATTTTTATTGTCTTTATTTTCTTGTTTATCTTCTTTTTTATTTTTATCTATTTTTTCAAGCTCACTTTCTAAATGTTGTTTTAAGTCGCTTTCTTTTATAGAAAAACCATCTTCTTGAGTATTTACTTTACCTGGAAAAACTTCAATATCAGGTTTTACACCCACTGCTTGAATAGTACGTCCGCTTGGAAGATAATATCTTGCGATAGTAAGCCTTAAAGCTTCAGTTTTATTAATAGGTATGATTTGTTGAACACTACCTTTTCCAAAAGTATTTTCACCCACAATAACACCGCGTTTAAGATCTTGTAAAGCTCCACTTACGATTTCACTTGCACTAGCACTTCCACCATTTACAAGCACAACCAAAGAAACATCAGAAATTTTGTTTTTAGGATCGGCTTTATATTCTTGATTTTCACTTGCGATGCGTCCTTTTTGAGAAACAATAACACCTTTATCTACAAATAAATTTACAAGTCCTATAGCTTGATTTAAAAGTCCACCAGGATTATTTCTAAGATCTAAAATAACTCCTTTAACATTAGGATATTTTTTAAGTTCTTTACTTGCCACATCTACAACATTTTTATCAAAATTTGTAACTCTAAGATAAAGAATGTTTTCATTTTCTATCATTTTTGCATAAACACTTTCTATCTTAATAATTTCTCTTGTAAGTGTAACATCAAAAGGTTTTGTTGCACCTTTTCTAAAGATGGTTAAAGTGATTTGAGTTTTTGGCTTACCACGCATTTTATCTACAGCATCATTGAGATTAATTCCCAAAGTGGCTTCATCATTAATTTTTAAAATAATATCTCCCGATTTTATCCCTGCTTTATCTGCTGGCGTTCCTTCTATAGGAGAAACAACTGTTAAAGCGCCATCTTTCATACCTACGGTTATACCAAGGCCACCAAATTCACCATTGGTTTGAATTTTCATATCATTAAAATCTTTTTCATTTAAAAAAGAAGAATGCGCATCAAGATTGCTTAAAAGCCCCGATAAAGATTTATCCACCAAATCGCTGATATTTTGATCATCCACATAGTATTGCTCTACTATAGCAAGAGTTTTTGTAAGCTTATCTAAAGCTTCTAGGCGTTTTTGAACCTGCTCTTCTTTTTGATCAACTTTAGCTTGTAAATGACTTGTTAAAAATAGACATAAAATAAAAGTAGTGGCAAAGCCTGCAAGACCCGCAAAAAATCGTTTTGTTTTCAAAATAAGCTCCATCATTGAGTTTTAGTTTAAAGAGTAAATTTTAATAAAAATTGCTTAAAACTTCGTAAATAAATTTAAATTCTTAAAAATATGTTAAAATAGACTAAAAATTCCAAAAAGAAAGTTAATACAATGTGCCAAGAAAAATATACTCATACACATTCTCAAAAACATCTTAAAGCAGTTTGCAATCGTCTAAGTAGAACCATAGGGCATTTAAGCGCTATTAAAAGAATGGTTGAAAATGACAAAGACTGTAGTGAAATTTTAGTCCAGCTTGCTGCCGTAAAAGCCGAAGTTAACAATACCGCAAAAGTAGTTTTAAAAGAACATTTAGCTCATTGCATGGTACATGCTGTAGAAGAAAATGATATTCAAAGCATAGAAGAATTAAACAAGGCTATAGATATGTTTATGAAATAATCTAAAATTAGTCATTTGTCCTATTATTTAAAAAATTTTACTCAATTAACTTGACATTATATGACTAAAGTTATATAATGTCAAGTATATAAACTAAATAAAGGATAAACATGGCAAATATACAAGATTTTTTAACTGATAATATGCTTTCAAACCTTGAAAGTGCAGCATCTTTAGCTATACATTCTAAAAATACTGAAGTCGTACCTTTACACCTTTTATGGGCTTTAAGCGTAGATAGCACAAGTATTTTAAATCAAATTTTAAATAAATTAAATATTTCTAAAGAAGCCTTAGAACTTGAAATTAAAAGCAGAATTTCAAAACTTGCAACAAGTTCAAATGTAAGCCGTGAAAATATACGCTTTTCCAATGAACTTATAAATTCATTAGAAAATGCCAAAGGATTAATGAGTGCTAATGGAGATAGTTATTTAAGTGTGGATACTTGGCTTATAAGTGAAAGTCAAAAAAGCTCTATTAAAGAAATTTTGGCGCAATTTTTAGATTTAAGAGAATTTCAAAAAGAGCTTGAAAGTCTAAGAGCAGGACGCAAAATCGATAGCAAAACAAGCGATGAAACCTTAGATAGTTTAAATAAATTTGGTATAGATTTAACCTTAAAAGCAAGTGAGGGTAAACTTGATCCTGTTATAGGCAGAGAAGAAGAAATCGAGCGTTTGATGCAAATTTTAATACGCAAAACCAAAAACAACCCTATACTTTTAGGTGAACCAGGTGTAGGAAAAACAGCTATAGTGGAAGCTTTAGCACAAAGAATTATCAAAAAAGATGTTCCAAAATCTTTGCAAAATAAAAAAGTCATCGCTCTTGATATGAGTGCTTTAATTGCAGGTGCAAAATACAGAGGAGAATTTGAAGATAGGTTAAAAGCTGTGGTTAATGAAGTAATAAAAAGTGAAAATATCATTCTTTTTATTGATGAAATTCATACTATAGTAGGAGCTGGAGCGAGTGAAGGCAGTATGGATGCGGCAAATATTTTAAAACCCGCTCTTGCAAGAGGTGAACTCCATACCATAGGCGCAACTACTTTAAAAGAATATCGTAAATATTTTGAAAAAGATGCAGCCTTGCAACGCCGTTTTCAACCTGTAAATGTGGGCGAACCAAGTGTTAATGAGGCTTTGGCTATGTTAAGGGGTATAAAAGAAAAGCTTGAAATTCATCATAATGTAACCATAAATGATAGTGCTTTAGTAGCCGCAGCTAAACTTTCAAAGCGTTATATAGCAGATCGTTTTTTACCTGATAAGGCTATTGATTTAATCGATGAAGCTGCAGCTGAACTGAAAATGCAAATTGAAAGCGAACCAAGTTCTTTAAGAAAAGTACGCAAAGATATAGAAACTTTAGAAGTTGAAAATGAAGCTTTAAAAATGGAAAATGATGAGAAAAATCAAAAAAGACTCAATGAAATCGCAAAAGAACTAGCCAATTTAAAAGAAAAACAAAATGCACTAAATTCACAGTTTGAAAATGAAAAAAGTGTTTTTGATGGTATAAGCACTAAGAAAAAAGAAATTGATCTACTTAAAAATGAAGCTTCTTTAGCTAAAGCTAGAGGTGAATTTCAAAAAGCAGCTGAGTTAGAGTATGGAAAAATTCCAAGTCTTGAAAAAGAAGTAGAAATTTTAGAAGATAAATGGAAAAAAATGAGCGAAAATGGAGTTTTACTTAAAAATCAAGTAGATGAGGATTTGGTTGCTGGAATTTTAAGCAAATGGACAGGTATTAGCGTGCAAAAAATGCTAACTTCCGAAAAACAAAAATTCTTAGAAGTGGAAAAACATTTAAAAGAAAGTGTCATAGGACAAGATAAGGCCTTAAGTGCTTTAGCTAGAGCCATTAAACGCAACAAAGCAGGACTTAATGCAGACAATAAACCTATAGGAAGCTTTTTATTTTTAGGGCCAACAGGGGTAGGAAAAACACAATCAGCTAAAGCTTTGGCGAAATTTTTATTTGATGATGAAAAAGCAATGATTCGCTTTGATATGAGTGAATTTATGGAAAAACATAGTGTTTCAAGACTCTTAGGTGCGCCTCCAGGATACATAGGACATGAAGAAGGTGGAGAGCTTACTGAAGCTGTACGAAGAAAACCTTATAGCGTGCTTTTGTTTGATGAAGTTGAAAAAGCACATAAAGATGTATTTAATGTGCTTTTAGGGATTTTAGATGATGGTAGAGCAACCGATAGTAAAGGTGTAACAGTGGATTTTAAAAATACCATTATCATTTTAACTTCTAATATCGCCTCAAGTGCCATTATGAATTTAAGTGGAAAAGAACAAGAAGATGCGGTAAAAAATGAGTTAAAAAATTTCTTTAAACCTGAGTTTTTAAACCGCTTAGATGATATTATCACCTTTAATCCACTTGGAAAAGATGAAGCTTATGAAATAGTCAAGCTTTTATTTAAAGATTTACAAATGAGCTTAGAAAACAAGGGGATAAAAGCGAGTTTAAGCGAAAATGCAGCCCTTTTAATCGCTAAAGATGGTTTTGACCCTGATTTTGGTGCTAGACCTTTAAGAAGAGCTATTTATGATCTTATAGAAGATAAATTAAGCGATATGATACTTGCTGATGAACTTCATGAAAATGATAATATTATCATTGATGCAAAAGATGATGAAATAATCATCAAAAAAGCTTAATCATTTTGAAAGTAGAAAGGAACTACTTTCAAAATATAATCTCGCTTTCATTAAATTTCATATTTGCTTTTGGTAATGGTGATTTGGTGGTATAATAAGCACTTTCTCCTTTATAATTTCCACGATAAACTCCATTAGGAATGCTAAATTTTCTAGTTGTATCAGGGAATTTTTCTATATATTGAGTTAAAAATTCTCTAAACACAGGAGCAGCCGTTCTAGCACCACCTTCTGTATAACGCATAGGCTTGTTGTTATCATTTCCATACCAAATGATTGCTTCTATTTCAGGCGTAAGTCCACAAAACCAAGCATCAACACTTTTATTCGTTGTTCCTGTTTTTCCTGCTATTTCTATATCTTTTACTCTTGCATTACGCCCTGTGCCTTTTTCAACAACATTTCTCATCATATCTAAAACCAGAAAACTTTGCGCTTCATTGCTGACTTTACGCTCATTTGAGTTAAATTCCATGATGGTTTTACCGGTTTTATCCTGAACTTGTCTGATAATTTGAGGATCTTTAATCATACCATAGTTCCCAAACATGGTATAAAATTTCGAATACTCCAAAGGAGAAATACCAAAACTTCCCAATACGATTGATAAATTAGGCGGTATATCTTTAAATCCAAATTCCATTAGTTTAGAGTAAAGAACATCAAGCCCCATATCAAGTGCGAGATTAATGGTAGCTAAATTTCTTGATCTTGTTAAAGCTTCTTTTAAGGTAATTAAACCTAAAAATTTACCCCCTTCATTTTTAGGTTTCCAATCCTCATTATTACCCGCTCCACCTTCAAAAATTCTAGAAATATCAGCAATTTCACTCATAGGCGAATATCCTAAATTAATCGCCACTTGATACACAAAAGGTTTAAAAGAGCTTCCAGGTTGACGCATACTTTGAGTAGCACGATTATAATTACTTTTTTCATAATCAACCCCACCTACCAAAGCTAAAACATCGCCACTTTGATGATTTACCACAACCATAGCTCCGTTTAAAGTGCTTAAATTTGCATCTTTATCGCGTTTTACTATCTCATCATAACCAAATTTCAAAGCATTTTGCGCCATATTTTGAACATCTAGGTCTATATTTAAAATAATTTTATATCCACCTGTTTTTAAGTCTTTAATGCTAGGACTTAATTGTTTAATCACTTCATCTACGACATAAGGAGCAGCATTTTGAGTAAGCGTATCATCATAAACTTGCGGAATTTCTTTGATGGCTGTATCATAATCTGTTTTTGAAATCCAGCCTAGATTATACATTCTTGAAATAACATTATTTGCTCTTGAGATGGAAAGATCTAAATGCTTTGTAGGATCATAACTGCTAGGTGCTTTTGGCATACCCACTAGCATAGCAATCTCTTTAAGGCTTAGTTCATTTAAATTTTTATGAAAATACCCCAAAGATGCGGTTTTTACTCCATAATACCCATGTCCAAAAAAGATAAAATTTAAATACCTTTCTAAAATTTGCTCTTTAGTTAAAATGGTTTCCATTTTATAAGCAAGCAAAGCTTCTCGAATTTTACGCGTAATCGTTCTTTCGGGGGTTAATTCTGTGTTTTTAATAAATTGCTGAGTAAGAGTGGAAGCTCCTTCCATGGTTTTTCCACCGCTTTTTATGATTTTTACAGCAGCTCTAAAAATGGCATCGATATTAACTCCATTATGTTCAAAAAAGCTTGTATCTTCTATAGCAACCAAAGCTTCTATAAGGCGTGGGGGAAGCTCTTCATAAGGAGCGTAAAAACGATGCTGTTCAAAAATATTAGCCACAAGCTTACCATTTCTATCGTAAATTTGTGTTGTAAGAGGAGGTTTGTATTCTTTAAAAGTATAACCCTCAGCATCAGCACTTGTGAAAAGATAAGCCACATAAATAAATCCAGCTATAAACAAAAGAGTAAAAAATGAAAAAATATATTTTAATATTTTCATAAATAAGCCTTTAAAGTTTGAATATCAAGCCCTAAAGCAGTGCTTAGATTTCCTACTTGTTGAGTGATGAAATTTCGATGAAAACCCTCACACATGATACAACCCGCCTTGCCTTTATAAAGATCATTTTCTACATAATCTCTTAAAGCATTTTCATCAAAATTTTTAAAATAAAGCGTAGTTTTAGAAAGAGAAAAAACTCTTTTTTCAGGTTTTACAAGCAAAAAGGCCGATAAAATACTTGCATACTTGCCATTTTGCAAGGCAAGCATTTCATAAGCTTCTTTTTTATCTTTTGCTTTAGTAAGAATTTTTTCATCTATGCAAACTATACTATCTGCAAAAAGCAAATTTTGGTTTTGAAAATCTTTGCCTAAAGCACTTAAAAATTGTTTTTCTTTTTCAAGAACTATTTTTTGAACATATAAAAAAGGTGAAATATTTTTATTTAAATTTTCATCATAATCAAAACCAACTTGTTTAAAATCAATCTTTGCGGTTTTAAGCAAGTTAGCCCTTGAAATGGAACTTGAAGCAAGAATTAACATTAAAGTGCTTTTTCTATCGTTTCTAAGCTTTGTTTTAAAGCTTCATCAATTTTGCTTAAATCTTTTCCACCTGCAGTAGCAAAATCATCTCTTCCGCCACCATTTCCACCTAAAATTTGCGCCGCTTCTTTAACCAAAGCTCCTGCTTTTAAAGGCGCATCTTTAACACCAGCTGCTAAAGTGATTTTTTCATCTTTTACTTGGATAAGCAAAATCACCGCTTTAATAAATTTGTTTTTAAAATCATCAATCATAGCTTTAATATCGCCATTATCTACGCGTTTTACGCAAATTTCAACACCTTGGATATTTTTAGAATCAAACTCTGTTTTACTTGAGTTTTTAAGCTCATTTTTTAAACTTAAAATTTCATTTTTAAGCTTTTTAACCCCGCTTAAAATATCATTATTTTTAAGCTCATCTTTGGCTTTAGAAAGTTCTTCAAGTTGATTTTTTACAAATTCTAAAGCCGCTTTAGAAACTACAGCTTCAATGCGTCTAACCCCAGCACTCACACCACTTTCTTTAACTATGTAAAAACTTCCTATTTGAGCAGTATTTTTAACATGAGTTCCCCCGCAAAGTTCTTTGCTTTCACCTAAAGTTAAAACACGCACATTGCCTTGGTATTTTTCATTAAACAATGCTATAGCACCGCTTTTTTTAGCTTCTTCTAAAGGCATATTTTCTAAGATAGCTTCGCTTGAGTTTATAATCATTTCATTAACTCTTTTTTCAATGCTTTCTAGCTCTTCTTTGCTTAAAGCTTTATGATGAGTAAAATCAAATCTTAGTTTATTCCTTTCAACCAAAGATCCTGCTTGGCTTACATGAGAACCTAAAATTTCTCTTAAAGCATGGTGTAAAAGATGAGTGGCTGAGTGGTGGCGTGTGATTTGCTCTCTTTTTTCTGTATCGATTCTTGCATGAACTATATCGCCAACTTTTAGTTCTTCGCCTGCTTTTATAAAGCTAAGATTGAGATTAAAAAACTTTTGCGTATCTAAAACTTCACGCTTAGTTATAAACCCACTATCAGCACTTTGTCCCCCACTTGTTGCATAAAAAGGTGTGTTTTCAAGCATCACCCAACCCGCATCTTTAAGGGTGGAAACTTCTTTAAAATCTTCATCTAAAAGGGCTAAAATTTTACTTTCGCATTCTGCTTTTTCATAACCTACAAAATGATTTTCTCCAAATTTTTCAAGCAAGTTTTTAAAATCTCCACTTGCAGTTTTATCTCCACTTCCTTTCCAAGAAGCTTTAGCGCGTGCTTTTTGCTCGTTCATTAAAAGTTCAAATTTTTCTTCATCAACTTTAAGGTTTTTTTCCCTTAGCATATCAGCCGTTAAATCAAGCGGAAAACCATAAGTATCATAAAGTTTAAAGGCTACTTCTCCGCTAAAAATTTCTTTAGTGTTTTTAAGCTCTTCATTAAAAATTTCAATCCCATTTTCTATAGTACTTAAAAATCTTTCTTCTTCAAGGCGAATTTGTTCTTTTATAAAGTCTTTTTTCTCATTAAGATAGGTATAATGTCCGCCCATTAAATCGCACACAACATCAACTAGTTTATACATAAAAGCTTGTTTAAAACCTAGCAAATATCCATGCCTTAAAGCACGGCGCAAAATACGACGCAAAACATAACCTCTACCTTCTTTATCAAAACTTACCCCTTGCGCAAGTAAAAATACACTTGATCTTATATGATCAGCTATGACTCTAAAACTTGCTCCACTTTCATAAACATAAGTTTTGTTACAAAGTTTTGAAATTTCATTGATGATTGGCATAAAAAGCGAGCTATCAAAATTGCTAAATTTACCTTCTTTAATCGCTGTTACCCTTTCAAGCCCCATTCCTGTATCAATACTTGGCTTTGGCAGTGGGCTAAGCACTCCATTAGCACTTCTTTCATATTGCATAAAAACAAGATTCCAGATTTCTAAAAATCTATCTCCATCTCCACCCATATAATCTTCGCTTGAGTTAAAATGCTCTTGTCCTTGGTCATAAAAAATCTCACTGCAAGGACCACAAGGACCAGTATCGCCCATTTGCCAGAAGTTATCTTTATCACCAAATTTGTAAATTCTTTCTTTTTGAATGTGTTTTTGCCATAGATTAAAAGCTTCATCATCGTTTTCATGCACAGTTACATAAAGTCTGTCTTTAGGTAGTTTTAAAACTTCAGTTACAAATTCCCAAGCATAAGCTATGGCTTGTTCTTTAAAATAATCTCCAAAACTAAAATTCCCAAGCATTTCAAAAAAAGTATGATGGCGTGCGGTATATCCTACATTATCTAAGTCATTGTGCTTTCCACCTGCTCTTATACAAGTTTGACAGCTTGTTTTGCGTGGAGGATTTGGGCGTGGAATTTCTCCTGTAAATATACTTTTAAAAGGCACCATACCCGCATTGGTAAAAAGTAAAGTTGCATCATCAGGAACTAAAGGACTTGACGGGGTTATCTCATGTCCTTTTGATGCAAAAAAATCCAAATAAGCTTTTCTGATATCCATAAATTTTCCTAAAGAAATTTTTATAAAAACATATCATACCAAAATTACTTTAAATTAAGTAAAACTAAAATACAATAAACATTTTTATTTAATTTTATTTCTCTAAGGTTTTTTATGAATTTTATCAATCTTCAAGCCCAATATCTCGCATACAAAGATGAAATCAATGCTGAAATTGAAAGCGTTTTATCAAGCTCTTCTTTCATAGGCGGTGCAAAGCTTAACGAATTTGAGCAAAATTTAGCTCATTTCTTAGGTGTTAAACACGCTATAGGTTGCTCAAGTGGAACCAGTGCTTTATATCTTGCCTTAAGAGCCTTAGATATTGGCAAAGATGATGAAGTTATAGTGCCTAGTTTTACTTTCATAGCAACAGCTGAAGTTGTCGCCTTAGTGGACGCAAAACCTATTTTTGTAGATATAAATTTATCAAATTACAATCTTAATTTTGAAGCAGTGCAAAAAGCAATAACCCCAAAAACTAAAGCTGTTATAGCAGTGAGTATGTTTGGACAAATGAGTGATTTAAGGGCTTTGGAAGAAATTTTAAAAGATAAAAATATCACTTTGATCGAAGATGGTGCACAAAGTTTTGGCGCAAGTTTCAAAGGAGAAAAATCCTGCTCTATAGCTAGAATTTCATGCACAAGCTTTTTTCCTTCGAAGCCTTTGGGAGCTTATGGCGATGGCGGGGCTATTTTTTGCCATGATGATGAAATTGCTAAAAAAATAAGAATTTTACTCAATCACGGACAAACTCAGCGTTATAAACATGAATTTATAGGTATAAATGGACGCCTTGATACTTTACAAGCGGCGATTTTAAATGTTAAGTTAAAATACCTAGAAAAAGAATTAGACAAAAGACAAAAATTAGCACAAACTTATAATGCAAATTTAAAAAACTGCCAAATTCCGCAAATTGATCCAAATGCTTTTAGCGCTTATGCACAATACAGCGTTTTAGTTGAAGATAGAGCTAGTGTATTGCAAAAATTTGAAAAAGCTAATATACCTTATGCTATACACTATCCAACCCCTTTGCATAAACAATCTTGCTTTAGTGAGTTTTCAAATTTAGAACTTAAAAATTCAGAATACGCAAGCGAACACATCTTATCTTTGCCTTTTTCACCTTTTTTAAGTGAAGAAGAGCAAGAGCAAGTTATTTGTATTTTTAAAGATTAATTCCATGAAAATAGGTATCATAGGCCTTGGAAAAATGGGGCAAAACCACTTAAATGAACTTAGTAAAAATTCTCATTTTAAACTTAATGCACTTTTTGATCTTTGCAAAAATCCAAACCTAAATATTTTTGATGATATTTTTTATGATGATTTGGATAAATTTTTAAATCAAAATAATGATATTATCATCATAGCAACACCTACAAATTCACATTTAACAATAGCAAAAAAAGTTTTTAAACAATGCAAATGCGTTTTAATCGAAAAGCCTTTAGCTCTAAATTTAAAAGAAATAGACGAAATTTCAAATTTAGCTAAAGAATACAGCATAAAAGTAGGCGTAGGTTTTTGCGAAAGATTTAATCCTGCGGTTTTAGCCCTAAAAAAAGAGCTTGAAAATGAAGAAATTATCAGCATTAACATACAAAGATTTTCACCTTACCCACAAAGAATCAGCGATGTAGGGATTTTGCAAGATTTGGCTGTGCATGATCTTGATTTGCTTTGTTTTTTAAGCAAACAAGAAATAACAAAAACCAATTTGCTTAAAAAATACACCCAAGATCAAACAAGAGAAAGTGAAAGCATTATTCTATGTGAGCTTGAAAAATGTATTGCTAGCATACATCAAAGTTGGAATAGCACACAAAAACTAAGAAAAATTCATCTTATTACTAAAAATCATTTTTATGAAGCCAATTTAAATGACTTTTCTTTATTAAAAGATGGAAATTTTATAGAACTTACTCAACAAAGTCCACTTTTTTCAGAACACGAAGCTTTGTTAAAACTTATCGATAATCAACCCAATCATTTAGCCAGCACGAGCGATGCTTACAAAGTTCAAGAAATTTTAGAAAGGTTTGCGTGAAATTAGTTTTATTTTTAAATATGGGCGGAGCTGCGAATTTACAAGATTGTGAAGTTTTTTTAAAAAATATGTTTAATGATCCTTATATTTTAGGAATCAAAAATCGATTTTTAAGAAAATTTGTAGCATGGATCATAACAAAGGCTCGCGTTAAAGCCATGCAAGAAAACTATAAAAAAATGGGCGGAAAATCCCCTTTAAACGAACTTACTCAAAGCCTGTGTGACAAGCTTAATTTAAAACAAGATGAATTTAAATTTGATTTTGTAAATCTTTATGTTCCTCCTTTTGCCACAGAAATTTTGCAAAAATACACTTTAAATGAAAGTGATGAAATCATTCTTTTTCCACTTTATCCGCACCATTCTTGCACCACAGTAACTTCATCTTTAGAAGTTCTGCAAAATGAAATTTCAAAGCAAAAAATTCAAGCAAAAGTGAAAACTATAGATATTTTTTACAAAAATGAGCTTTATAACGAGATGATAGTTTCACACATTTTGGCTAAAAAAAGTGAGTTTGATGCCAAAATTTTGATTTTTTCAGCGCATTCTTTACCGCAAAGCATTATCGATAAGGGCGATTTATATGAAAAACATGTCAATCATCATGTAGAACTTTTAAAAGAAAGATTAAAAGATCATTTTGATGAGATTATCTTAGCTTACCAATCAAAACTAGGACCAGTAAAATGGCTTGAACCAAACACAAGCGATATTTTGGCAAATTTAGATAACAAAGCTTTGATTTATCCTATTTCTTTTTGCATAGATTGTTCTGAAACGATTTTTGAGCTAGGTATAGAGTATAAACATTTAGCAAAGTGTGATTATGATTTAATCACTTGTCCAAATGATAGCGATGAATTTGCTCAATTTGTTTTAAAGTATTTATCTGATTTTAACTAAAAATAAATTTTGAAGTCCTTGTCTATCATTTTTTAAAGATTAACAAGGACTTTTTGGTAAAAATTTAGCCAACTAAGCCAAAGTATAAGCTTTTTCTCCGTGCAAGCTCACATCTAAACCTTCTTGTTCTACTTCTTCTTTTACTCTTAAGTCTGTAAAAAAAGAAATGATCTTAAAAATAATAAAGCTTACAAGAGCTGACAAAACCACGCAAATCACAATAGCAAAAATTTGCTCTTTTAAAAGCTCTAAACTTCCACTGATAAAAAATCCCTCGCCAAGTGCATTTTGGGCAACCACATTAGGATTTACTTTAGCGCTTGCAAAAAGTCCTGTGGCGATTCCTCCACAAATACCTCCAATTCCGTGCAAAGAAAAAGCATCTAAAGAATCATCCCATTTGAGTTTGTATTTGATAAAACTCAAACCAAAATAACAAAATACAGAAGACAAAGCCCCTATAACAAGAGAAGCATAAATATCTACATAACCACAAGCCCTGCTACAAGCCCACTAAGTCCACCTAAAATAGTCGGTTTTTTATGGATGAGCCACTCAAGTACTACCCAAGATAAAAAGCCACAAGCTGCTGATATAATACTTACTATAAAAGCATTGATAGCAATATCATTCATTTCGCCAGCACTTCCAGCATTAAAACCTAACCATCCTATAAAAAGCAAAATCGCACCCAAGAAAGCATAAGGAATAGAATGCGCGTTTTTATCTTCATCATCACTTTTTCTAGCGCCTACCATCAAAGCTCCTACAAGTCCGGCAACCCCAGAGCTGATATGCACAACACCACCCCCAGCAAAATCAAGACTTCCTCTTTTAAGCAAAAATCCCTCACTGCTCCAAATCATATGCGCTAACACATCATAAACTAAAGTACTCCAAAAAAGTAAAAATATCACCAAAACACCCAGTTTGATTCTTCCCACCAAAGAGCCTGTTATAATAGCAGATGCAATAAGTGCAAACATCATTTGAAAAATCACAAAAAGAATATTTGGAACGCCTGAAGCGTTGTATCCGCTAATACCCTCTAAGAGGAAATTCTCGAAATTTCCTACAAGCCCAAGTCCTTCATCTTTGCCAAAAGAAAAGCTAAATCCAAACACTACCCATTGTAAAGTAATGACGCCAAAAACAATAAAGCAATTCATTATGGTATTGAGAGTATTTTTACTTCTTACCATACCCGAATAAAACATTGCTAAAGCTGGAGTCATAAGCAAAACTAGCAAAGTACACAACACAATAAAACTTGAATTTATCGCATTCATTTACTTACCCTTTCTTGCAAAATATAATTGCGAGATAATTATATTTAAAATGATTTAAAAAAATATAAATTTAAGAAATATTTTATATATTTTTTTTATCAAAATTTATTTTTTATATTAAATTATTATAAATAGGGATTTTAAAAAAATATTTTACTTCTCTATAATTCAAATTTACTAGCATTAAAATAAAAATTTGAGCCAAATTAAAAAACAACAAAGATAAAAAGGATTATTACAAGATGATGAAGAAAAAATTTGATTATTTAATAAAATTATCTGATATTAAAAAAGTAATTGTGCTTTAAAATGATCTAAAAGCTCTTCTTTAGCTTTTAAAATATCATCAGTATTTAACTCAAGATCAATCTTATCTGGTTTTTTATAAGTTTTATCATAATACTCCAAAAGCATAACAATAAGCTTTTGCCATTCTTTTCTCTCATAACTTTGAAGCAAATCTTGGCGTAAATTTAAGCTGATATAAGGACTGATTTTTTGCACACATTGTTGAAATTTCAAAGGAGTTATTTTTTCTTGATAAATTTTTTGTATTCTTCTAACGCGATTTTCCAAAGAACAAAAACAATAAATTTTAAAAGCCTTTTGCATTTTTTCATAAAATTTCAAAGGTAAGATAATATCCCCTATTTTGCGACTTTCGCTTTCTATGAAAGCAAAATTTTCTAAATTTTGAATATTGTGAAAAAGTTCTGCTTCAAAAGCTTTTTGCGTAGGTTGTTTTCCTAAAATATCACCAAAAGACGAGCCTAAATGATTTGCCATTTTTTCTAAATTTATAGCTTGTGGGAGTTGTTCTAAAAGCTCTGTTTTTCCACAACCTGTATTACCACAAAGAGCAAAAAAATCAAAATTTATTTCATTTTCGAAATAATGCGTTACAAAAGTTCTATAAGCTTTAAACCCACCTTTTAAACGCACCACCCTAAAGCCAAGCTCACTTAAAATCACTGCGATAGACTTTGAACGCAAACCCCCACGAGAACAATAAATCCCCACCTTTTCTCCTATGCGAAAATTTTGAGTGATTTCTAATATATGCTTAGCGGTATTTTGACAAATATAACTCGCACCCATAGCCTTAGCTAAAGCTTGATTTTTCTTATAAATTGTTCCTATTTCTTGATATTCTTCATCATTGAGTGCATAAAAATTTAAAGCTCCTATCAAGTGAGAATGAAAAAATTCTCTAGGGCTTCTTGCATCGATTAAAAGAGAGAAATTTTCTTTTTGAAACTCTACAAATTCAACTTCACTGAGCATTTTTAAAAGCCAAAACAAGTTTTTGATAAACTTGCTCTATATTAGTGCCACAAACCCTAGTTTCTCCTATGGTTGTGATAAAATTTGTATCTCCTGACCAGCGTGGCACTAGATGATAATGACAATGAAAAGCTATGCCAGCTCCTGCATCCTTGCTTAAATTCATACCGATATTCACTCCATTTGCATGAATTTGCTCTTTTAAAATTTGTACCCCCAAACGCACAAAATAACTCATTTCTTGCCAAATTTCATCACTTAAATTTTCTATATGCTCTTCATGTATATAAGGAATCACCATAAAATGCCCTGCAGAATAAGGATAGCGGTTCATCACTCCAAAACAATGCTTTGCTCTAAAAATCACGCCTAATTCTTCATCGCTTTTGATCTTATTAGCACAATCACAAAATGGACAAATGCTTTTTTCTTTTTCAAAATACTCACTCCGCCATGGTGCATACAAATACTGCATTTTCCCTCCTTAAAGCAAAGCTTTTAAAGCCTTTCCTTCATCTTTTTCGCGCATAAAATATTCGCCGATTAAAAAAGCATCAACGCCTAAATTTTGCAAATGCTCTAAAAATTCTTTATTTTCTAAACCACTTTCTGCGATGATGATTTTTGAATTTGGGATTTGTGGGATAAGTTTTTCGCACAAACTCATATCCATAGTAAAATCCTCTAAATTACGATGATTGATACCAATGATATCCGCTCCAGCAAAAATAGCCTTACTCAAATCCTCTTTATCATGAATTTCAACCAAAGCCTCAAGACCTAAATGTCTTGCAAACTCAAGCAGTTTTTTAAGCTCTTTCATGCTTAGCATTTTAGCGATTAATAATACAAAATCCGCCCCATAAACCAAAGCTTCTAAAATTTGATACTCATCAAAGATAAAATCTTTTCTAAGTAAAGGAATTTGCGTATAACGGCGTATAAGACTTAAGTATTCTAAAGAACCTTTAAAAAAATGCGGCTCAGTTAAAACAGAAATCGCTGCAGCTTTGTTCTTCTCATAATTTAAAGCGATACTCAAAGGATCAAAGTCTTCTCTAATGACTCCCTTGCTAGGGCTTGCTTTTTTTACTTCTGCTATGATTTTAACTTCTTTTTCTACTCTTTTTAAAGCCTTAATCACATCTTTTGGAAAGAAAGGATTTGAAGCTAAAGAACGCCCTAACATATCATAAGGAAGTTTTAGTTTGCGTTCTTTTAAATCTTCTTTTGTTTTTTCAAAAATTTTATCCAATATCATGGTTTTATACACGCCTTTATCGCTTTTATATGAGCTTTGCTCTCATCAGAATTTGCAAATTCTTTATCATCTAATGTTTGTTTTAAAATTTCCCATGCTTGCTTACAATCACCTAGTTTATAATACCCCCAAGCTAAAGAATCTAAATAATACAAATTCTGTGGATCTTTTTCTAAGGCAAGTTTCACAAGCTCTATACCTTTTTTAACATCTAAATCATAATCTATAAGCAAATATCCATAGTAGTTTAAATACAAAGCATTGCTATCTTTATCGATAGCCTGTTCGAATTTTTCTTTTACAGAATCAATTACTTTTGGAGTGATTTTTTTAGCTTCATTTGCAGCTTCAAATTCAAAAACTGCCGCTCGTAGAAGATATTCTTTATTTTTTGTTTTATGATAAAGAGCTAAACTCATTTTTTTAGCATCATCAAAGCGTTTTAAATTCTGATACAAAGCGAGTTTAATGTCATCATCTAAATCATACTGCAAAGAAATTTTTAAAGCTTCTTCTGTTTTGCCTTGAGAATTTAAAAGCTCAACCAAAGCCAATACAAAACTTTTATTTTTGGTAAGTTGATAAAGCTCTTTATATATACTTTTTAAAGCTTCGATATTTTTTTCATCAAAATAAATTTTAGCAAGCAAGACGCAAGTTTTGAGAGTGCAACCATTGGTTTTTCTTGAAAATTCTAAAACATTTTTAATATTTAAAGTATCATTCAAAATCGCATAAATTCCTATGAGTTTAAATAAAATTTCTTCATTTTGCACTTGATTATAAGCAGATCTATAGTATTTTGTAGCATTTTTTAAATCATTTTTTTTAACCAAAATATCACCATAAAGCTCTAAATTTCTAGGATCGCTATCCTTTTTTGTTAAAAGCTCTTTCATAAGTTTTTGAGCATTGTTAATATCATTTGAATTTAAAGCATAAAGAACACTAAGCCGCTTAAGATTGTCATTTTGATTTAAATAAGGCTTTGCTAGATTATTTAACTCTGCTTGCCTGTCAAGATTGTTTGCTAAAGAAAGTAAAAATGCATTTTCTAAAAAATTAGTATTATTATAATCTTGATAAAGACTTAAAAATTCATCTCTGGCTTCTTTGTATTGTTTATAATACTCATAATTATAAGCCTTCATAACCCTTAAATCAAAATCATTGCTTTTATATTTTGTATAATCAGGATAAACAACATTGATTTTTGAACTTCCACAAGCTGCCAAAAAAAAGGCTGCTAAGACAAATAACAAATACCTATACATTCTTTTTCTAATTCCTTTTGATGTGTTTTAAAATATTCCCAAAATGGAAAAGTTCTGCATTGTTTTGGACGAAAATCGTAGATACTACAATTTCTTTTTTGAGTATCAAAAAAAATGCAAGCAAAGCCATCTTCACATTCGACTTCCTTAAAACTCATTTTAAAGCCCACTTTTCTCAAGTATTTTTCAGCAAATTCTTTGCTTTCTAAATTTAAATGCTTTCTTAATGCTTCTAATTCTTCCTTGCTCGCAAAAATATTGCCACTTTCTCCAGTGCAACACTTTCCACCGCATTTCTCACAAGCATTTTCATCAAAAGCATAAGAAAAATTTTTATCAAATATCATAACTTTTTAACCTAAATCTTAAGTGAATTTCTTGCATTTGTTTGCTTAAAATTTCATTTTCATATACAAAAAAAGGAGGTAAAATCTCACAAGGCGATTTTGAACCTTTTTTTACCTGTATCAAAACAAGTCTTGCTTTTTTGTTTTGATGTGTATGTACAAAGCAAAGCTTTGTTATTTTCATTTTCATATCTTTTAAAATAAAACAAATTTCATCTAAAGCTAAAGCTTCATAGCAAAAATACAAAGCACCATTTGGCTTAAGCATAGAATTTGTTTTAGCTAAAAAGCTATGCAAGGGTAAAAATTCCTGAAATTTACTTATAGCTTTATGCTGATCTTCACTCTTGTAAGCTCCTTGTCTATAAAATGGAGGATTGCAAACTATGAAGTCAAATTTTTTTATGATTTGAAATTGATTAAAATCATCATGAAAAATATCGCCTTGTATTTTGTTGGATTTTAAATTTTTTTCAATCAATTCTATATTTTCTTTTTGAATATCAATCAAAGATAAACTTAAATTTGCAATATTTTTTTTAAGTAAAATACCTATGATACCACAGCCCGCACCTACATCAAAAACAGCACCTTTAATTCCTTGTTTTAAAATAAAATCAGCTAAAATTAAAGAATCACTATTGTAACGATACCCTTGTGATAATTGTGCTAGCGTAATCAGATCTGACATATATTTTAATGCGTTGGAATTTTAATGCGTTTTGGAGATTGTTCTTTAAATATATTTCGTTCTTTTGTTATATTATCTTCTTTAAAATTTACTGGGCTTTGTGCTGCCAAAAAAGAAATTACAAAAGTTATAAAAAAAGCAATTTTTATCATAATAACACCCCATAAAATGGTGTCCACGGCGAGATTCGAACTCACGGCCTCAAAATTAGGAATTTTGCGCTCTATCCTGCTGAGCTACGAGGACAGAAAGCGGGAAAAATCCCGCTAAAAATTTAACCGTTTCTTTTTTTGATGATTTCATCTGCAACATTTTTAGGAACTTCATCATAGTGATCAAATTCCATAGAATAAGTCGCACGACCTTGAGTTTGACTTCTAAGATCAGTAGAATAACCAAACATTTCAGCCAAAGGACAAAATGCTGTGATGATTTTATTTCCACCACGCTCATCCATGCTATTTACTTGACCACGGCGTTTGTTAAGGTCGCCAATAACATCACCCATATAATCTTCGGGAGTTTCTACTTCAACTTTCATCATAGGCTCTAAGATCACAGCACCTGCTTTTCTAGCACCTTCTTTAAAGCCCATAGAAGCAGCAAGCTTAAACGCCATCTCAGATGAATCCACTTCGTGATAACTTCCATCATAAACAGTTACTTTAACATCTTCTACAGGATAACCTGCTAAAACACCATTTTGTAATGCTTCTTGAACACCTTTATCAACTGCAGGAATGTATTCTTTTGGAATCACCCCGCCTTTGATATCATTAACAAATTCATATCCACTACCTGGCTCAAGCGGTTCAAGGCGTAAGAATACATGTCCATACTGGCCACGACCACCTGATTGTTTGGCATATTTGTATTCTTGTTCAACAGTTTTTCTAATAGTTTCGCGATAAGCAACTTGTGGTTGACCTACTTCAGCTTCAACTTTAAATTCACGAAGCATTCTATCAACGATAATTTCAAGGTGTAACTCACCCATACCTGAAATGATAGTTTGGCCACTTTCTTCATCAGTTGAAACTCTAAAACTTGGATCTTCTTGTGCTAATTTATTTAAAGCAATAGACATTTTTTCTTGATCAGCTTTGGTTTTTGGCTCAACTGCAACAGAAATAACGGGATCTGGAAAATCCATTCTTTCAAGGATTACCTTATCTTTTTCACTTGCAAGAGTATCCCCTGTTAAAGTATCTTTAAGTCCTACAACAGCACCAATTTCGCCTGCGTAAAGCACTTTAATCTCTTCTCTTTTATTAGAGTGCATTTTTAACAAACGACCAATTCTTTCTTTTTTATCTTTAGTTGAGTTATAAGCATAAGAGCCACTTTCCAAACAACCACGATAAACACGCACGAAAGTAAGTTGTCCTACAAATGGATCTGTCATGATTTTAAATGCAAGCCCTGCAAACTCGCCATCATCAGTTGATTTTACAGAAACTTCTGTACCATCTTCATATTCACCCTTGATATTTGCCACTTCATCAGGAGCTGGCAAATAAGCCACAACAGCATCAAGTAAAGGTTGAACCCCTTTATTTTTAAACGCTGTACCGCAAAGCATAGGAACGATAGAAAGACTTAAACATCCTGCTTTAATCCCTGTTTTAATCTCTTCAAGACTTAATTCTTCTCCACCTAAATATTTTTCCATCAACTCATCTGAAGTTTCAGAAACTGCTTCTATCATTTTTGTGCGATATTCTTCTGCCTTTTCTTTAAGTTCAGCTGGAATTTCTTTTTCTACATAATCCGTTGGCTTAGTATCATCTTCCCAAACTAAAGCTTTCATAGTTACAAGATCGATTACGCCTTTAAAATTATCCTCAGCACCGATTGGAATTTGAAGTGGAACTGGATTAGCTTTTAAACGGTTGCGAATTTGATCTTCTACATTATAAAAATTTGCACCGATTCTATCCATTTTGTTTACAAATACTATTCTTGGAACACCGTATTTATTTGCTTGTCTCCAAACTGTTTCACTTTGAGGCTGCACCCCACCCACTGAACAAAATACCGCAACAGCACCATCAAGAACACGCATAGATCTTTCAACTTCGATTGTAAAATCCACGTGGCCTGGAGTGTCAATAAGATTGATTTGATGATCTTTCCAAAAACAAGTTGTAGCCGCAGAAGTGATAGTAATCCCACGCTCTTTCTCTTGCTCCATCCAGTCCATAGTTGCAGCACCATCATGAACTTCACCGATTTTATGACTCATACCAGTAAAGAAAAGAATTCTTTCAGATGTAGTCGTTTTACCCGCATCAATGTGAGCAGCAATACCGATATTTCTAACTTTTTTTAAAGGAGTATTTCTTGACATACACACTCCTTCCTTACCAACGATAGTGAGCAAATGCTTTATTTGCTTCAGCCATTTTATAAGTATCTTCTTTCTTCTTAAATGAAGCACCTTTGCTATTAGCAGCATCCAAAAGCTCAGCTGCAAGTTTATCAATCATAGTTCTTTCGCTTCTTTTTCTTGCAAAAGAAATAATCCAACGAATCGCCAAAGCTTGTTGTCTAGCAGGACGAACTTCAACTGGAACTTGATAGGTCGCACCACCAACACGACGAGATTTTACTTCTAATAAAGGCTTAATATTTTCAATCGCATCATTAAAAATATCAATACCTTTTTTCTCGCCACCTTTTTTATCGATAGCTTCTAAAGCACCATACATAATTGTTGTAGCTGTGCTTTTTTTGCCATCATACATTAAAGAATTAATAAATTTTGTGATTACTTTATTACCATAAATCGGATCAGGTAAAACTTCTCTTACCGGAGCTTTTCTTCTTCTCATTATTTTTCCTTCAAATTTTAAATTTTACTCAAACAAAATCAAATCTAACGGATTTGTCTGTATGAATGATTATTTTGCAGCGCCTGCTTTAGGGCGTTTAGCACCATATTTAGAACGAGAAACTGTTCTTTTTGCAACACCTGCTGTATCAAGAGCACCACGAACGATGTGATATTTAACCCCTGGTAAGTCTTTTACCCTACCACCACGCACTAAAACAATGCTGTGTTCTTGTAAGTTATGACCTTCACCGCCAATATAGCTGATCACTTCAAAGCCACTAGTAAGTCTTACTTTGGCAACTTTTCTTAACGCTGAGTTTGGTTTTTTAGGTGTTGTAGTATAAACCCTAGTGCAAACTCCCCTTCTTTGTGGACAATTTTTAAGCGCTGGAGATTTAGATTTTTCTAAAACTTTTTTGCGCTCTTTTCTAACCAATTGATTTATGGTAGGCACAATAATTCCTTTCTTTAAAAATGTAATAAACTTTGGATGATATCTAATTTTTGCTTATATTTTAGTTAAAAAGATTGAAAATGAGGAAATATAGCCCCGAAGGGCTATAAAATAGAGTTTTATTCTTGTTCTTTAAGTTTTAAATTTTGTTCGCCATAAAGCCCTGTTCCAACAGGAATCATTCTACCTAGAATAACATTTTCTTTTAAATCTTCTAAGTAGTCAAATTTACCTGCTATACTTGCTTCAGTTAAAACTTTGGTAGTTTCTTGGAATGAAGCCGCAGAAATCACACTATCACTTCCAATCGCTGCTCTTGTTACACCTAAAAGCACAGGTTCGGCAATAGCTGGTTCTCCACCCATTCTAATGATTCTTTCATTTTCTTCACGGAATTTACGTCTTGAAACCAAATCACCTTCAATAAATTTCGTATGTCCACTATCTACAACTTTTACTTGTCTTAGCATTTGAGAAACGATAACTTCTATATGTTTATCAGAAATCACAACACCTTGTCCGCGATAAACTTGCTGAATTTCAGAAATCAAATAATAATGTAAGGCTTTTTCACCTAAAATTTTAAGCACATCATGACTCGAAACAACTCCATCTGTAAGTTTTTCACCTGCATGAATAAACTCTCCATCTCTTACTTGAATATGTTTTGATTTGTCGATTAAATACTCAGCACTTGTTCCATCTTCTGCTTGGATAATAATTCTTTCTTTAGAACGCAAAGGCTTATCAAAACGAACAACACCATCAATTTCTGCAATCACAGCCGCATTTTTTGGTTTTCTTGCTTCAAAAAGTTCAGAAACTCTTGGAAGACCTCCTGTAATATCCTTTGATTTAGCTGCTGCTTTTGGAGTTTTTGCTAAAATATCTGCTTGAGCAATTTTATCGCCATCATGAACAAAAATAACGGTTTTTGGTTCAAGGTGATAACGCACAGCTTTATCACCTTTTCCTGCAATTACCAAAGTTGGTCTAACTCCGCTAGGTAAATACTCATTAATTACTAAAGAACGCTTACCTGTAGCTTCATCAATTTGCTCATCAGCACTATAACCTGCTTCAATATCCTCAAAGCTTACAACACCATCAATTTCTGCAATGATAGTATTATTATAAGCATCCCATTCTGCAATCACTTTTCTTTCTTTTTTAGGAGCACTTGCAATGATAGTATTTGCGTCATCGATTTTTTCACTATCGTTAAATTCTATCTTAGATTCTCTTGGGATATAGTGTCTTTTTGCTTCTCTATCATTTTCATCAGCAATCACTACAAAGAATCCTTTTTCTTTAACAATATCACCTTTTTTAACATTTTTTACTCTATCTAAACCATCGCCTTTAAGGATGTAAAATTTGAGTGTTCCTTTTTCGCCTGCTTTGATATTTTGAACTACAGGCTCGCCATCTTCTACTAAAATTTCACTCGCAAAAGGAATACGATTTGGTACATTCCAACCCTCTTTAATCACTTCTACGATACTTTCATTTTCTTCTACTTGCATGCCGCTTTGATATGGCAAATAAAGTTTTCCATCTATACTGCCACTTACACCTGCTAATTCATTTGGTTTAGCAAGATCGTATTTTCTTAATATGTATTTTACTTCTTGTTTTTTATCTTTAATAGAAACAATCACATCTTCATGAATATTTTCTATATTAATCACACCTTTAAATGGAGTTTTGATTTTTGGCTCCACAAGTAAAACCGCCGCATTTCTACGATTTGCTACGATATTTTTACCTTCTTTGTTTTTATAAGTTTTAAGATTATAAAATCTTATAAAACCTTCTTTTTGTGCGCTTACTTGTCTATCTTGTAAATCCGTACTTGCAGTTCCCCCGCTATGGAAAGTTCTTAGAGTTAGCTGCGTTCCTGGTTCACCGATAGATTGAGCGGAAATAATTCCCACTGCTTCGCCTGGTTTTACTAATTTACCTTCACCAAGATTGATACCATAACATTTTGCACAAATTCCTTTTTTAGCTTTGCAGGTAATAGGAGTGCGGATATTGACACTTTTTATACCGCTTTCGCCAAGAATTTTTGCTTTTTCCTCATCCATTAAAGTACCTTCTGCAAAAAGCACAGAATTTGTAATAGGATCAATCACATCCTCAGCTAAAACCCTACCTAAAATTCTTTCTTCTAAAGTTTCTATAATAGAACTATCTGCGGTAATTTCATTGATTTCAACACCCTCATGTGTTCCACAATCTTCAATGGTAATTTTTACATTTTGTGCAACATCGATGAGTTTTCTTGTCAAATAACCCGCATTTGCTGTTTTAAGAGCGGTATCTGCAAGACCTTTTCTAGCACCGTGAGTTGAAATAAAGTATTCAAGAACATTTAGCCCTTCACGGAAATTTGAAATAATAGGCGTTTCGATAATAGAACCATCAGGTTTGGTCATAAGTCCTCTCATCGCAGCAAGCTGAGAAATTTGAGCTGCACTACCCCTAGCACCAGAATCTGCCATCATATAAATAGAGTTAAAACCTTCTTTATCTTTTTCTACAAGCTTCATCATTTCTTTTGAAAGAACATTGTTTGTACTTTTCCAAATATCAATGATTTTATTGTATCTTTCCCCTGAAGTAATCAAACCGAGATTATAAGAATTTTGAATTTCTCTTACTTGTTTTTTTGCTTCATCGATAGCTTTTTGTTTATCATTAGGAACAATAATATCTGCAATCGAAATTGAAATACCTGCTTTAGTTGCATATTCAAAACCTAAATTTTTAAGTCTATCCAAGAAACTTGCTGTAATCTCTAAACCACCTTGTTTATAAACATAATCCACAAGCGCAGCAATGTCTTTTTTCTTTAAGACTTTATTCCAGCTATTTTCAGGCACAAAATCAGGTAAAATGGATTTAATAATCAATCTTCCTGCTGTAGTGGTAATCTTTCTACCATCTACCATAGTTTGTATACTCGCATGAATATCCAAACACTTGCTTTCAAGCGCCATCATCACTTCATCAATACCTGTACAAATTTTATGCGAACCTTTAGCACCGGCTTTTTCCAATGAAAGATAATAAATTCCTAAAACCATATCTTGCGATGGAACGGTTACAGACTTACCGCTTGCTGGCAAAAGAATATTCATTGATGAAAGCATAAGCACCTTACATTCCGCAATGGCCTCTTGAGAAAGTGGCACATGCACCGCCATTTGATCCCCATCAAAGTCTGCGTTAAATGCTGCACAAACCAAAGGATGAAGTTGTATAGCCTTACCTTCCACTAAAACAGGATGAAAAGCTTGAATAGAAAGTTTATGTAAAGTAGGCGCACGGTTTAGCATAACAGGATGCCCTTTTACTACCTCTTCTAAACATTCCCAAACTTCATTGGTTTTATTTTCTATCATTTTTTTAGCTTGTTTTACTGTGGTTGCATAACCTTTTTCTTCAAGCTTAGCTAAAAGATGTGGCTTAAAGAGCTCTAAAGCCATTTTTTTAGGTAAACCACATTGATCCATTCTAAGTTTTGGACCTACAACAATAACGCTACGACCTGAGAAATCCACCCTTTTACCTAGTAGATTTTGTCTAAAACGTCCTTGTTTCCCTTTGATGATTTCACTTAAAGATTTTAATGGGCGTTTATTTGCTCCTTTTACAGCATTAGCACGACGACCGTTGTCAAAAAGTGCATCAACAGCCTCTTGAAGCATTCTTTTTTCATTTCTGATAATGATTTCAGGTGCATCAAGTTCCATAAGTTTTTTAAGACGTGTATTTCTATTGATAACACGACGATATAAGTCATTCACATCAGAAACTGCAAATTTTCCACCATCTAAAGCCACTAAAGGACGCAAATCTGGCGGTAAAACTGGAAGATTTGTAATCATCATCCATTCAGGACGATTTGGTACGGCTTCATCACTATCGGTATTGGCGTTTAAATTTGAATTTAAGAAATTTTCTACTACTTTTAAGCGTTTAATGATGGTTTTTTTCTTAGCCTCTGAATTTGTAGCCGCCATTTCTTCTTTAAGCTGATTTAAAAGTGCCACAAGATCTAAATTTGCAAGTAAATCACGAACAACTTCTCCACCCATTCTTGCTTTAAAGCCACTATTTTCATAGCGTTGCATTAAATTTTGATATTGCTCTTCGTTTAAAACATCACAATATTCTACTTTTTTGGTGCTTTCATTATCATAGAAAGCATCGCCTGGATTTTCAACGATATAAGCTTCATAATAAAGCACACGCTCAAGATCTTTCATCTTAACACCCAAAAGCGTTCCTATACGGCTTGGAAGAGAATTAACATACCAAATATGAGCCACAGGAGTTACAAGCTCGATATGCCCCATTCTAGAACGACGCACTTTTGAATTTGCTACTTCAACACCACATTTTTCACACTTAACGCCTTTAAAACGCATTTTTTTGTATTTACCACAAAGACACTCATAATCTCTTATAGGTCCAAAAATCTTTGCACAAAAAAGCCCATCTCTTTCAGGCTTTAAGGTTCTATAATTAATAGTTTCTGGTTTTTTTACTTCTCCATAAGACCATGATTTGATTTTTTCAGGACTTGCAAGTCTTAGTTGAAATGCTTCAAAATCTCTAGGTCTTGCATCTTCTTTAATTTCTATTACTTTAAATTTACTCATTATCTTCATCCTTATCAAAAATCTCAACATCTAAAGCAAGAGATTTAAGCTCATTGGTTAATACAAAAAATGTTTCAGGAATTCCTGTTGCTGGAACATTTTCACCTTTTGTCAATGCTTTATAAGCACTAAATCTACCTTCTACATCATCTGATTTTATGGTTAACATTTCTCTTAAAGTGTGAGCCGCTCCATAAGCTTCAAGTGCCCAAACTTCCATTTCTCCAAATCTTTGTCCCCCAAAGAGTGCTTTACCACCCACAGGTTGTTGGGTAACCAAGCTATAAGGTCCTGTACTTCTTGCATGAACTTTTTCATCAACCAAGTGATGGAGTTTTAGCATATACATACATCCTACATGAACACGCTCTGCAATTTTTTCACCTGTGCGTCCATCATAAAGTTCTGTTTTGCCGTCCATATCTATCTTGGCCATTTTAAAAAGCTTGCTAAATTCTTCTATATTTACACCTTCAAAAACAGGAGTAGAAAATTTAACTCCTTTACTCCAGTCTCTAGCATAGTTTAAAAGCTCTTCATCGCTTAAGCTTTTAATAAATTCTTTTTCGTTTGCAAGTCTTGGAATAGAACAAATTTCAAGCATTTTCGCTCTTAATTCTTTAAGAAAATCTTTTTGCTTTCTATCAAAAATTTCTTGAATTTGATCCCCAAGTCTAAGTCCAACTAAACCTAAATGACTTTCTAAAATTTGACCTATATTCATACGACTTGGAACGCCAAGTGGATTAAGCGCAATATCCACGCTCTTACCATTTGGCAAATAAGGCATATCTACTTCAGGAACTATAGTTGAAACTATACCTTTATTTCCATGACGTCCTGCCATTTTATCACCGACTTTAAGCTTTCTTTTTGTAGCAATATAAACTTTAACAAGCTTAATTACCCCACTTGGTAAAATATCATCTTTTTCTAAAATTTCAAGCTTTTCATCGTGTTCTGCTTTTAATTTTTTCTTCTCATTTTGGAAATGATTTTTTAAATCATCGTATTCTTTTTGAATCTCTTTAGAATAAGCTTTAATCAAAGTTGTTAAAGTAAAACGATTGATTTTTTCAAGTTCGCTAATATCTGCAGTTTGTCCTTTTTTATAATTTTTATCTCCAATTTTTTGATCGCTATTTAAAGAGGCTTTGGAAAGAAGAGCACAAACACGAAGCATTTCTTCTCTATCCATCATCAAAAGTCTATCATGATGCTCTTTTTCTAAAGCCATTTTTTCTTTATCATAAGATTTTATTGCGCGATCATCTTTTTCATAGCCTTTTTTAGTGAAAATTTTAACATCCACAACAACACCCTCTAAAGAAGCGGTTGCATAAAGGGATTTATTCACAACATGTCCTGCTTTTTCTCCAAAAATCGCTCTTAAAAGTCTTTCTTCAGGAGTTGGTTTAACCTCACCTTTTGGAGAAACCTTACCCACCAAAATCATACCTGGTTTGATATGGGTACCAATTTTTGCAATACCGCTCTCATCAAGATGCGCAACATCTTCTTCTTTTACATTTGGAATATCTTTGGTAATTTCTTCTATACCGTCTTTTAGTTCTCTTGCTTCAATTTCTTTTTCATAAATGTGCACGCTTGTAAAAGTATCTTCACGAATAATTCTCTCACTTACAACTATAGCATCCTCATAGTTATAACCATTCCAAGGCATAAAAGCGATTAAAGCATTTTTACCTATAGCAAGTTCGCCTTGATCCATAGAAGGACCATCTGCGATAATTTGTCCTGCTTTTACTATATCACCTTTTTTAACAATAGGGTGTTGAATATAATTTGTATTTTGATTGGTTCTTAAATTTTTCTCCATAGTGTAATGGTCAATAAATGGACCTTTATCATCTTCACCTAAAATGAAAATGCTTTTATTATCCACTTTCTCAACCACACCGCCACGCTTTGCTTTAACAGCTTCCCAAGCATCACGCGCAATAATTTGTTCCATACCTGTTCCTACTATCGGAGCTGAAGCAGTAAGAAGTGGCACAGCTTGACGTTGCATGTTTGAACCCATTAGTGCTCTGTTTGCATCATCGTGCTCTAAAAACGGAATCAAAGAAGCCGCAACCCCAACAACCATACCTGAGCAAAGATCGATTAATTGCACTTCTTCGCGTCTTGCAAGTATAGTTTCACCATCTTGTCTAGCCTCAACAAATTCTTCTACTATATTGCCTTTAGCATCAACCTTAGTTGAAGCTGGTGCGATAAATAAGCCTTCTTCTTGTGTTGCTGTAAGATAAACAACTTCATTAGTCACTTTACCATTTACAACTTTTCTATATGGTGCTTCAACAAAGCCAAGTTCGTTTACTTTTGCATAAGTAGAAAGAGTGTTAATCAAACCAATATTTTGACCTTCAGGTGTTTCAACTGGACAAATTCTACCATAATGTGTCGCGTGAACATCACGCACTTCAAAACCTGCTCTTTCTTTTACAAGTCCACCTTCACCAAGCGCTGATAAACGACGCTTATGAGTAACCTCGCTTAAAGGGTTGGTTTGATCCATAAATTGCGAAAGCTGACCTCCTGTAAAAAATTCAATGATAGTTGTAGTAATCATTTTAGGATTGATTAAATCATAAGGCATTACTTTATCAAGATCCGCATTTAAAGAAGTAAATTTATCTCTGATCGCCTTTTGCATTTTTGCAAGACCTAAATGAAGTTCATTGGCTAAAAGTTCACCTATAGAACGGATACGACGATTTCCTAAATGATCTCTATCATCAATATGTCCTTTACCATTTTTTACTTTAATTAAATATTTTGCAGTTTTAATAATATCTTCATTAGTCAAAACAGTAACATACTCAGGTACTTCAAGACCTAATTTATGGTTCATTTTCATACGACCTACCTTGGTAAGATCGTATCTTTCAGGATTGAAGAATAAATCATTTACAAAAGCCTTCGCTGCATCTTTTACCACAGGTTCACCTGGGCGCATAACTTTGTAAATTCTAATCGCAGCTAAATCATTTTCATCATCGATATTTTCACTTTGTTTAAGAAGTTTTAGAGTTTCTCCATCTTGAGCAAAGGAGTTAATAATCGCTGCATCAACGCCATTAGCCAAGTCATTTGCTATATCAAAACTTTTTTGCTCTTTAATCTTAGCAAGCTTACTCTCATCTAACAAAGTTAAAGAATCAAATAAAACCTCTCCACTTTCTTTATCAATAATAGGATTTGCTAAATAACGATTAAGTAAAATTTCTACAGGATATTCTATCCATTTTAAACCGTCTTTAATAAGCTGTTCTGCTTTTTTCTTTGTAAGTCTTTTTCCAGCTTGATGAACGATTTTTCCTTTTTCATCTTTAATATCATATTCTATTCTATCCATAAAATCATTTGGATTAAATTCTGTTAAAAATTTATCTTTTTTCACATGTATAGTCTGAATAGGATAAAACAACTTAATAATATCTTGTTTTTTATACCCTAAAGCTCTAAAAAGCATAGTTACAGGAACTTTTCTACGCTTATTGATTCTTACATACAAAACATCTTTGGCATCGTATTCAAAATAAAGCCACGAACCACGATCAGGAATAATTTGTGCTGTATAAACAAGCTTATTTGCAACCGTTGAACTTTCTTCTTCTTTAAAAATAACACCAGGGCTTCTATGTAATTGATTTACAACCACCCTCTCAACCCCATTAATGATAAAAGATACACGATCTGTCATTAAAGGAATTTCGCGGATATAAATTTCTTGTTCTTTAATATCTTTTACGCCAACTTTTTCCCCTGTTTTTTCATCTTTTTCATGCAGAGTAAGACGGATTTTCATTTTTAAATTTACAGAATAAGTCAAACCTCTTTCCATGCATTCGCGAATGGTATATTTTGGCTTGCCTATTTCACTACTAACATATTCAAGACTCAATCTATTTTGCGGATCATGAATAGGAAAAATTGATTTAAAAACTTTTTCTATACCACTTTCACCATTATCAAGATTTAAAAAATAATCAAAACTCTTTTTTTGTAGTTGTAGAAGATTTGGGATTTCTATTTGTTTTGAAATGTTTGAGAAGTCTACTCTTAAACGATTTCCTAATTTATTATCTAACATATCGCACATACCTCATGGTAAATTTTGTAAATTTAAAAAAGAAGACCTAAAAATTAGGTAAAAATAAAAAAGAAGACTTGCCTTGGCAAATCTTCTTCTAACTTTAAAGCTTAAAATTACTTAAGTTCTACTTTAGCACCAGCTTCTTCAAGTTGTTTTTTAGCTTCCTCAGCTTCAGCTTTAGCCACACCCTCTTTTAGAGTTGAAGGAGTTTGCTCAACTGCATCTTTTGCTTCTTTAAGACCAAGGCCTGTAAGAGCACGAACGATTTTAATAACTTCAATCTTTTTAGCACCGCCATCAATTAAAACGATATCAAATTCAGTTTTTTCTTCAGTAGCAGCTGCAGCACCACCAGCTGCAGCACCACCAGCTATCATTACAGGAGCAGCAGACACACCAAATTTTTCTTCAAACTCTTTTACAAGTTCTGATAACTCAAGAACACTTAAATTTGAAATATATTCTAATACATCTTCTTTAGAGATTGCCATTTTTTATCCTTTTATTTAATTTATTCAGATTCTTTTTTATTTTTAAGCGCATTTAAACCTATTGTGAAATTGGTAATTGGCGCATTCCAAACTTGCAAAAGCATAGCAAGCAACTCATTGCGTGAAGGCATTTTAGCAAGAGCTTTAACCTTAGCAACATCTGCAACTTCGCCTTCAATATGAGCTGTTTTGATTTCAAATTTATCGTTATTTTCTTCAAATTTAGCAGCTACTTTTGAAACACCTAGCTGATCTTCGCCCCAAAGATAAATATTTGTATCTTTAAGAACTAGACCTGTTTTACCGGAATTGTTAAGAGCAATGTTAGCCAAAGTATTTTTAACAATTTGAACTTTTACATTGTTTTCTCTTGCATTATTTCTAAGCTCTTCTAGTTTTTTTGTACTAAGACCTCTGTAATTACAAACTACAATAGCTTCACTAGCTTTAAAACCTTCTTCAAGTTTAGCAATAATCTCAACTTTTTCGCTTCTAGTCACATTTTCTCCTTTCCGATTGAGATTTCAAGTAGAGTGGAAATCCAATTAAGCTTACGCCTCGACTATCTTCAATCTAAAATAAACATTTCAAAAAATCAAAAATTTTTTCAAATGTTTATTTTAAAACAAAAGAGTTGCAAAAAAGCAACTCTTATTTCATATCAAGCAATTCTTGTGTTTCAAGCTTTACAGAAGGGCTCATTGTCAAAGATAAAGCCGCATTTTTAATATATCTACCTTTAGCTGCGGCAGGTTTATGTTTGTTAATTGCTTTTACAAAAGTGCTAACATTATCCCATAATTGTTCTTTGGAAAAACTTACTTTACCAAGACCTGCATGGATATTTCCTTGCTTATCAACACGGAAATTTACCTGACCACTTTTTGCATTATTAACTGCTTGAGCAACATCCATAGTCACTGTTCCAGTTTTAGGATTTGGCATTAAACCTTTTGGCCCTAAAATTCTACCAACTTTACCAACAAGTCCCATTAAATTTGGAGTAGCAATCAAAACATCAAAATTCATATTACCTTTTTGAATTTCTTCTACTAAATCATCGCTACCTACAATATCTGCACCAGCATTTTTCGCCTCATCAGCTTTTGCGTCTTTTGCAATTACAGCAACGCGAACTTTTTTACCCGTTCCAGCAGGTAAAACAACAGACCCTCTTACCATTTGATCTGCATGTCTTGGATCAACATTGAGTTTTAAAGCAATTTCTACAGTCTCATCAAATTTAGCAGACTTTAAAGTCTTTATTGTATCAATTGCATCACTTAAAGCATACTCTTTATTTGAATCAATTTTTTGTGATAATTCTTTTAATCTTTTTGCTATCTTAGCCATTTATTTTCTCCGCATTTTAAAGTGCTACCGCCTTTTACCTTGGCGGTGAAAGGATTAATCTACGATTTCAACACCCATAGAACGAGCTGAACCTGCAATAATTTTAGCAGCTTGATCTCTATCTTTAGTATTTAAATCTGCAATTTTCTTATCTACTATTTCTAAAACTTGAGCACGAGTTAACTTGCCCACCTTATTTTTAAGCGGATTATCCGTACCTTTAGAAATTCCAGCTGCTTTTTTGATCAAATCCGTAGCTGGCGGTTGTTTTGTAATAAAAGTAAAACTTTTATCTGCATAAACAGTGATAACAACAGGGATATTAAAACCTACCATATCTTTTGTTCTTTCATTAAAAGCCTTACAAAACTCCATAATATTAACACCTTGCTGACCCAAAGCAGGACCAACAGGTGGTGATGGGTTTGCTTTTGTGGCAGCAATTTGCAATTTAATTTCGCCTACGACTTTTTTAGCCATAACAAATCTCCTTACTTGATATAAATTAAATTATTTTCTCAACTTGAGAATATAAGATCTCCACTGGAGTTGAGCGTCCAAAAATAGAAACATTTAATTTTAATAAACCACGAACCATATCATACTCTTCTACAATTGCAGTAAAGTTTGCAAATGGCCCTTCTGTGATTCTCACATTTTCCCCTTCTTCAAAAGAAATCTTTGGTTTAGGCGCTGCACGATTGTGAACTTTTTCCAAAATCAAATTAATATCTTTTTCTGTTAAAGGGGTTGGCTTTTTGGATTCTCCAATAAAACGACCAACCTTTGGAAGAGATTGAATGCGATGCCAAAGCTCTGTATTTAAATCAAGAAGTGCAAAAACATATCCTGAATACAAACTTCTTTCGCTAATCTTCTCCTTTCCATTCTTAAATTCAATAACATCTTCAGTTGGAACAACAATTTCTTTAAGTTGTTCTTCAATTCCGTTATCTTTTACTAAATTTTCAATGGCTCTTTTAACTGCCATTTCACTGCCAGCATAAGTTTGAATTGCATACCATTTATGAGTACTCATTTACTCTCCTTACACGATTGCAGAAACAATAGAGGACATAAACCAATCCACTAACGCCAAAAACAAAGAAATCACCGCAACAACCACAAAAACTGTAATATAGGCATTTCTTACCTGTTCTTTTAAAGGAAAAATTACTTTCCTTAATTCGGCTTTTGATAATTTAAAATAAGTTATTAATTTTTCCATTTATTTAAACCTTAATTATGGCAGGGCAAGAGGGATTCGAACCCCCAACCATCGGATTTGGAATCCGGCGCTCTACCGTTGGAGCTATTGCCCTAAGGGCGCAAGCTTAACTTTTTAACTTAACTTCTTTGTGAAGTGTATGTTTTTTTAATCTTGGGCAATATTTTTTTAATTCTAATTTTTCAGTAGTATTTTTACTATTTTTATAGGTGCTATAATTAATATCACCACATTCTTCACACTTTAAACCAACTTTAATTCTCATTTCAATTTTCCTTAAAAAATTAAAGCCAAGCTTTTAACTTGGCTTTGTTAAATTATTTAATAATTTTAGAAACAACACCTGAACCAACAGTTTTACCACCTTCACGAATAGCAAAACGAGTTCCTTCTTCAAGTGCTACTGGAGCGATCAAGCTTACAGTAATTCTCACATTTTCACCTGGCATAACCATTTCAACACCATCAGCTAATTTAATCGAACCTGTAACATCAGTTGTTCTTACATAAAACTGTGGTCTATAGTTGTTAAAGAATGGAGTATGTCTACCACCTTCATCTTTATTTAAGATATAAACTTCAGCTTCGAAGTCAGTGTGTGGAGTAATTGATTTTGGTTTAGCAAGAACCATACCACGGATAACTTCTTCTTTTTTAGTACCACGAAGAAGAACACCTACATTATCTCCTGCTTCGCCTTGATCCATTTCTTTTCTGAACATTTCAACACCTGTTACAGTTGTTGTTTGAGTATCTTTAATACCAACGATTTCGATAGTATCACCTACTTTTACAACACCTTTTTCAATTCTACCTGTAACAACAGTACCACGACCTGAAATTGAGAAAACGTCTTCAATTGGCATCAAGAAGTCTTTTTCAGTATCACGAGTTGGAGTTGGAATATAGCTATCAACTGCAGCCATAAGATCCATAATTTTGGCTGACCATTCACCATCTTGTCCAGCTTTAGCTTCTTCAAGAGCTTTTAAAGCAGAACCAGAAATAATAGGTGTATCATCGCCTGGGAAATCATAAGAGCTTAATAATTCTCTAATTTCCATTTCAACTAACTCTAGAAGTTCAGCATCATCAACCATATCTGCTTTATTCATAAAAACAACAATATATGGAACGCCTACTTGACGAGAAAGAAGAATGTGCTCTCTAGTTTGTGGCATAGGACCATCTGCAGCAGAAACAACCAAGATCGCTCCATCCATTTGTGCAGCACCTGTAATCATGTTTTTCACATAATCTGCGTGACCTGGACAGTCAACGTGTGCATAGTGACGATTGTCTGTTTCATATTCAATATGAGAAGTAGCAATAGTAATACCACGCTCTTTTTCTTCTGGAGCATTATCGATATTATCATAATCTTTAAGCTCTGCTAAACCTCTTCTAGAAAGAACAGCAGAAATAGCAGCTGTTAAAGTAGTTTTACCATGGTCAACGTGACCAATAGTACCAATGTTTACGTGTGGCTTATTACGTGAAAATTTTTCTTTAGCCATTTTTTTCCTCCGTATAAAAAATAAATTGAGCAAAGCAAGTCTTATATCTATATAATTTTTTCAATTCATGGAGCTCATAGCGGGAATTGAACCCGCGACCTCTCCCTTACCAAGGGAGTGCTCTACCTCTGAGCCATACGAGCGCTCAGAAAAATTATACACAATAACAGACAACAAAAACTCTTAAATGGGATATATACTGTAAGTTAAAGGTTTTAAAATACAGCTCCCAGTTCTTTTAAATTATTGGAGCGGGAAACGGGACTCGAACCCGCGACCCTCAGCTTGGAAGGCTGATGCTCTAGCCAACTGAGCTACTCCCGCAAAGCATGGTGGTGAGTCGTGGATTCGAACCACGGAAGGCGAAAGCCAGCAGATTTACAGTCTGCCCTCGTTGGCCACTTGAGTAACTCACCATAAAAATATTGCTTTTTCAATATTCTGGTCAAACACTGCTAAAATAAATGGAGCTGGTTAAGGGACTTGAACCCCCGACCTGCTGCTTACAAGGCAGCTGCTCTACCAACTGAGCTAAACCAGCAAAAATAAAAGTAAGATTATAACTCAAAAAAAAAATTTTGTCAAGACTTTTTTAGTTTTTCTATAAAATTTTAGTCTTGTAAATTTTATTATCATAAACCAATATTATTTTTATCTATTTATGATAATCAAATAAATTTAAAAATTTCTTTGCTCTTTCGCTTTTTGGATTTTCAAAAAAACTTTTAGGATCATTTTCTTCGATGATTTTTCCTTCATCCATAAAAATAATTTTATCTGCTACAGCTTTAGCAAAACCCATTTCATGAGTAACAATAAGCATAGTCATACCCTCTTTTGCAAGATTTAACATCACTTCTAAAACTTCTCTGACAATCTCAGGATCCAGCGCTGCTGTAACCTCATCAAAAAGCATTAACTCAGGATTCATGCATAAACTTCTTACTATAGCAATTCTTTGTTTTTGTCCTCCACTAAGTTCTCTTGGATAAGCATGAATTTTATGCAAAAGCCCCACCTTTTCAAGCCAAATTTTAGCCTCTTGTAAAACCTCATCTTTCTTTCTTTTTTGCACTTTCATAGGCCCTAAAAGTATATTTTCTTCAACACTTAAATGCTCAAAAAGCTCATAAGACTGAAAAACCATACCAACTTTTTGACGCATTCTTGGCCATTCTTTGAAATCTTTATCTATTTTTTCATTATCAATATAAATATTACCACTTGCAATCTCTTCAAGCCCATTAATACAACGCAAAAGCGTAGATTTTCCGCACCCACTAGGACCCAAAATCACCACAACTTCCTTATCCTTAACTTCTAAATTAATATCTTTTAAAGCATGATGCGAACCATAATACTTTTGTAAATTTTCTATTTTTAGTATGCTCATTTTAGCTCCATTTTTTCTCTAATTTTCTTGAATATAAAGTGATAGGATAACAAAGTATAAAAAAGATAAAAAAAATCAAACCATAAATAATAAAAGGTGCAAAATCATTTCTATTATGAAATTCTATAATTTGTTGCCCTACTTTTACAAGCTCTACAGCACCGATTAAATAAGCAAAGGTTGTACTTTTGATCATGCGAGTAAGTAAATTCATACTCATAGGAGTTAAACGACGCGTAGCTTGTGGAATAATAATATAAACAAAACTTTGCATCGTATTTAAACCTAAAGATAATGCACTTTCATGCTGATGTTTTGGAATACTCTGTAAGGAAACACGCACCAAATCCATCATCTCAAAACAACCCCAAATGCTAAAAACAATAATAGCTACACTTACAGAACTCAAATCCCACCCAAACCATCTAGGAAAACCAAAATACACCACAAAAAACCATACTAAAAGTGGCATAACACGTACAAATTCTAAACCTAAACGACAAAAAGCATAGATATAGGTATTTTTAAAACTCATTAAAATTCCCAAAAACAACCCGCCTATCGAAGTAATAATAATGCTGATAAATGAAATTTCAAAAGTGACAAAAAGCCCTTGCCAGAGTCTTAAAAGCGTATCGGTATTTAAAAGTTCAAGCATAAAGCAACCTTTTTTCAAACTTTAGCAAAATAAAAGACAAAGGCAAAATAATGCACAAATATCCCATAAACAACAAAAACAATAGCTCATCTGTCTTATAGGTTAAGGAATTTAAACTCTTCATTAAATTCACCAAATCTGGCAAGGCAATAATGCTAACAACTGAAGTTTCTTTGATTAAAAATATAATATTAGCACTAATACTTGGCATAGAAATAGCCAAAGCTTGCGGCAAAATCACATAACGCAAATTTCCAAATTTTGAAAAACCCAAAGAAAGTCCTGCTTCAAACTGCTGTTTTCTTATGGCTTCAAATCCCGCCCTTAAACTCTCAGCCATATAAGAACCCCCTAAAAAACTAAGTCCTACTATAGCACAAGCAAAAGAAGGTCTTAAAGTTTCTTCTACGCTTAAACAAATTAAATTGAGCGGTAGAATTTGCTCTAAATGTATATTAAATTTAGGCAAAGCATAATATAAGAAAAAAAGTTGAATTAATAAAGGCGTATTTCTTGAAAACTCTATATAAAGCTTGCAAATATTTTCTAAAATTTTTATTTTAAAATAACTCATTAAAATGCAAAACAAGCCTATTATTAAAGAAAAAATAATTCCAAAAAAGCTTAGTTTTATCGTAAGCCAAGCAGCTGTTAAAAAAGCGGGAGCTTGAGCTAATATAAAATCAAAATCCATTCTCTACCTTAAATTTTACCAAAGTTCTTTTATAATCATATCTTTATTTAAAATTTCAATTTTACCTTTTTTTGTATCAATAAGTTCTGAAATTTTAAGCTCTTTTAACACTCGAGATAAAGATTGCGCTCTAACATTTAAATCAATTGCGATTTGTTTTTGCGAAATTGTATCTAATTTTTTTTCATTTTCCAAAAGATACTTTAACAATCTCGTTCTTAAATCTAATGCATTTTGAGATAATTTCTTTTCTAAAATTTTGATTTTATCAAAAAGTGAGCTGATAAGTAAAAAATTGAATTCTTTATTTTCACTGCATAAATTTTGAAAATTAATAAAATCAATTTCCAAAATTTCTCCATCTTCTTCAAAGATGGCATTGGCAGGATAATTTAATTTTTTAAAAGCAGGCATTTCTGCTATAAAATTTGGAGGATTAAAATAATGCAAAGTAATTTCTTTATCACTTGATGTACTTTTATAAATGCGTATTTTTCCCTTGAGTAAAATAAAAAATTTTTTAGCCTCTTCGCCTTCATAAAATAAAATACTATTTTTTTGAAATTTTTTTAATTTTCCTACACTAGATAAAAGTTCTAAATAATCTTTCATTATATAATATTTTCCATTCTTAACTTATGTTAAATTTAATTTATCTTATTTTTGCTATATTAACGCTATAAAATTAACATTCAAGAAAGGCTTATATGAAATTTGAAACAATTAATCAAGAAAGCATAGCAAAACTCATGGAAATATTTTATGAAAAAGTTAGAAAAGATAAGGATTTAGGTCCTATTTTTAACAATGCTATTGGAACAAGTGATGAAGAGTGGAAAGAACATAAAGCAAAAATAGGAAATTTTTGGGCAGGCATGCTTTTAGGCGAAGGTGATTATAATGGGCAACCCTTAAAAAAGCATCTAGATCTACCTCCTTTTCCTCAAGAATTTTTTGAAGTTTGGCTAGGACTTTTTGAAGAAAGTTTAAATATAGTTTATAATGAAGAAATGAAAACAGTTATTTTACAGCGTGCACAAATGATAGCTTCACATTTTCAAAATATGCTTTATAAGTATGGCGGACATTAATTTGGCATTTTTTTTGCCAAATCTTTTTTTACCTTTTCTAAAATCTCCTCATCCTTAGAAAAATCAAAAAATTTAAACTCATTTCCATGTTGCATAAAACCATCGAGCAAATCTCCACTCAAACGGTTTTTAAGATCAAGCTCTGCTATTTTAAACCCATCTAAAGTGCTAGCAAATTCTTTTAAACGACTTGGAATTTCTTTAAGTTTAGTATAAAGATAACAAGTGCTTTTAAGCCCTACACGACCTACACGACCACGAAGTTGATGCAAGGTAGCAAGTCCTAAACGTTCCGCTCCTACAATCACTATCATACTCAATCTTGGCAAAGAAATGCCCACTTCCACCACTGTAGTGCTTAGTAAAATATTTCCCTCATCTCTAAAACGCTCTAAAATTTCATCTTTTTGTTTATCTTTCCCATGAGTTACAAAAACTTTTTCATAGTGACTCTGCCAATATTCTTTAGCCTGCTCTAAAGAAAGATAAGGAATATTATCACTAGCACTCACTAAGGGATAAATAATGATAATTTGATGATTTTTAGCGATTTCTTCTTTGATCTTCTCGCTAAGCTTAGAAAAGCCTTCATTTTGTATACAATAAGTTGTGATATCTTTTTTAAAAGGCATTTGTTTAATGAAACTAAAATTTAAAAGTTCAGATTGTATCATGCTTAAGGTTCTTGGAATAGGCGTAGCCGAAAACTGTATAAAATGAGGGGCAAATTCTTGTTTACCTAAAGAATGAATTTTCTCACGCTGAGCCGAGCCAAAACGATGTTGTTCATCTATCATTACAAGTACGGCATTATGGCTTTCTAAATGAATTAAAGCATGAGTACCTATAATAAGATTTGCTTTTTGAATATTTTGTTCTAAATCTTTTTCTTTTTTACCCCCTTTAATAAACAAAATATTCATAAAATCAGGCAAAAATTTCTTAGCCTCTTCATAAAGCTGATGCGCTAAAATACTAGTAGGTGCCATCAAAATAGCTTGTTTAGGATAAACCATCAAAGCCGCACCAAGCAAAACCAAAGTTTTACCACACCCTACATCACCCATAATCACACGCCTTTTAGCTTCTTTTGAATGCAAATCTTTTTCTATATCTTTTAAGGCATTAAGCTGATCTTTAGTAAGAGAAAAAGGCAAATCTTTAAGCCAATTGGCTATGTTAAAAACATTGATTTGATGAGCTTTAAAATGCGTTTTTTTAGCTTTTAAACGCTTTAAAAAATTATATATTTCTATATATTTTAAATCTTTGCTAAAATTTTGCAAATTTTCAAACATAAAAAAACTTTTTTCATTATAAGCATGCAAATTTAAAAGAAAATGTATATATTTATCCCCTATGCCACTTTCTTGTAAATTTTCATAATTAAGATATTTATGTATAAAAGCAGCAATTTTTGCATCTTTTAAACCTAAAATTTGATACTTTGGACTAAAACCCTCAAAAGAAGTTAAAATTTTAGGATTGTTAAATTGCCAAGTGTGATTAAAACGCGAGAGTTTAGCATTAAAAATAAGCCCTTTTCCTACCTTACAAATCCCAAAATGCCAAGCTCTAGGATGAAAAAACACAAAAGAAATATTTTCTTGCCATTCTTCACAAAAACCTAAACCAAAAAGTTGATTTTTTCTTGAACTAACGCTTTTTATAGTGATTTTTTGGGTGCAAATTTCATTTTCTTTAGGATTTTTACTTGGATTTAAATTTTCAATTTTTTTAGGTAAAAGAAGCGCTAAATCAATAGCACTTTTAATTTTTAATTTTTTAAAAAATTCAAAATCACTTTCTTTAATTTTCATTTTGTATGCTTGCAAAACTTATATTTAAAAGCTCTTGATGTTTGTTAATATAAGCATTGATAGTTTCAAGTTTAACCTTTTCCATAAGTTTTAACTCTTCTTTATAATATCCCAAATTTAAACCTTGATAAAATTCATTAAAGGCCATAGATAAACGCTTGCTTAAGCCTTCATAACGCAAAGGAGTTGATCCTATGAGAAAATTTTTAGCTTGATCAAGTTCATTTTGAGTCATGCCATTTTTTATAAAATCTTCAAAAAGCTCTTTTACGATTTTTTTAGCTTCTTTAGCGCTTTCATTTTTAGTTTGTAAATATCCAAAAACTCTAGAAAAAGACATATTCATATCAAGCATAGCATAAGCTGAGTATGCAAGACCTCTTTTAACACGAATTTCTTCCATAATCCTTGAACCAAACCCCCCTTGTCCTAGAACAAATAAAGCAATTTTTGCAAGATATAAATCCTTATCTTTAAAATCAGCAAAAAAAGGCGTAGCAAAATAAATATAAGCTTGTTCGCTTTCTGGGCGTATCAAAATTTCATCTTTAATGTTTTTGCTTAATTCATATTTTTTTGGAGTATTTTTTTTGCCTATTTGAAGTTTTGATAATAGTTTTAAAAGATCTTCCTTGGCTTGTTTTTCTTCTAAATCTCCTCCTAAAATCACAACCAAATCACTAAGATGGATAAAATTTTTATAAAAATTTTGTAAATCTTTTAAAGATAAGATTTTTATACTTTTTTCATCTCCATCGTTTGAGCTTTGAAATTCTTTGCATTTAAAAATTTGAGCATTAAGTAAATTTTTTGCTAAATAATCAAAATCACTATTTTTACTCGCGAGCTCACCTAAGGCATTGATTTTTAATTTTTGCAAAATTTTTTCTTCTATTCTTGGTTTTAAAAGCAATTTTTCCAAACTCTTTAAAGCAAAATCAAAATTTTCTTTTAAACAAGAAAGATTGATTTCCAAACTTTCAAAACCACTACTTGCCTCTAAATTTATCGCTCTAAATTCTAAATCTTTAAAAAATTTATCATCCACACCTTCATTTAAAATACGTGAAAACATCTTAGCTAAGCCTGCTATTTCATCATAACTTCTAGCGCAATTTCTAAAAACAAGCTTTAAAACAACAATAGGAAAATCAGAATTTTTTTCAAAAATAAAAGGGATTTTAACACCCCTACTGTCTAAATACTGCATTAAAACCTTTCTAAAATTTCATAAGCGGTATTGCGTTTAGCTGGATTTTCGCCTAAACTTCTAATCAGCCTTATCATCTCATCTTGATTCATTCTATAACTTGCTCCTGCAGCACTTACTACATTTTCTTCCATCATGGTTGAGCCTAAATCATTGGCCCCAAATTTTAAAGCAAGTTGACCTATAAGCGAGCCTTGAGTTACCCAAGAACTTTGCAAATTTTTAAAATTATCTAAATAAAGTCTTGCTAGAGCTAAAAGTCTTAAATACTTGTTAGAACTTTGTTTCATAATCTCTGGATGTTTTTGGATTAAAGCAGTATTATCACTTTGAAAGCTCCATAAAATAAAAGCTCTAAATCCCCCTGTTTCATCTTGCAATTTTCTCAAATGCTCGAAATGATCGATGATTTCTTCATCATTTTCAACCGTTCCAAACATCATAGTAGCTGTACTTTTCATACCGATTTTATGAGCTTGGCGATGTACTTCTAACCAAGTAGCTGTATCACATTTATTTGGTGCGATAATATCACGCACCCTATCGCTTAGCACCTCAGCACCTGCTCCTGGTATAGAAAATAAACCTTTAGCTTGTAGTCTTTGAAGTACTTCAGTAATTGAAATTTTAGATGCCTTTGCGATATAAGCGATCTCAACCGCTGAAAAACCATGTACAGTGATATTTGGATAATGTTCTTTTATCCAAGAAACTAATTCTTCATACCATTCTATTTTTAATTTTGGGTGCACCCCGCCTTGAAAAAGAATTTGCGTACCCCCAATAGCTTCAAGCTCCTCTATCTTCTTGCCTATCTCCTCAAAGCTTAAAATATAAGCATCATCTTCTTTATGATGGCGATAAAAAGCACAAAAAGAACAATCAATACAACAAACATTGGTATAATTAATATTTCTATCTACAACAAAAGTAGTGATTTTTTCAGGATGAAGTTCTAATTTTCTTTTATAAGCCATTTCTCCAAGTTCAGTTAAACTCGCATGATGTAATAAATCTAAAGCTTCTTTTTTATCCAGTCTTTTCAAAATTTTTCCTTGTTTTTTTACATAATTAAAATAATTATAGCATTTAAAATATAAATTATGCTATAGTTTCGCTTATGAATTACATTGAACTATTAAAAAATAATAAAAATATCAGAATATTGGCTTCGGTTCAGTTTATAGTATATTTTGGAGCATGGTTTTCTCAAACGGGAGTTTTTACCCTTTTAGTCGAGCTTAATGCTCCTACTTGGGCAACAGCTACAAGTGCTATGCTTGCTTTTTTACCTGGAGTTTTGCTTGCTCCTATTAATGGGGTTATAGTAGAGAAAAATAAACCTAAAAAACTTTTACTCAGTATGATTAGCATAGAATTAATTTCTATTTTTTGTCTTATTTTTGTCACAAGTCTTAGTATGCTTTGGCTTTTGTTTATTTTAATTTTCATAAGACTTTGTGTTGCTTCGATTTATTTTCAAGCTGAAATGAGTTTATTGGCCAAAATTTTAACCCCTCAAGAACTTAAACTCGCTAATGAAATGCACAGTGTCATTTGGGCGATTTCTTATACAGCAGGTATGGCAAGTGCGGGAATTTTTATTTATTTTCTAGGAGTTAAAACCGCTTTTTTATTTGACTGTATGCTTATACTCATAGGCATTTCTTTTTTAGTAAGATTAAGCATTCCTGATTTTCATCACAAAACACAAAGTCGCTTTTTTACTATGATAAAAGAAGGATTTTTCTATATTTTAAATAACAAAATAATTTTTCATCTTATCTTGCTTCACGCTTTTATAGGTTTAACTGCTTATGAAACCTTGGTTGCGCTTTTAGCACAACATCAATACAAAGAAGTTTTATCTGCTGCTTTAGTAATAGGGTTTTTAAATGCGGTACGTGCTTGTTCTTTAGCTATAGGGCCTATGGTTTTAAGCAAATTTATTAATAATAAAAATTTATTTTACATGTATCTTGGTCAAGGCTTGGGTATTATACTTTGGGCTTTAACTCAATTTAATTTTTATATTTCTTTTTTAGGTTTAATTGGTGCAGGTTTTTTTACCTCAGCGCTTTGGGCTTATACCTACACCATGATACAAAAAAATGCTGACAAAGAATATCATGGTAGAGTGATCGCTTATACAGATATGATTTATCTTAGTTTTAGCGCTATTATTTCAATGCTTATGGGCTTTTTATTTGAAATAGGCTTGAGTTTAAAACTGATTACAGGTTTATTGGGTATGATTTTTATCTTTGCGGCATTTTATTGGAAGTGGTTTTATAAAAAACATTTGTGAAAATTCACAAATATTTTAAATTTTAAACAAATCTTGAAGATTTTTCATTGCTTCTTCATTGCTGATGGCATTATTTAGCTGCGATGAGCTTAATTCATTGAGCTCTATTTCATAACCACTTAACATAGAAGCAAGGCGAATATTAATACCATTTTTTCCTATGGCTTTGCTTTTTTGTTCGCTATTTAAACTTACCATAGCTTTTTTATCTTCAATTTTTACAGAATTTACAATAGCAGGAGCCAAGGCACGAGAAATTAAAATTTCACTCTCATTTGTAAATTCTATACAATCAATATTTTCATTATGAAGCTCTTTGCTTACTGCATTAATTCTTACACCTTTAACACCTACTGTAGCACCTACAGGATCGATATTTGCTCCATTGGCCTGAAGAATGATTTTTGCTCTTTCACCTGGAATTCTAGCACATCCTATAATATTGACATAACCATCTTTGATTTCTGGAACCTCAGCTTCAAGTAAACATTCTAAAAATTTAGGACTTGTACGACTAAGCTCGATTTTAATACCTTTATCTGTATAAACACGGCGTATCACAGCTTTTACCACATCACCTATTTTAAATTTTTCCCCTTTAATGCGATTTTTTCTCGGTAAAAAAGCTCTTAATTCATCTATTTCAATAAAAGTATTTTCTTCATTATCCACTCTAACAACTGTACCAAAAACCATTTGCCCTACTTTGTTTTTATATTTTTCAAAAATAGTTTGTTCTAATAATTTTTGTATATGATATTCAAGTTCTTTATGCAAGGTATTTACCGCAGTTCTTCCTAAATTTTCCAAAGAACATTCATAGGTTAATTCATCTCCTATTTCAACATCTGGAGCTTCTGATTTTGCCTTACTTAACGCGATAAAACTCTCACTTTTATTTTGCAATCTCTCGTCATTATCTGCTACTATGGTAATTTTTTGATAAAGATTTAAATTTTTAGGATCCACAAAAAACTCATATTCTTGTCCATAAATTCTTTTTGCAGTATTGATTAAAGCGGTAGCTACCTTTTCTCTTACATTCTCTAAGTTTAAATTTTTTTCATTAGCAATAGATTCGATAATATCTGCTATCTTTTCCATATTTTATAAAACCTTTTTTGTGGGAAATTTAAAAATGTAGATAAAAATTATATCCTTAATAAGTTTAATTAAAAGTAAAATTTGCTAAAATTATAGATTAAAATGAAAATTCTTAAGGATTTAGCTATGGAATTAAAATTGGCAAGAACTTTGATTAATGAAAAACCTAAAAATATTAGCCTAGAAAAAATCGAAGAGGCTATAGAAAAAGAAGGACAAAAGTTTTTTTATTTTGATAAAGATAATACACACAAACAACTCATTGCCCTTGTAAATCATTTTGAAAAAAAAGGAGTAAGCATTTATCATAGAACCGTAAAATACGGACTTGATGATAATGATTTTATGTATGAGGTACATATTCTTTGAGTGCTAAAAAACTTTTTATCCAAACTTTAGGTTGTGCGATGAATGTCAGAGATTCTGAGCATATGATCGCAGAATTAACACAAAAAGAAAATTACGAACTAACAGAAGATATCAAAGAAGCAGATCTTATTCTTATCAATACCTGTTCAGTGCGTGAAAAACCTGTGCATAAACTTTTCTCAGAAGTAGGTAGTTTTGAAAAAGTTAAAAAAGAAGGTGCTAAAATAGGAGTTTGTGGATGTACTGCATCGCATTTGGGAAATGAAATTTTCAAACGTGCTCCTTATGTGGATTTTGTTCTAGGAGCAAGAAATATTTCCAAAATCACTCAAGCTATAAAAACTCCAAAATTTATGGGCGTGGATATAGACTATGATGAAAGTGAATTTGCTTTTGCAGATTTTAGAAATAGTATTTATAAATCCTATATTAATATCTCCATAGGTTGTGACAAACACTGCACTTATTGTATAGTGCCACATACTAGAGGAGATGAAATTTCCATACCTTTTAACATTATCTACAAAGAAGCTCAAAAAGCTGTTGAAAAAGGTGCTAAAGAGATTTTTTTGCTAGGACAAAATGTCAATAACTACGGCAAAAGATTTAGAAACGAACATAAAAAAATGGACTTTTCAGATCTTTTAGAAGAACTTAGCACCATAGAAGATTTGGAACGCATTCGCTTTACAAGTCCACATCCTTTGCATATGGATGATAAATTTTTAGAAGTTTTTGCCAATAATCCAAAAGTTTGCAAATCCATGCATATGCCTTTACAAAGCGGCTCAAGTGAAATTTTAAAAGCTATGAAGCGTAGCTATACTAAAGAATGGTATTTAAATAGAGCTTTAAAACTTAGAGAACTTTGTCCAAATGTTAGCATTTCTACAGACATTATTGTAGCTTTTCCAGGGGAAAGTGAAAAAGATTTTGAAGAAACTATGGATGTTTTGGAAAAAGTACGTTTTGAACAAATTTTTTCTTTTAAATACTCCAAACGCCCTTTAACAAAAGCCGCAACCATGCCTAATCAAATCGATGAAGAAACAGCTTCAAGAAGACTTAGCACCTTACAAAATCGTCATAGTGAAATTTTAGATGAAATTGTAAAAAAACAAGAAAATAAAACTTTTAAAGTTTTATTTGAAGAATTAAGAGCAGGCAATAGCATTGCTGGAAGAACAGATAATAATTTTTTAGTTCAAGTTGAAGGTAGCGAAGAACTTTTAGGGCAATTTAAAGAAGTAAAAATCACTAATGCAAAGCGTATGGTTTTATATGGGGAAATCGTTTAAAATCCATTGCTTAACATATATAATTTTCATCTTGCAATGGCTTATTTTTTTAAGCTGTAAAAAGCACTATAAAGGTGAAAAAGTTGACCGTAAAGCTAGTGTGATACTTTTTTGGCATGGAAAATTAGCACTCATGCCTTTTGCGTTTAGACATTATAGACAAAAAAATAAAAAAGCCTATGTCATGATCTCCCACCATAAAGATGGAGAACAAATTGCAAAAATCATCAAGCTTTTCGGTCTTGATACTGTAAGAGGAAGCACTTCAAGGGGTGCTAGCAGTGCACTTAGAGCTGCATTTAAAGTTTTAGAACAAAATGACGATATAGTTATCACGCCCGATGGTCCACGTGGGCCTTATCATAGTATTTCAGATGGTTCTATCATTTTGGCTCAAAAAAAAGAACTAAAGATAAGAATTTTAAACTATGAAGCAAATCGTTTTTGGGAATTTAAAAGTTGGGATAAGATGATCTTGCCAAAACCTTTTAGTAAGATTACTTATAGTCTAAGTGAACCTTTGGATATTTTATCTTTAGATAAAGAAAAAGCTAAAGAATTTCTAATGGAACAATTTGATAAAATTAGCTTAGCTGATCAATTTAAGGAATGAAATGTTATTTTTACTTAAAAAAATATTTCCACAACTTTTTATTAGTATTATTTTAGAAGATAAAAAAAATATTGTAAAAGCTTCTATTTACAGAGGAAATAAACTAATCAGTAGCAATGAAAAAACTTTTGATAAAAGTGAAAATTTATTAGAATACATAAAAAATTTAAGCAAGCATTTCTTATTTTACCACACTGCTTTATTTTTAGACGCCAAAGAACAAGGATTAATACCTAGTACAAATATTCAAGATTGTGAGCACTTTAATATAGGAAAAATCAGCTTACAGCATATTTTGTTTAATAATGCCCTTGTTTATACGGCTACCGAACATGTGGAATATTATAGCGAGCTTTTTGAAGAATATAGAGGTTTAGATTTTTTATATTCCCCTTTTGCCCTTCTTTACTACAATATACAAAAAGAAAAACAGCCTGATGATCAAATTTTACTTTATGGATTTAAACAAGGACATCTTTTGGCAATTATTGTTGCTAAAGGCAATACTATTTTATACGGTGATTTTAAAATATTTGAGCAAGAATTAGGTTTAGAGCTTGAACTTCCATCAGAAGATAATCAAGAAATTGAAAACAACAACGATGATACTGAAGTTACCTTAGATAACTTCAATGAAGCCTTAAATAATAAATTTGATCTACTTGATCAAGAAAATAATCTTGAAACTTTGGATAATAATGATAATTTTAATCTTGATGAATTAAATCAATTTAGCAATGATATGGAACTTTGCCGTTATATTATTACGAGCATTGAAAAATTTTACAATGATGATAAATATGCTGGGGTATTTATCAATGGTATTTTATTATATAGCGAATCAGATATTAACATAAGTGCTATTGATTTTTTAGAAAGTGAAACTTTTTTAGAGATAAAAACGAAACAAATCAACACCTTAGATCTTATGATAGAGTTGATGCGAAAGGAGCTTAAATGACTTATAGCTTCATACAGCCAAGAAAAAAACCTATTTTCACACTCTTTGATAAAATTTGGCTAGGACTTTTTGGTTTTAGTATATTATTTATCTTGCTAGTATATTTTACATATACAATAAAAATTGCATTAATCAATAGCTCTATCAATGATGAAAAACAACAAGTTATAGTGCTTCAAAATCAAACTAAGCAAAATGAAATACTTTATGAAATTTTATTTGATCAAAGCCAAATAGCGAAAAATTTTAACACTCAAAATCAAATTATTAAAGAAAGCTTAAGAAATCTATTTGATATTATTGTAAAAACTGATAATATTACTCTTGAAAGTGTTGAACAAGACGAATATTCCTTAAAACTTATTGGAGTCACTCCTACAAGAGAAATGTTTACTCTACTTTTAGAAACCCCTTTAAAAAGCATCTTTGATCAAAGCTATACAACCTATTATCGCTTAGATAATGGGTGGTATCGTTTTGTTAGTATTAGTAAACAAATTCCAGGAGTTGCAGATGAAAGATAAAAGCCTAGAAGAAATTGATTTATTAAAGCTTATCATTTGCGCGTTAAGTTTTATAAGCGTTTGCACAGCCTTGATCTTATTTTTACTTTTACCGACATTAAAAAATTACAAACAAGCAAATCTTAGAGAAAACTCACAACTTGCTATCTTAAAAGCCGCTAAATCAAAATTTGACTTTAGTGAAGATAAAATATCAACTCTAAGAAGCGAAAACAACAAAAGCTTAGAGCAATTTGAGCAAAATTTTAATATAGGAAATTTTGATATTTTTTTACAAAAATATTTTCAAAACGTAAAAATTCAAGAAACTAAGCCCGAAAAACAAGAAAAATATCTAAAAAACCGCTTAGCCATTAAAGCGACAATGAACAATCCTAGAAGACTTTATGATTTTATTGATGCTCTAAAAAACTATAATAACTTAATCAAGCTTGATTATCCACTTAATCTTAAAGCAGGAGAGCAAGGTATCTCTATAGATCTTACTCTCAAAGTTTATTCAAGCTAAACTCACATCCTCGCCTTTTAAAATTTGATTCATAGTATTCATTGCACACATTTTTCCACACATGGAACATGAGTTTAAATCATCAGGGCGACGCTCATTAAACATTTTTTTGGCCTTTTCTCCATCAATAGCAAGTTTAAACATTTTCTCCCAATCTATCTCTTGTCTAGCCTTACTCATCTCATCATCCCTTGCTCTTTCTTTTGGAAGTTTGGCTATATCTCCTGCATGAGCTGCAATTTTAGTCGCAACTATACCCTCTCTAACATCTTCTAAATTTGGAAGTCTTAAGTGTTCAGCAGGTGTTACATAGCACAGCATATCAGCACCGCTAGCTGCAGCCACAGCTCCTCCAATAGCACCACTAATATGATCATACCCTGCGCCAATATCTATTACTAAAGGCCCTAAGACATAAAAAGGAGCTCCTTTGCATAAACGCTTTTCTAATTGCATATTTGCCTCTATTTCATTAATAGCCATATGCCCTGGACCTTCTATCATTACTTGAACCCCAACATCCCAAGCCCTTTGGGTAAGAAGCGATAATTCTATAAGCTCTGAAATTTGCGCCCCATCACTTGCATCGTGAGTAGAGCCAGGACGCAAAGCATCGCCCAAAGATAAAGTTACATCGTATTTTAAACAAATGTCAAGCAAATCATCATAATACTCAAAAAAAGGATTTTCGGCATCTTTCATCATCATCCAAGCATAAAGCACAGAGCCTCCTCTTGAAACTATATTTGTAAGTCTTTTACTTTGTTTAAAAATATGCGCTGCGCGAGAATTAATACCTGCATGAATTGTCATAAAATCAACCCCACTTTTAGCATGATGATATACAACATCTAAAAAGTCTTTAGCACCAATTTGTTTTAAATCTTTTTCTAAAAATCCTACCGCATCATATACAGGAACTGTTCCTATCATAGCTTTTGAAACATTAACAAGCTCGTCTCTAAAACGACTTGTTTTGCCATAATTGCTTAAGTCCATAATTGCTTCTATGCCAAATTTATGAGCAAGCTCTACTTTTTTCATTTCCTCGCTATAATCAACGCAATCATTTGAAACTCCTAAATTTACATTAACCTTAGTACGCAGTCCAAAACCTATACCATTTGGATCAAGACTTTTATGATTAATATTTGCAGGGATAATAATTTTACCGCAAGCAATATTTTCAAGCAAAAAATCTTTACTTAAATTTTCTTTTTGCGCGACAATCTGCATTTCTTTAGTAAAAATACCTTCTTTGGCATAATTCATTTGAGTTTTCATAAATTTATCCTTTAAAAAATTTGGATAAATGAAGGGTGAGTATAAATTTTTAAAGTATTAAAATTTATAAATCTTCCCGACGCTGGCATTATCCAGATCCGGTTCGGTCTAAGCTTTTAGCTTACTCTCAGCCTGTTACACAAGCTCCCGTCATTTATGTTTTAATTATACACTTTAAATATTTATTTTTACTTTATGCGTGCAGTCTTTGTAAAACTTATAAGTTCTTCTGTAGTTTTTATATGATAAGGAAGTTTTCCAAGGCAATATTTAAAAATTTCAGCAGCTGCCAAAGCATCATCTAAGGCCCTATGATGCGTATTTTCCACGCCCAGAAATTCTTTCAAAACCTCTAGTTTATATTTTGGACTTTCTATACAACATTGTGCAAATTCTATAGTGCAAATACGACGATTAAGCAAAATGCCAAAACCACACTCATTTAAAGCCTTAGAAATAAAACTATAATCAAAACGCACATTATGTGCTACAAAAATACTGTCTTTTAAAAAAAGTCTAAAATCACTTAAAACCTTTGTTAAACTTGGAGCATTTTCCACCATCTCATAAGTAATACCCGTAAGCTCAGTTATATTTTCTGGAATTTCTTTTACCTTAACAAAACTTTGAAAGCGTCCAATTTCTTTATAATTTTGAATTTTTACCGCTCCAATTTCTAAAATTTCCCCCTTGCTCACCCCACCAGTACTTTCTATATCCACTATGCAAAAAATTTCATCTTTAATTTTTGTTGTGCGTGTTTTAAGAGTAAAAATATTATCTTTATTTAAAGTTAAACCTAACCCCAAAAGCTCAAAAGTTTCTAAATCTAAATCAAAATTTTTTAATTCTTCAACTTTGGCAAACTCTTGCATCACCCAATCATAAGGCTTGCTTTGCTTATTTAATATAGAAATAATCTGATCAATTTGCTGTAAACTCAAAATTCAAGCTTTAAAGATGAAATTGCAGTTTTATAATCATTAGAAGAAAAAATATAACTTCCAGCCACCAAAATATCAGCTCCAGATTCTTCTAAATCACTAGCATTTAAACCATTAACACCACCATCAACCTCTATAAAAACTTTAGCATTTTTTTTATCAATCATTTGGCGCAATTCTTTGATTTTTTCATGCACTAAAGGTAAAAATTTTTGCCCACCAAATCCAGGATTAACACTCATTAAAAGCACCATATCTACAAATTCTAGCATGTGTTTAATAGAATCAATAGGAGTATGTGGATTTAAAACAATAGCAGGATGGATTCCTTGACTTCTTATATATTCACAAAGCCTTATAGGATGAACTTCGCTTTCCATATGAAAAGAGATAAATTTCGGTTTTAAAGAGATAAAAAGATCTACAAATTTACTTACATCTTTAACCATTAAATGCACATCTAATGGCAATTTACTAATAGTTGAAATTTTTTCGATCACGCAAGGTCCGAAAGTCAAATTTGGAACAAAGTGTCCATCCATTACATCAATATGTAAAAGATCCGCACCTGCAACTTCAATAGCTTTAACTTCTTCTTCTAATTTCAAAAAATTTGCAGACAATAAACTTGGAGCTACATACATGATCAAAACCTTAAACTATATATAAATGTGATAAATAATATTTTATCGACTTATATATTAAAAAAACTATAAATTATGGAATATTTTAAGCTTAATTTTGATAAAATCTCCATTTAAAAATTTTCATAAGGACAAGAAAATGGCAAGAGTATGTCAAATCACAGGCAAGGGTCCAATGGTGGGTAATAATGTCAGCCATGCTAATAATAAAACAAAAAGACGCTTTTTACCTAATCTCAGAACAGTTCGTGTAACTTTAGAAGATGGCACCACGAGAAAAATGAGAATTGCAGCTTCTACTCTAAGAACTCTAAAAAAACAAAATTCTAAATAATTTTGAGGATTTATTCCTCAATTTTAATATTTCCAATTTAAAAATAAACTTTAATAAATCACTTATATAACACACATTTAAAAATTATTATTAATTTTATTATTTTTTAAGCTAAAAATATCTTTTAATAGTGTAAAATACCTTGTTAAATGAATTTTAAATTTCACTAATACAAGGAGAGTTTATGCTACATGAATATAGAGAATTAATGTCAGAGCTAAAAGGTAAAGATGCTCATTTTGATAAACTATTTGATCGTCATAATGAACTTGATGATATGATTAAAGATGCAGAAGAAGGTAGAACTTCTCTTAGCAGCATGGAAATTTCAACTTTAAAAAAAGAAAAGCTTCATGTAAAAGATGAACTTAGCCGATATCTAGCCAATTATAAAAAATAAGGCAAAACAATGTTTGGAAGTAAAATAAACCATTCTGATCTTCAAAAACTTGAAGAAGAAAATAAAAATCTTACACATAAAATTGAAAAATTTCAATCGGAAAATTTAGAATTAAAAAATAAAATTACATCATTAGAACAAGCGGCTTTAGAGTCTAAACTTAAAACAGATCTTTTAAATGTTTTATTAACTGGGGTTTTAAAAAATATTACTATTGTTCAAGGCGATATGTTAGAAAATGTAAATAAGGCAGAAGTTATCTCTAGCTATTCTAAAACTTCTCTTGCTGAAATGGATGAACTTAACCATATTGCTAATTCTATCAATGCTTCCTTAGGGGATATTACAGAATCAGCCAATAAAACAAGAGATGTTGCAGGAACATTGCATAGAAGTGTAGATGAAATTACTAATGTAATTAATCTAATTAAAGACGTTTCCGATCAAACCAATCTTTTAGCTCTTAACGCTGCCATAGAAGCTGCACGCGCAGGTGAACATGGACGTGGTTTTGCTGTTGTTGCTGATGAAGTAAGAAAACTAGCTGAAAAAACACAAAAAGCAACCACAGAAGTTGAAATGAATATCAACCTTCTAAAGCAAAATGCAAATGAAATGTATACTCAAAGTGAGCAAGTTGAAAAAATTTCTATAGATTCTAATGCTCATATTATGAGTTTTTCCGAAAAATTTACCCACTTGGTAAATGAAGCGCATTCTACTAATTCAAATGCAGTTGGTATCGCTTCAGAAGCTTTCGTATCTTTAGCAAAACTAGATCATATAGCTTTTAAATTAAATGGTTATAAAGAAATTTTTTCCAAATCAGGAAAGCAATTAGCTGACCATACATCTTGTCGCTTAGGAAAATGGCTTGCTAGCACAGGAAAAGAAAGATTTGGGCAAAATAAAAGCTTCTTAAAAATTAACGAGCCACATGAAAAAGTTCATGAAAATATGAATAATGCTATAACAATAGCAAATACAGAAGATATTAGCAAAGATATTACTCAACACAGCATAATTAATAAATGCAAAGTTGCTGAAAATGCATCGCTTGATCTTTTCAATGTATTTAAAGAAATGCTTGATGAGTCAGTTCATTAAAATCCTAGGTTGAACCTTTTTAAGGTTTAACCTAAATAATCTTTAATTTTCCCCACTTTTCCTTTAAAAACCACATATAAGCAAAATCAAGCAAAGGCGTTCTTATCATATTTTTACATTTTTTTTCAAAATCCTGCACCTTAACATAAACAGCTTCAATCTCTTCATCATCAACTCCACCTCCAGAAGAAATTTTATCTTTTTCATCAACTTCTGCGAAATAAAAGCTTTGCTTGCTTACACCTGAACCAAACCCTGTATAAAAATCTCCTATTTTTTCTAAATTTTTAGGAGCATATCCTAGTTCTTCTATACATTCTTCTTTTGCTATTTCCTCTAAAGATAATTTTTTATCCACAAGCCCAGAACAAAGCTCTATAGTATAGCCCATATCATCATCTTTTACATAATCTTTATCATGCATTTGATGATACCAAAGTGGTATACGAAATTGGCGTACAAAAATAAAACTTTCTAATTCTTTATGATACAAAAGCACTGAAACACTATCTTTAGATTCTATAAAATCCCAAGTACAAAACTTACCATTACTTTCATAAGCAAATCTCTTAGGCTTAATATAATTTGATTTTTCAAAAGAAAGTTCTTTTAAATTTTTAAACGCCATAATAAAACCTTTTATTTATTTTTCACATTGTACTTTATTTTTGCTTTTTTGAAAATATAAAGGTAATTAAAGCCTTAAAAAATTAAAAATCATATTTATAACTCAACCAAAAACTCCTTCCTTCTGTATAGTCTTGATAACGATTTGCATATCCAGCAGGATTAGCCCCATCCCATTTAGTAACTTGCGGATCGAAGAAATTTTTATCAAAAAGATTTTGCACTGCAAAACTTAAGCTAGATTGCTTATTGATTTGATAATTTATCCCTAAATCTACTATATAAAAAGGTTTATATTTTTGCCATGGCAGACTACCATTACCGCCACCTTTTGCTTTAGCTATAGTATCAAGTCTTGCTCGTGTTTTTATATAGGAACTAAATTTACCTCGCTCATAGTTTAATTTTAACATTGCTATATGTCTTGGTAAATTTTCTATTCTATCACCACCAAACCAATTTTTTTGACCATCTTTGTAGCGATTATCCATAAAAGTATAACTTGAATTTAGACTAAAACCATTGTAAGTTTTGGTATTAAATGCAAATTCTATACCTTTAGTCTGTGTTTTTCCAAGATTAATAGGACGCGTACAAACAGTGCCATTGCTACAACTAATACCATTTTGCATACCTGTTAAATCTTCACTACTGATTTGATTTGTAAAATCAGTAATAAATCCTGTGATAGAATAATGTGCAAAATCAAATATCCTAAAATCAACGCCCAATTCATAATTTATACTTTCCTCTGGTTTTAAGTCAGGGTTTCCAAAATAAGCATTACCATTGGCATAATTATAATATCCATTTGTCAACTCCTTAGCAGCAGGAGTTTTATAGCCTTTTGAAACACCTCCTTTCAAGGCTATATTATCATTTAAGTGATAAACCAAATAAACCCTAGGCGTAAATTCAGAATCAAACAAATCGCTATAAATATAACGTAAACCTGTAGTAAAAATCAAATCATCTGTTATAAAATACTCATTTTCCCCATAAAGCGCAACCGTGGTTTGATCAAGATTTTTACCTCTTATTTGACTACCTGCGCTTGCTTGATCATTTTTTAACATCTCATAATCAATCCTTGCACCAAAGGTATTTACTAAATTACCGTATTGACCTAAATTCCAAGGTAAAACAACCTTACCTTCTCCTACCCAAATTTGGCTATGCAACTCCTTATCCTTAGTGCTACCATATTGTAAATATGAGTTAGTTGAACCAAAATCATAGTTACCATCATGATTTAAAACAATATTATCCTTAAAAAGTTGTCTTTCACTTTTAATAGCCCTACTACTTGTAGAATTCACTGAAATTTCATTAATATATCGCTCTATATCAAAATATATATTATTTTTATCATCTACTATCCAATTAAGCCTAGAACCAAAACCTAAACTAGTAAAAGCACCTGGACTATGACTAGCAATTTGATAATTATCAGGTCTTTGATTGTTATTATTCCAAACCGGTGTAGGCCATTTTAAATCAGAAGCTGCCTTATCATAATACTTCAACCTTGCAGAAATTGATAATGTATCTTCAATCAAAGGAGTTGCTACATAAGCATTAAATCCCCCAGCATTACCATAGTGATTAGAGTGCTGTTGTAAAAGAGTATTAAATTCTATATTTGCTTCGATTTTATCAGGATTTTTCTTAGTGATAATATTTATCACACCGCCTACAGCATCACTGCCATAAAGTGTAGAAGCTGGACCACGTATAACCTCAATACGCTCTATCATAGACAAAGGTGGCAGATATCCTGACTCACTGCCACTAAAACCATTATCATAAAACCCATTTGCAACACTTTGACGTTTTCCATCAATTAAAACTAGAGTATAAGAACTACCAAAACCTCGTATGCTAAAATCATAAGTGCCTGTTTTATTCATAGTCACATCTACACCTGGAATATCTCCTATAGCCTCTCCTATATCCTTAATTGGCTTTTTTTCAAGCTCTTCTTTTGTAATGATAGAAATACTAGCAGGTGCATCAACCAAATCTTGTTCAAAACCACTAGCACTAACCACAACATCATTAAGTTGATATTTTTCTTCTGCTTTTAACAAAGCTCCAGATAAAATTAAAAAACACAGTAAACTTTTTTTAAATTTTATATTTTTGATTTGAGTCAAATTAATTCCTTTAAAAATAATTATTTTGATATTTAAAATCATTTTTGAAGTATAAAAAAAGAATACTTTTAATTAACTTAATTTTGATAACAATTATAAATAATAAAATTATTTAAAAAAGCGAAGTAAAAGCCTAAGCCTCTTGATAGGCTCCAAGCTTTAAAATGTTCTGCATACGATTTGCAGAAAGTTCTCGTACATCAATATTTTCAAGTTCATTTAGAGATTTTTTTACATAATCAGCAATAGCTACTGCTGCAGCCTCTTTATTGCGATGTGCACCATTTGTAGGCTCATCTATAACATCATCAATTAAACCTTGAGATTTTAAATCATCAGCCGTTACCTTCATAGCCTTGGTTGCAGCTTCACTTTTTGCAGGATCATTCCAAAGTATTGCAGCACAACCTTCAGGAGAAATTACTGAAAAAACAGAATTTTTCATCATTGCAAGTTTATCTGCAACCCCTATAGCTAACGCCCCGCCACTACCGCCTTCTCCGATAACTATAGCAATGGTCGGTATTTTCAAATCACTTAATTCATATAAATTTCTAGCGATAGCTTCACTTTGTCCTCTTTCTTCAGCACCTATTCCAGGATAAGCACCTGGAGTATCTATCAAAAATAAAATAGGAATTTGAAATTTCTCTGCAAGTCTTGCTACTCTTAAGGCTTTGCGATATCCTTCAGGATGTGGCATCCCAAAATTTCTAGCGATTTTATCTTTTGTTCCACGTCCTTTTTGCTCACCAATTACAATTATTTTTTTCTCTCCTAAATAACCCATAAAACAAACAATAGCAGGATCATCTCTAAAGGCACGATCACCATGTATTTCGTGAGCGTCATTTAAAATAAGTTCAATATAGTCAAGAGCATAAGGGCGATCTGGATGACGCGCTAATTGCAAACGCTGAAAATCACTTAAATTCTTATAAGTTTTAGAAATTTCTTTTTCAAGATTTTTCTTTAAAATTGATACAGCTTCAGTATCTCCTTTAATCTGAGCATTGATAATGTCCTCGTCAATTTGCTGAATATTTTTTTCAAAATCTAAATAAGAAGCCATATTAATCTACTTTTTTAAATACAACACAGCCATTTGTGCCACCAAAACCAAAAGAATTACTCATCACCACTTTTAAATCTACTTTTCTTGATATATTTGGAATATAATCAAGATCACATTCATCATCTTTTACAAGCTGATTGATTGTAGGTGGAACTACCCCATCTCTTAAAGCCATAACACTAACAACTGCTTCAATTGCACCTGCAGCACCCAAGCAATGACCTGTTTGTCCTTTGGTGGAACTTATAAGCGGGATATTATTGCCAAAAAGCTCTTTAATTACTGCTGTTTCATTTTTGTCATTTACAGGGGTTGAAGTTCCATGTGCATTGATATAATCTACCTTTGGATTCCCTGCCATATTTAAAGCTTTTTTCATAGCTCTTAAAGGCCCATCTAAAGTTGGTGAAGTAATATGATGCGCATCTGCACTTTCTCCAAATCCAATTAATTCAGCATAAATCGTAGCACCGCGTTTTTTAGCCTCTTCATATTCCTCAAAAACTAAAGCTCCAGCACCTTCTCCCATGACAAAACCATCTCTTTCTTTGTCAAATGGTCTTGAAGCATGCTGTGGATCTTCATTTCTAGTTGATAAAGCTTTCATTGAAGCAAAACCACCTATACCCACAGGACAAATCGCAGCTTCTGCACCTATGACTAACATCTTTTTAGCATTTCCCAAAGCTATACTTTTATAAGCTTCTCCTATAGCATGAGTTCCTGCTGCACAAGCTGTAACACAAGAAATATTTGGCCCTTTAAGTCCATGCTCTATAGAAATCAAACCTCCTAACATATTTACAAGTGCTGAAGGTATGAAAAAAGGGGAAATTTTACGCGGACCTCGCTCGGAACAAATAATGGAATTTTTTTCTATGTTAGGCAAACCTCCAATACCAGAAGCCGAAACAATGCCAAATTCTTCTTTATCTAATTCTTCACTAAATCCAGCATCCTGCATTGCTTCTCTTGCTGCTTTAATTCCAAGTTGTATGAAACGGTCAATTTTTTTTACTTCTTTGCCATCAACAACCTCTAATGGATCAAAATTTTTAACTTCAGCTGCAATTTGAACAGGAAAGTCCGTAGCATCAAAAAGAGTAATTTTATTTACTCCGCTTTCTCCATTGCAAATTGCTTTAAATGAACTTTCTTTATCTAAACCAAGGGCATTGATCATACCAATACCTGTAACTACAACTCTTTTCAAGAATAAGCTCCTTGCAAGAAAAAAAATTATTTTTTTAGATTGTCAATATAATTTACAACATCTTCAATTTTAATTAATTTTTCAGCATCACTATCTGGAATTTCTACTTCAAATTTTTCTTCTAAAGCCATAATAAGCTCTACAACATCTAAAGAATCAGCACCTAAATCTTCAATAATTTTTGATTCCATTTTAACTGCATCTGCATCAATACTTAATTGCTCTACTACTACTGCTTTTACATCATCAAATGTTGCCATTTGTTCTCCTTCAAAAAATTAAAATAAAGCGTATTTTACTATAAAAAGCTTAAAATATTTATAGTTTTTCATTATACTTGAAAATAAAATATTAAAACATAAAGGAAAAATGATGCTTTTCTCTAATTTAATCAAAGAAAATCAAAAAATTTGGGATGCTTATCTACATCATGATTTTGTTAAAAAATTAGAAGATAAAAGCCTAAAGCAAGAAAATTTTCTTTTTTATCTCAAGCAAGATTATATTTATTTGCTTAATTACGCAAAATGCTACGCAAGGTTAGCACTTAACTCAAATACCGCAAAAGAACTTCGTTTTGCTGTGAAATTTCAAAATTATATAGTTGAAGGAGAAATGGAACTTCACCGTGCAATTTTATCTCTTGGCATTAATGCAGATGAACTCGATACAAAAGATGAAAGTTTAGTCAATATAGCCTATTCGCGTTATATGTTAAGCATAGGTGAAAATGGAGATTTTTTAGATATGTTAGTTGCTCTTAGTGCTTGCGCTATAGGCTATGCAAAAATAGGTGCTGAAATTATAAATCGTTTAAAAAATGAAAATTTAAAAGATCATCCTTACAAAGAATGGATTTTGACCTATGGAAGTGAAAATTTTCAAAATGAAGCTAAAGAATTTGAAGATTTTGTTAATTCTTATACTTCAAGTGTTAGTGCACAAAAATTCCAAAAACTCAGCGAAATTTTTCATACTGTAACACGCTTGGAAGTGGCTTTTTGGGAGCATTCTTTAAGAATGGAATTAAATCTTTAAACATGGGCTTTTTGCCCATGTTTTTATGCAATTTTACTTGCATCAATAATATTATAATCTAAACCAACCGTTTCTTTAGAAAGTCCTAATGCAAGTCCTACTAATTGTGATAAATGAATAATAGGCAATCTTGCTTTAGAATTAGTATAATCTTGAAATCTTTCTTGATAGATATCAAGCTGCATTTGACAAAGTGGACAAGGTGTTACAACACAATCAGCTTGATTTTTACTTGCATTATTGACAATTTGACTAGACATTTTTTTCACAGATTTTTCTGCAGGATAAGAAGCATGAAAACCACAACAATCAAGGCGTTTTTCAAAAGGAACTATTTTAGCCCCTAAAACTTCTACTACACTTTCAAAACTTTTTGGATTGGTTGAACTTTCTTTTTTACCGAAAGCATCTTCAGGTCTTAAACTATGATAACCATAAAATAAAGCTACTTTTAAATTTGAAAGCGGCTTTTTTACCTTACTTTTTAAATTATCCAAATCCTCATAATGCTCCCACAAAAGACTTGTAATAGGCGTTGAACCTTGATATTTCATTCCACCTTGTGCTAAAAAAGTATTGATGCGTTCTTTTGCACCCTTATCAAGAGTATTTTTTGCTTTAGTTAAAGTTAGCATACAAGTACTACAAGTTGTAAGCATTGGCATTTTCATCTCTTCCACTAAAGCAATATTTCTTGCATTAGCTACCAAAGTCGCAATAGGATCAACACACTGCGCTTGAGAAGCCCCGCAACAACTCCATCCTTTAACTTCATTCAACTTCCAACCCAAAATAGGTGCAATAGCTTCAAGTGAAATTTTAGATTCTTTTGTAGCTTGAGATAAAACACAACCTGGAAAAAAGCGTATTCTTTTTGCATATTTTACTCCTTAACAACAGCCTCTTGTGCCGCCTTTATTATTTTAACCAAATCTTTATGCCCTTCTATTTCATCCTCGCCAAAAACATACATAGGGTTCATTTTTCCTGCGCGCATAAGTTTAAAAGCTATATCTGTTTTGCCCATAGAACCTATAACACCCTCAGAACGCAAAGCAAGATAAATTTCATTCAAGCGTCCTGAACCTTCAACTAAATCTTTATAAAAAGCTTCAGCATGATCAGGCCTTAAGCCTTCATTTAAACCTTTTTTAATCGCCATCACTCTTAAATTTGCTATATCACTTACTGAACTTATACCCTTTGGACAACGATCAGCGCACTCTCGACAATAAACACAAAGCCAAAGTCCATTCATTACGCTGGGTTTTACATGCAACATAGGATCCTTACCTCGAGAGTCTGCCGCTGCACGCCAAGCATGAGTAAAAACAAAAGGTTGCATATAATCGCTACTATCTGCTTCTAATTTATTACACTCTGAAGCACAGCTACCACATAAAATACAATCCCATTGCTTGCTAATACGATCAAATTCTTCTTGACTTTGTTTACAACCCTTTTCCGCTGAAAATTCATTTTTTGCCACCATGGCAGGACGAATTTTTCTTCAATTTTCTATAGAAGGCTCCCAATCCACAATTAAATCAGAAATTACTCTAAAATTTCCAAGCGGAGAAATGCGTATACTTGAAGGATTATCATATTCTTTTAACAAATCTTGCATTTTAGTATCACAAGCAAGATAAGAATGCCATTCACACGCACTGCACAAGCCCCACAAATTGCAGATTGACAAGAAACAGTAAAATTTAAAGTAATATCTTTTGTTTTTTTTGATAAAAAGCAAAAGAGAGCAGAGTTTTTCCCTGTATATCCTTATCATCAATATCATAACTTTGTTCATATTTTTCCTTGTCATTAAAACGATCTATAATGATTTTCATTGCACTCTCCTTCCATCAAGAGAAAACTCAGTTGCCACGACATCTTTATAACTAAGTTTTAATTCATCATTTTCTAAATTTACAATGCTATGTTTTAAGAAATTTTTATCATCTAGCTTTGGATAATCTTCTCTAGTATGAGCACCACGACTTTCAAGTCTATTTCTAGCTGCTAAACAAGCACAGCGAGAAAGTAAAATCAAATTGCCAAGCTCTATATAATCTGTAAAAGCAGCATTCATCACTTCATTAGGATTTGGAATACGAATTTTTTCATATCTTGCTTGCATATCTTCTAAATTTTTTGCTAGAAGATCGAGTTTTTCTTGAGCTCTAAAAATCCCCATATTATCCCGATTTTGACTTCCTAGCTCTTCTCGCAATTAATACATTTCTTGACCATTTCCACCATTGTTTGTAATTTTTTTAAATCTAGCCTGCCATTTTTGAGCAAGTTCATGAGTTTTTACCCCTTTTTTTCAAAACTTGCATCTTTGGCATAATTTGTCACACCAATGCCTGCTAAATGCCCTAGTTACAACTGCATCGGCTAAAGAATTTCCCCTAGTCTATTAGCTCCATGTATAGAAATGCAAGAAGCTTCTCCACCTACATAAATTCCAGCAATTTTAGTACTCATATCTTCAAATTTAGCCACTTCAATTCCACCCATAGAATAATGCGCCGTTGGACGGATAGGTACAGGGGTATCCACTAAATCAATATTTTCAAAAAGCATTGCAGTGTGACGAATTGTTGGTAAATCTTTTAAAATTTTTTCTTTTCCTAAGTGGCATACATCGCACAAAACATAAGCTCCAAGTCCCTCGCCATAACCTCTACATTCGCGATTTCTGTTTCTATAACACGCGCAACCACATCTCGCAGTGCAAGCTCCATTTTTCATGGTAATTTTTCATAAAACGCTCACCACGATTATTTAAAAGATATCCCTCTTCATCGCGCACCGCTTCTGTAATAAGAGTTCCACCATTAATAATAATTTTTAATGTAAATCAATCTTACACAACCACATGCCAAAAATCCAAAAACAAGCTCTCCTTTCAATATAAAATGGATTAAAAATAAATTTATAATTTAGTAAATATAAAAAAGTATAAAATTAAGCAATCAAAAAGAAAATAGATGAATATAATAAAATAAATATTAAAAAATTTTTGCAATATATCATAATCTATTCCTTGCAAATTAAACGGAATGATTACACCTTAAAAAATAACAAAAAGTTAATATTAATTAAGATAATATTTATCTTAATTAATATATAGTTAATAAAATTATCAAATCATTAAGCCTTAAAAAGCTTAAATTCTCGATTCATAAATTGCATTCTAGCGCTTAAACGATCAAGATAAAAAACTTCAAATTTTGGATTTTGCGGAGTTTCATAAAGATTTACAAGATAAGGATATTTTTCAAACATCATTTTTTTAACTTCTAAATTTGGTTCAAAAACCGCATTAGCTCTAAGTCTTAAAAAAGTCCCATCTTTTGCACAAGAACAAAATTCAATACCATTATAATTTTTTATATGCTTAAAAAGTCCTTTTGTATTTGCTGTGCAAAAATAAATTTTATCTCCCACAAGCAATGGACTTTGCATAGGACGCACTCTAGGATTTCCACAAGTTCCTAAAGTGGCTAAAAATGCCGGTGCATTATCATCTAAAAATTGCGCTATTTCTTTTAAATCCATCATTTTTCCTTACATATATAAACCGCCATTGATCTTAAGCACATCGCCTGTCACATAAGAGGCATAATCACTAAGTAAAAATGCTACACAATTAGCTACTTCTTCAGGTTCTGCAAAGCGTTTTAAAGGGATATTATCTTGATAGGTTTGTTTGATTTCATTGCTTAAAACTTCAGTCATATCGCTTTTTATGAAACCTGGAGTTACGCAATTAAAGCGTAAATTTCTACTTGCTCCTTCTTTAGCAAAAGATTTAGTCATAGCTATCATTCCACCCTTACTAGCAGAATAATTTACTTGCCCAGCATTACCCATTTCTCCGACAATAGAAGCGATATTTACAACAGCACCAAAGCGTTTTTTACTCATGGTTTTTAAAGCTTCTCTACAACCTAAAAAAGCTGAGCTTAAATTCGTATCCACAACGCCACTAAAGTCCTCTAATTTCATTCTTAAAGCAAGTTTATCATTTGTAACGCCTGCGTTATTTACAAGATAACTTAACTCTCCATCACTCTCAACTATAGTTTTTACGCCGTTTTCAAACTCATCTTCTTTGCTTGCATCAAATTTAATCACAGCAGCAACACCACCACTTGCAATAATTTCATCTTTTAAAGCATCTGCAAGTTCAGGTTTTGAACGATAATTGATCCAAACTTTAAGCCCAAAACCTGCCAAAGTTTTTGCGATAGAAGCACCTATTCCCTTACTTGCTCCAGTAATTAAAACATTTTTTCCGCTAAATTTCATTATCTATCCTTAATAAGTTTAATTTTAAAAATTGCAATCTTAACAAATTTCTCATAAAAAAGGCAAACAAACTAAAACAAAGCCTCATTCATTTCTTTTGGAATTTCTAAGTCTAAAATTTTAAGCACGCTTGCAGCTATATTACTCAGCCCCATATTGACTTTAATCTTTGAAACTCCCCTTGCTTGCACAAAAACAAAAACATCAAAAGTAGTGTGATTGGTAAGCAAATTTCCTTTTTCATCTTGCATAGCTTCGCAATTTCCATGATCGCTTGTAATGATAAAAGCATAATCATACTTTTTTGCACATTCTACAATCTCGCCCAAACAAGTATCCACCGCCTCAACAGCCTTTATAGCAGCATTAAAATCGCCTGTATGTCCCACCATATCTCCATTTGCAAAATTTACCACTATAAAATCTTCGCCCTTTTCTATACCTTTTTTCACTGCATTACACACTTCAAAAGCACTCATTTGGGGTTTTTCATCATAAGTTTTTACCTTTGGGCTTGGGATTAAAACCCTTGTTTCATTTTCCAAAAGCTCTTCTTTTCCGCCATTAAAAAAGAAAGTTACATGGGCATATTTTTCGGTTTCTGCGGTATGAAGCTGACTAAGCCCTGCTTTAGAAATCACTTGTGCTAAAGTATTTTCAATTTTTTCTTTTTCAAAAAGCACAGGGAGTTTAAATTTATCATCATAAACACTCATAGTAAGTAAATTTTTAAAGACTTTTTCACACTCAAACTCTTTAAAATCCTTAGAATTTAACACTTCAACGAGTTGTTTCATTCTATCATTTCTAAAATTGATAAAGATAATGCCATCTTCTTCTCTCATACCCTTATAATTCTCATTTTGCACTGCTTTGATAAACTCATCAGTAATATTTTCGTCGTAAGATTTTTGTAGGTATTCTAATAAATTTGGCACCTTATAAGCCTTACCCAATAAACACTCATAATATTCTTTCACCCTATCCCAACGCTTATCTCTATCCATAGCATAAAAACGCCCACAAAGTGTAGCAAAATGCACACCTAGATTTTCACAAAATTCTTTTAAATCTTTTATGAAATTTAAGCCACTTTTTGGACTTACATCACGCCCATCAGTGATTGCGTGAGCAAAAACTTCATTGCCATTTTTCGCACAAATTTCAAGCATGGCTTTAAAATGTGTATCCATAGAATGCACTCCACCATCACTATAAAGCCCTATAATATGCACTCTTTTACATTTTGCTAAAAGTTTTTGCAAATTCTCATTTTTTTCAAGTTCTTTGTTTTCAATGGCTTTATTAATACGCACTAAATTTTGATAAATAATACGCCCACTTCCTATACACATATGCCCTACTTCACTATTTCCCATTTGTCCTTCTGGCAAACCTACAGCCAAACCACTCGTTTTTAGTAAAGAATTTGGAACTTCCTTAAAAAGCTTTTCATAACTTGGTTTTTTAGCTGCTTCAAAAGCATTAAACTTACTATTCTTATTATACCCTATTCCATCTGTAATAATTAAAACGCATTTTTGCTTCATTTTTCTCTCTTTTATAAGAATTTTTTTGGTTAGATTTTACTAAAATTAAACTTTTAAAAACCAAAAAGAAGGCTAGGTTTTGTATTATCTTTCAGATTTAAGTCATTATGCTTTTTTTACTTATATTAGTGTGCGTGCAGGATTTGCATTTTTTATAGCTTTATGTTTGTCTTTATTTTTAATGCCTAAATTTATTATTTGGGCAAAGGCTAAAAATGCTAGTCAACCTATTTACAAATACGCCCCAGAAACTCATAAAACCAAATGTCATACTCCAACCATGGGTGGGATTATTTTCATCAGTTCTGCAGTAATCGCAAGTTTATTTTGTATCAAATTTGATAATATTTTTGCTATAAGTGCTTTACTTTGTTTGATACTTTTTTGTTTGACAGGACTCATAGATGATTTAGGCAAAGTTCTAAAAAAAGATAATCATTCAGGACTTAGTCCAAGAATGAAGCTTTTAGCACAAATCATCGCTGGACTTATCTGCATCTTACCTTTATATTTTAGTTCAGAGCTTAGCACGGAACTTTTTATACCTTTTTATAAACACCCTCTTTTTAATATGGAAATTTTTGCCATTGCTTTTTGGATTTTGGTTTTAATTTCTAGCTCTAATGCTGTAAATTTAACCGATGGACTTGATGGCTTAGCTACAGTTCCAAGCATTTTTTCTCTATCTACTTTAGGGATATTCTTATATTTGAGTGGAAATTTAAATTATAGTGAATATCTACTTTTGCCAAAAATTCAAGGACTTGGTGAAGTAGTGATTATTTGTGCAGCGCTAATTGGTGCTTTAATGGGATTTTTATGGTACAACTGTTATCCTGCACAAGTTTTTATGGGAGATAGTGGAAGTTTAGCTTTAGGTGGCTTTATAGGATTTTTAGCCGTTATTAGCAAAAATGAAATTTTACTTTTACTCATAGGTTTTGTTTTTGTTCTTGAAACTGTTTCTGTAATTTTACAAGTTGGAAGTTTTAAAATTTTTAATAAAAGAGTATTTAAAATGGCGCCTATTCATCATCATTTTGAAAAAGTTGGCTGGGTGGAAAATAAAATTATAGTGCGTTTTTGGATGATAGCCTTACTTTCAAATTTACTTGCACTTGCATCAATAAAGCTAAGATAATGAAAATTTCACTTTTTGGATACGGAAAAACCACACGTGCTATTGCTGAAAATTTAGTAGATAAATTTGGACCTTTTGATATTTATGATGATCATTTTACAGAAACAAAAAAAGATACACTAGGAAATTTACTTTTAAATCCTAATGATTTTAATGATAATTTAAGCGACATTGAAATTCCTAGTCCAGGTTTTCCACCAAACCACAAACTCATTCAAGAAGCAAAAAATTTACAAAGTGAATATGACTTTTTTTACGATGTCATGCCAAAATCCGTTTGGATAAGTGGAACTAATGGAAAAACAACCACTACTCAAATGGCTACACATTTATTATCACATATTGGTGCTGTTATGGGTGGAAATGTTGGAACTCCTTTAGCAGAGCTTAATCCTTATGAAAAACTTTGGATACTTGAAACTTCATCTTTTACCCTACACTACACTCATAAAGCTAAACCTGAAATTTATGCACTTTTACCCATAAGTCCTGATCATCTTTCTTGGCATGGAAGTTTTGATAATTATGTTCAAGATAAGCTAAGCGTTTTAAAAAGAATGAATGAATGTGATGTAACAATACTGCCTAAAATTTATGCAAATACTCCAACAAAAGCTCATAAAATAAGCTATGAAGATGAAAAAGATCTAGCTGTTAAATTTGGCATTGATACGGAAAAAATTTCCTTTAAAAGTCCTTTTTTACTCGATGCTATCATGGCTTTAGCTATAGAAAAAATTCTACTTGATACTTTAAGCTATGAGCCTTTAAATAGCTTTGTAATGGAAAAAAATAAACTCGAAGAGATTAAAGACAGTCAAAATAGGCTTTGGGTAAATGACACTAAAGCCACAAATGAAAGCGCAGTAATGGCTGCGCTTAGTCGCTATAAAGATAAAAAAATCCATCTTATCATAGGGGGAGATGATAAGGGTGTAGATCTTAGCAATTTATTTGATTTTATGAAAGGATTTGATATAGAACTCTATGCTATAGGTATTAGTACCGAAAAAATGCTTGATTATGCAAAAAAAGCGAATTTGAAAGCCTATAAATGTGAAGTTTTATCTAAAGCTGTAAATGAAATTTCAAATCACTTAAGAGTCAATGAAGTAGCTCTTTTAAGTCCCGCTTGTGCAAGTTTAGATCAGTTCAACTCTTACGCAGAGCGTGGAAAAGTCTTTAAAGAATGTGTGAATAAAATTTAATTTATTTTACTTTTCATAGAAAATTTTAAATTTTATCCTTCTAGTATTTTCAAATCCCTAAAAACACCCTATTCTCTCTAAAAACCCTAACCAGCAGCAAACTCTTTTTTTAAACACGATTCTAAGTATCATCTAAAACAACAATAAAAATAAACATAGGATTTATATATAAAGTAAGTAATGAAGACATTTAACAAGTCCGCAATGAGCTACTTTCCCCCTGCCAGTAAGGCGTAGTATCATCACCCACGAT
>NZ_NXBA01000021.1:0-5930 GCF_002383835.1 Campylobacter sp. 107
TATTTTAGCTCGAAGTTCTTGCGGAAAATTATATCTATAAATAGCAGGAATTCTTGGATCAAGTTTAGCATCTAATTTGTGTCTTTTGTAATACCATTCTAGATTTTCAGGGGTAAAATAATAAGGGGCATTAGGATAGCCTTGAGGTGGGGTTAGGGCTGCTAGTTTGGCATGTAATATTAAAGTATCATTAAAAAGTTGAGCTCTTTCTTCACTCCAATCATTAGGTGTATCTGTTCCATAGCCATTTACCATGCCATTATAATACCCTCCCCTATGATGATCAAATTCTCTTCTGCTTTCATAAGTAGAATCTATATCCCTTGGATCTTTTATTTTGCCCTCAACTATATCACTTCTTAAGGCTTTGTATATATCTCCAAATTCATCTTCAGAAATTTGATATTCGTTATAATCAATCACCCAATCTACTCCCATAATCTCATCTATAAAAGGAAGCATACCAAATTCATCAGGTTTTAAAGTCTTAGCTAAGGTTTTAATCTCTTGTTCTCTTAAAGGATTTTTATGCACTCCTACTAAACCACTTCCTACAGCAATATCTGCATAACCATAAATAGCACCTAATAAATTAGGTTTATCTAATATACTACTTCCTCCACTTAATTGTATATAAAGTATAGTAGCTTGGATAAATCTTGCATTAAAACCATTTTGAGACATATCATTAGCTAGGTATTTATAATCACCTAATATTCCTGCTGCCATACCCCATTCATTATGAAATAAACTTGATCTTAGATTATGTTTATTATCATCTACTATTCTATATAATTTTTCATATTTAGGATCTACATTTCCTTTTTCATCCACAGCTCCTATAGCTTCATAAGGTATATCTATAACAACACTTCTTATACCACTTCTTATAACTAAATATTTATATCTTTCTTTTTTAGTTTTTAAAGATTTATAATAAGCTTTTTCTGCTTTAGTCCAAGGAGCTATGCTTCCTTTGATAGGATCTTTTAAATAAATACTTTGCCAATCTTTAAATTCAAGTAAAGTAGAACTTTGCCCTGTATAAAGATTAGGATCTAAATATCTGGGTTGATAGTCTTTATAGGGAGAGTTTTGTTTGATATTGTGTGCTTCAAACAAAGCTTTAGAATATTCTTGGGTGTATTTACCTACCTTAGCTCCCCCATCATATAATAAAATTTTATTCGTTTTTTTTTCTACATCTAATATAAGTCCATTAGGTGTATAAATCTCGTAAGTTTCACTCATTTTTATCCTTTCATCCTATATATAAACCATCTTCCATGATTATAGTTGTAGCTAGTCTGCCTATAAACTTATTAGAATAATCTTGTATTTTACTAATATCATCGCTTTCTTCCTCATCATTTTCATTTTTTATTTCATCTTTTGTCTTTTCATCCCCTATCCCCCTATACATCACTTCCAAATTATGTTGTCCTATAGCTTCTAAATTTTCCATCAATCTTCTTGCCTTTTGCCTATCTTCTATGAACTTACCTCTTTCATCTTGAGTGGTATTATAAATCCCATTTGCATATTCATATAAAATTTGTATAGCATCATTATAAGCTAAGATAGGGTGTTGTTTTATCACTGGGTGTTGTGTTTTATACTCTTCTTTTCTTTGAAAATGCTCTAGCTTATATATATTACAATTTCTAAGTTCTATATTGTTTTTTTCAAAAAATTCCTTATCATTTAAGATATATTTGCCTTCATTGATTTTATCTTCCTTAAAAGCACTTCTTTTTTCATCTAAAATAATATAAGATAAAAGTCTTTTTAAGGCAAATTCCCTAGCTTTGCTTGAAGTCGTAGCACAAGCAATACTAGGATAATAATTAAGCCCACCCGTGCATAATAAAGAACCAAAAATAAACTCAGATAAATCAAAACTCATAAATCTAGAATTTATCAATAAAGGATAGGTTAAGTATTCTTCTTTTTTTACAGCTAAAGGAAAATCATAATTGTAAGTAAATTTTTCATACATTAGTTTTTCATATAAAATTTTTAATCTTTCATAATTTGTAGGCAAAAGTGTATCGATAAAAGATCCTGCTAAATTTTTTAACACATCTATACTTAAATTTTTACTTACTTTAATAGAAAAATCAATAGCTAATTGTTTTTTTACTTTTGATATCAAATGAATTTGCTTAGCTTTATCCAATCTTGAAAAACTCTTTGACTTTTTCAACTCGCTTGCATATTCTAATTGATTAAAATAATAATAATTTGTTCCTATTTGATATAAAAAAAGCTTATTGAGTGGCTTTTTACTTTTTGGATTAATTTTTATAAAATGTCCTTTAGGATTAAGTGCATAAAATATCCCTAGTTCTTTAAAAAAATGTGCTTTAAAACTAGAAAATAATTTATTACCATAATGCTTTTTATCAAAGCTTGAATTTATAAAAAATAAAATCATTTTTTTAAAAAAATCAGGCTGGCTCATAAAAAATTCTGCAAAAGGAAAAAGTTGCTTAATGATATTAAAAAAAGTGATATCTATGGATAATTTTGCAAGTTCTTTATCAAGCATAATATCTTGAATGCTTTTATCTAAATCTTTTTTTGAAGGAAGAGTTTTGTCTGTTTGTATATTTTCTTCAAATTCAATCTCCTCATCAAAGCTTTCATTTAAGGTTTTTAAAAAATTTACATAAGTTTGATCTTCTTCTTCAAAATCATTTTCAAACATAGCTTTGGCTAATTCATCTAAATAAATAACTTCATCTTCTTTTTTATTTTTATTTAATTCTTTAGATAAAAAGATATAAATTTTTTTATCATTATCATAAAAATAAATATCATCAGGGATAAATGAAATATACTCATTAAAATAATTTGGTATTTTAATCTTTTGATAATTACCAATATTTGCCTGAAACAATTTATATCCCAAAGAATATTCTTGCGTAAAAGCTAAGTCTTTTTGTAAAACATACAAAGTTAAAGTCAATAAAACAACCGTTAAAGGTGAGTATTTCTTAAAATCTACATTTTCATATGTTTTAAACATTAATGTTTCTGAGTTAAGATTGGATTGTGTTTGGTCATAGCGAGAATTGATATTATCTAAATAATTATTAAAAAGCTCGACATATTCTTTTACTTTTTCTTTTTCTTTTTCGCTAATTTCTTCCAGTTCTTTAGGCAATTTAAAAAAGCTATCAATATAAGCAAAATCTTGCTTAACTTTTTCATATTCTAATCGTTCGTTTATATATTCCAATAAATAAAGTTTCATCCAAGAATATGTTTGATTATAAAAATTAAAATATCCCTTATATTTTTGATAAATCTGTCCATCAAGTTTCACAAAAGGACAAAGTTGCAATACATAATCATCTTCTTTTTTAACATCTCTTTCTATAAAATAAGAACCATAATCTCTTTTGCTAGGAAAATCGCCTTTTAATGTAAGTTTTTCATTTTTTGTAAGAGCTTTGGGGCGATTTTTTATTATTGCTCCTAATTTTTTTTGATACAAGTCCTCACAAAGTCCTGCATTGTTAAGCTGTGGTGGATTGGTAATAAGCAAATAATTTTTACCCATTTTGGTTGTATTGATTTGATCAGTATTTTTTTTATCTAATATCATTTCTACTAGCATGGAAGAATTTAAATCAGGATATTCTGCATAAAAGAAATGATTGAGTTTAGAGATATTTAAATTGATTGCTTTTTTTAATGTTGTATCAAAATTATTTAAACTAGAATTCACTAAAAGTGTATTATCTAACTTTTCATTTTCAAATTTTAGATTATTTTCTAAAAAATTATCAAAAATACCTTGAAATTCTTCATCTAAAATAACTTTATAAAAACTATTTTTATAAAGACTAATAGAAGGTACATTAGAATAAGATGAAAAATCTATTAATACTTTATCATCTATAATTAATACATCAGATAAAATTTCTTCATTGCACAAAGCGATAATAGGATAAAGCTTACTAGTAATAAGCTCTAAAAGTGGATAAGCAAAATCATAATAATATTTTTGTTCCTTATACTCTTGATACTCAGCAGAAGAATTATAAGCTTCAAATAATGTATTTACAACAAAAACATAAGGATTTTTTTTGACTAAAGAGACAGGTTTTTTAAGATTGGTTACAGAATCTAATATATTGATAAAAAATTTTGCTATAGCTCTAATAATTTGCTTATATTCATCATCATTAGATTGAGTAATATTTTTTAAAAGTGTATTAAAAAGTGTATCTAGGGTAAGTTGTATCTTTGGTTTAATTTCTTGCTCAAAATAGTTAGATTCTTTGATATTTTTTAATAATATATTTAATTCTTTTTGAATTTCTTTTAAAAAATTTTCAATATTTTCTACATTGTTTTCATCAATAATTTTATTGAGCGTTTTATTTTCATTTTGATTAATTGCATTATTTAAAAATTTTAAATTATTAAAGATAATTTTTTTAATGCTAGATAAATTTTTATCAGAGCTAAATTTTTGTTCTTTTGTGATTTCGTCTTTATTGGCTTGATTTAAATGTATGATTTTAAAAGTTTTTGTATTATCAATTTTAAAATTATCTTCAATAGTATGTAGTGTCTTATACAAAGAATTCTTAGCTTCTTTATATCCATCAAAATCACTGCATATAAAAATAATTTTATTAGTATTTTTGGTAAGATTTTTTAACTCGATTTCTAAATTATGATTTGATGCAATTAAAGTAAAATTTTTTATTTTCATATTTTAACCCCATTTACCACCACAAATTTACAAACATAAAGCTCTTGTTTTCTATCTTCATCTTCTAAGATTTCATCTAGTCCTTGTACGATTTGAAGTTTTAAATTTTGCATTTTAGCAGGAGTTAAAAAACTAAAATGATATTCGTTTAATTCTTTATTATCTTCTAAAGCATTTTTGATGATTTTATCATACTCATGTAGCTGTGTAAAATACCCTGCTCCTAAATCTTTATTTTTAAATTCCTTATAAGCACTTTTATAAACTTTAGCAATGTTTTTTGGGATAATAAAATAAAGTTTGATTAAATTAGTATCAAAGCTAAGATTTAATTCTTTAAATTCATAATCTTTACTAAAGTCTTGTTTGAATTGATTAAGAATATTAACATTCTTTATATCTTTTAAATCTTTTTGATCTATATTTAATTCACTTAAAGCTTTATTTTGTTCTTTTTTTTCATTATTGATTAAAAGATTATAGATAGGTAAATTATCTTTTTGAAATCTATCACTTTTATAATGAAGTCTTATTATAGGTTCTTTTAACTCTATTTGATTTTTACTTTGTTCTCCTAAGCCCTCTTTAGGATCAAAGCTGTAATCAAATTTAAACTTAGTAGGAGTAAAGCTTACTTTTAAAGGAAAACCTTTATCACTAATACAAGCTGATATGAGTTCTTGTAAGATTATATATTCATTATTGACTTTCTTTTGAGATAAGGATCCTTTTACATTAACAACTTTAGTACAAGGAACACTTACACCTGCTATAGTATTAGGACAAGCTACTATACTAGAGTTTAATAAATCACTTTCTAGCATTATAGGCACACCATCATCTTTAAAAGTTTTTCCTTTGTTTGATTTAAGTATGACTTTACCTCCATGGATACATTCTAGGTTTTGATTTTCTAAAAGAGCATGAAGTTTAGCTATAGCTTGTTTTTTATCTACTTGTGTGGTTTTTTGTTCTTTTAAAGTGTTTGAAATTAAGTCTTTATACTCTAAGCTTTGTTTGCTTAAACATTCTAATTTAATATTTAAAGAATTTTCTATAATAGAATAATTAAGCAAACAAAGTTCATCATTTTTATAAAAGATACTAAGTCTTCCTAAACCACTGCTTTCATCTTTAGGAGAAAAATAATAACTAGGTGTATCTTGTTTTATGGCATTATCTTGATCTAATTCTCCAA
>NZ_NXBA01000022.1:0-885 GCF_002383835.1 Campylobacter sp. 107
ATGACCATACTAGAAAAAAACATACAAGCTTTATTAAGTGGGGTAAATGAACCCTTAGGAAATAAACTTTTAAATTTCATACAAAATAAAACTTGTTCTCGTTTTAATATAGATGAAAATTTAAATATCTATGATAAAACTCATAATGTTTTTATGTATGAAAACTTAGAAGAAGAATTAAATTTTTTCTATCAAAGTATTTTAGAAAAAACTCATAGATATCCTTTTATATGTATTTATGGTATAGGCAATGCTTTGCTTATTAAAAATTTAGCTAAACACTATAAACATCTTTTTGTATTTGAAAGTGAAATAGAACTTTTTATTCTAGCTTTAAGCACGATAGATTTGAGTGAAGAGCTTTGTAGTGGAAAAATTTATCTTGTGGATATCGAAGAAGAAAGAGTGGATATTCAACTGCTTATACTTTTTGATATGAAAGATATATCTGAGTACTTAAGTTTATATGAAATGTTTGTAAATAATGTTTATTATAAAAAGTTTTATGAGGATATTTGGCATAAAGCAGACGAGCTTTGCGAGAAAAATATTAAAGTTGTGATAAGAAATTTAGGTTCTAATTCTGATCTTTCTTTTGAGTGTTATTCTCATCTTTTACAAAACATCCCCTCTATGCTTGAAAGCATTCCTTTTCAAAGAATCTTAAATGAAAGAAAAAACAAATTCGAAAATGCTATAGTAGTTTCTGCAGGACCTAGTTTAGCTAAACAACTTCCTTTACTTAAAGCTTATCAAGATAAAGCAGTGATCTTTTGTGCTGATGGGGCTTTAAGTATGCTTGAAAAAGAAGGTATAGTGCCTGATTATGTTACGAATTTAGATTTTACTGATCTAGCAATGAAATTTTTTCAAAATAAAGAAAAT
>NZ_NXBA01000023.1:0-80375 GCF_002383835.1 Campylobacter sp. 107
CTCTTCACTCAAATCTATCGTGCTTAAAGCTAGAATAAAAAGTTCTATTTCACTTTCAAATACAAAAAGATGTTTATAGTGTTTAGCTAAATTTTTAATAAGCAAAGCATTGCCTATACCATAAATACATATAAAAGGATATCTATGAGTTTTTTCTAAAATACTTTGATAGAAAAAATTTAATTCTTCTTCTAAGTTTTCATACATAAAAACATTATGAGTTTTATCATAGATATTTAAATTTTCATCTATATTAAAACGAGAACAAGTTTTATTTTGTATGAAATTTAAAAGTTTATTTCCTAAGGGTTCATTTACCCCACTTAATAAAGCTTGTATGTTTTTTTCTAGTATGGTCATGAAAGTTTTCCTTAAATTTTATCTATCTTTAACAATATTTTGTCATCTTTTTCGCTAAATTGATACAACAAATCCTCACAAGGATAAGAGATATATTTTTCTTTGCAATCTTTTTTTAGATTTTGTTTTATTTTTTCTAACATTAAAGGAAGTTCTTTTTTAATCAAAAGTTTTACTGGAATTCCCATGCCATGATTTAAGTTTTTAATAAATTTTCCATCAACTTGAGATTCTTTAGTAATAGAACACAAAGTTGCATCAAAGCCAAGTTTATCAAGCTCTTCATAAAGCATAGTTTTTTCTTTTAAAGAAACATACTCATCATATAATGAATGATAACTTACAAAACAAGTTTTCAAACATTTTGATTGTTCTAAAAGATGATCTTCCTCTAAAAGATTTCGAATTTTTCTTCTTGCGGGAGAAAAAAAACGAGGCGATGAAGAATTACTTGTCCAAAAAGTTTTTGTCGAACAGTGTGTATTGATATGATGGAAAAAATCAAAAGTAGAAAATTCACTATACTGCATAAAATCTATTTCCTTTCCAAAACCTACAACTCTCCATAAAAACTTAGCGTATGCAGAATTATCCAACACTCCATCTACTAACCAAGGTGCAATCTTAGCCGCCAAATGTGCTAAATATCCCCCATGAGAACTACCTATCATAATAACTGGTATACCCCCCCCCATAGTATCAAAAGGAGCATGTTTTTTAAGGTAAAGTGTGACATTTAAAAGATCTTGAGCTTGCATGATTCCAAAATTTTGATATTCGTTTTTTGCAGGTTGCAAACTCACATGTAAATTTAAAAAATAATTTGGTGTAAAATTACCTTTTTGCTTGCCTTCAATTATTTGATTATTTACAAAATGAAAAATCTCACTCATTTGTTTATAGTCTTGAATTTTATCAACATCATAAGGAAGCTTGATATCCGCAGCTTCACAACTTACTTTTAAAATAAGCTTGTCTATATCATCTAAATAAAAAGTAGAGCCTGTTTGAGGACGATTACCAATACAATGATAATTTACTCCAACTACAGCAGTATTAAATTGCCTTACCATATAATCACCAACATATTGGATCGATGATATATCATCGCCCATACCTTGCACCACAAACACCAAGGCTTCAGGTGTTTTTTCATCATCATACCAAAGCTTAAATTCAAGCTTTGACTCTCTTTTTATACCAAGTTCTACATCATCACAAGAGTCAATCTCATAAGTTTTACTCACTATCATTACATTCCCCCTATTAAAAGATAAGTTTTACTCGCTAGGTTTTTAAAATTTTCATTCTTACTTAAGATCACGCAAGCTTTGCTACTAGAAGAGCTTATAAAGTCTATATTTTCTAAATCTTCATGGCTTTGATTGGCTGCGTTGATGATAGCATTTTTACTTGCTTCATTGCTTGAAATTCCCATGAGTATAAAATCAGCTTTATTTATAAAAACAAGTTTTAAGCATTCTTTATCATCACCTACGCGAAATTTTACTTCTTTGGTACCATTAAAATTGCCAAGATCGACATTTTCAACCCCGCTTACATTGCTCATCGTTTTTATAGAGCTTAAATGATCATTTTTTAAAGTATAAATGCTTATATCATTGATCAAAGTTTTAAGGTTATTTAAAGACTTACTAACTTCAGCTTCATCCTTGCTTGAACTCATTTTTGGTAAAGCAATAGCGGCTAAAATTCCTAAAATAACAATCACAAAAACAAGTTCTAATATGGTAAAAGCTTTTTTCATCTATATCCTTGAAAAATTTTTATTTTTAGGGCTTAAAATATCTTCTTCTATGCTTACAAATTCCTTTTTTTCATAAGCATCAACCGCAGCTCTTGCTATCATCAAAGCATTATCAGAGCAGAATTTTAAAGGAGCTAGTTTTAAATTTGCATTATATTTTTGACATAAATTTTGCAAACGCGAACGCAAGTTAAGATTTGCACTAGCTCCACCTACAACGCCAAAATTTTTAAATTTATAAAGATTAAAAATTTTTTCTAATTTATCCATGATATGATCACAAGCTGTATTTTCAAAGGCATAAGCTATTTCTGCTTTTATATCATCGCTTAAATTTTCATGCTTTAAAATTTCCAAACGCACTGCATTTTTAAGCCCTGAAAAACTATAAGCGAGTTCTTTAGAATGCTTTAAAGGTATATTAAAAGAGATATTTTTAAGTTTGGCGTTTTTTGCTAAATTTTCTATGATGACCCCACCAGGATAACCTAAATTCATCATTTTAGCCACTTTATCAAAACTTTCTCCAAAGCTATCATCATTTGTACTTGCTAAAAGCTCTAAGCTTGCATCATCTTTAAGATAAAGCACCATAGTGTGGCCACCACTAACAAGCAAAATTCCCATATCTAAAGAAATTTTTTCCTCTAAAAAAAGACTATAAATATGACCTTTAAGATGATTTATAGGGATTAAGGGTAAATTTAGAGCACTTGCTAAGGTTTTTGCCATAGAAATTCCACTGAGCAAAGAAACGCTAAGCCCAGGTTCATTTGTCACAGCTATAGCACAAAGATTTTTAAAATGCTCTTTGCATTGCTTAAGTATCTTTGGCAAAGCCTCGCTATGAAGTCTTGCAGCAAGTTCAGGCACCACTCCCCCATAGATGCTATGCTCTAATTCTTGGGAAATTTTTTTATGAAATTTACATTCTAATGTATTTTTATCAATGATAGCTATAGAACTATCATCACAAGAACTTTCTATAGCTAGGATAAGATTTTTCATTCAAATTCCACTAAAATAGAACCTAAGAATTTATCTTTTGATCTTGCCATTTTAAGAGTATTTAAATCCAAATTTTTAGCGTTTTTGATCAACTTGCTATTGATATTTGCCTCTAAAAGTTGTTGCAAATTTGCCCCTCTTAACTCATAAAATTCCACTCTATAAATTTTACCTGCCATGTCTAAAGAGTATTGTGTTTGCATATTTTTTTTATGAACTAAAATACCACTTTCATCTTTTCCATGATCAAAACCTATGATATTTACGCGCACATTAGCTATCTTTGGAATAAGAAAATTCTCTTTTACTTTTACCTTGGTTCCAAAAGGAACTGTGGTTTCATTGCCATCAACTTGAAAAGTCACTTCATTAAAAGCATCGCTAAATTCTAAATACTCAGGATATAATCTTGTTTGAAAACGATTGCCATATTGGATATAAAAAGAATTTCCTTCTGCGATAACAGCCGTAAGTTCATTGCTTGTGTTATAATTTAACTCTTTATTTACCGGAAAAGGCACATAGTTGATAATCTTTCTTGGATTTTTTAAAGAAAGTAAAATTCTATCATTAAAAAGCTTTACTTTAAGCTCTCGGTTTATGGCTTTATCAACCCCTTGTGGAGTGAGTTCAAAATCTCTGCTAAATTCAATTCCTGCGGTTTTTAAATAATTTTCAATTGCCAAAAGATGATAATAAGCTCTTAAATTTACAGGCAGATTTTTACTTGCTTCATTTGCAAAAGCGGCTTTGTGATTTGAAATCACAAAATAAGTTAAAGCTTTAAGCATTTCCGTATCGCCAAGCTCTTGGGTTTTGGTGTTTTTAAGATGATAAGCATGCTTTGGATCAGCAAGTGAAGAATTGACACTATTTACGGTTTGAGTGGCGATATTTTCAAGATCAGGGTATTTGCTTGCATTGATTTCACTTGTGTCAATCACGCTTGAATTTCCCCAACGCTTAGGATTTTGCATCGCATCGATATAAGTAGGTTTATAAAAACCCCAACCATCGTGAAGATTGATCACCATACTAACTTCAGGAAGTAAAATAAGCTCTTTAATGCGTTGCACAGTTTTATAATCAGGATCCTTTGGGCTAATGCTTGCAAATTTACGGTTTAAATCCCCATTATTCCCACGCGAACGCTTGATAATGCTATCAAAAGCTAAATTTGGAGCCACTATAATCTTACCCTTGGTGATATTATAATCACTCAAAAGCAAACTTGCCGCATGAAATCCACCAGGCTCATCACCTTGAATTCCACCAAAAATTAAAACTGTATTATTATCATCTAGACTTTTTCCATTTTCTCCTACGCTAAAGTCTAGCTCTAAAGCAAAAATGCTTGTTATAAAAAATAAAATTGTTAAAAAAATTTTCATTTTAACTCCTTAAATACTCTCTTGTTTTAAAATCATACTCAAAAACCTCTTCTATACTTGAAATTTTAGGCACTCCAAAATGATCAAGGGCTTTAAAAATACATTTAGTGATATCTAAAAATCCACTTTTATTTTCTAAAAAATTATAAACACCAACTTCATTAGCAGCATTGATGATAACACCTAAATTTGGCTCTTTTAAAAATGTATTTTTAAGCTTAAAAATAGGATATTTTTTTGTGCTGATTGGATGAAATTTTAAAGCAGGTATTTTACTAAAATCAACAGCCTCTAAAATAGGCGTATCTTGTTTTTCAAATATAGCATCTGAAATAGCTAGTTTCATATCTGCTTTTGAAAAATACGCCGTGCTAGCTCCATTTTTAAATTCACACATTGCATGCACTAAAGATCTTGGTTCTATTAAAGCATCAATTTCTTTAAAATCATATAAATGATAAGCCTCTATAATCTCAAAAAGCTTATTTGCCATAGTCGCACTATCTATAGTGATCTTTGCTCCCATGTTCCAATTAGGATGTTTTAAAGCATCTTTGACACTGACTTGATTTAAATCTTTGATTTTATATTTATAAAAAGCTCCGCCGCTTGCTGTGATATAAAGTTTTGCTATATTTTTTTTACCTTCGAGTAAAAATTTTAAAGCTGCATGCTCACTATCAACGGGTAAAAATTTAGCCCCTTTCAAAAAACTCCCAGCTACTACAAGACTTTCTTTGTTAGCTAAAGCTATGCTTTTGCCAAGCTCTTTAGCCTTTAAAGTGCTTTTAAGTCCTGCAAAACCTACAATGGCATTGAGTAAAAGCTTATCTTGACATTCTGTTAAAATTTGCTCTAAACCTTCTTGCCCTATAAAAACCCTATCGTGTTTAACTAAATGCTTATTTTTTGAATCTTTTATGGCAACAAATTTGGGTTTAAACCTTGCGATTTGTTCATTTAAAAGAGCGATATTATCCCCACAAGCTAAAGCAGAAATACGAATATTTTTTAAAGCAGCAAGTTTAAGAGCGTTTATTCCTATGCTGCCCGTGCTTCCAAAAAGTATCATAAAAAAGTAACCATCACAAAAGCAGCAATGATCACTGCATCGATTCTATCGAGCACGCCCCCATGACCAGGGATAAGATCTCCACTATCTTTTACACCTGCTTCTCTTTTAAAATAACTCTCAAGCAAATCTCCAATCACTGCAAAAATCGCTACAAAAAACGAACAAAGTAAAGAAAGCCAAAAACTATAAACAAAAATTCCCAAAATAGTTCCAATAACACTCGCACAAATCAAGCCACCTATAACACCTTCTAAGGTTTTGTTTGGACTTGTTGGAGAAAAAGGAGTTTTACCCATAAGTTTTCCGATAAAATACGCCCCACTATCGCAAGCTGCAACGATAATGATAAGCCAAAAAAGCGCAAATATACCCTGATCTAAATACACTTGCCAAAGTGCTAAAATAGGCAAACTAGGATAAATATAAATAAGAGCTGGTTTTAAGGAAGCCTTTTTATAAACCAAATATCCAACGACTAATAACAAAGCTAAAATCCCAAAAAGCAAAGCTTTATGCAATAAACTTCCCAAAATAAAAGCTATAGCCAAAGGGATAATAGAAATATTTTCTAAAGCAAAAAGTTTTTTTGCTTCACTAAAAGATAAATACAATAAAACCGCAAAAACGATAAAATTGATAAAAAATTGATCAATTAACGCGATAATAATAATAGCCCCTATCATCACAAGAGCTGAAATAATTCTAGTTGTATTAAACATATTTTTCCTTATATACTAATATCTAAGCGATGAATGCTTTGCGCGTCTTTAAAATTTGGATCTTTAGACTCATCTTCTTCATTTTTCTCATCATCGCTGGTTTTAGCTTCTTGATTGTGTTTTTTCTTTTTTTCTTCTTGTTCGGCTTTTTCTTTGATCTCTTCTTTGATTTCATGAGTCTCATTGACTTTTTCAAGCTTGTTTAAAGTTTTTTCTTTTTCATTAAATTCAGCCATATTTAGCGTAGCTGCAAAACCTTCTTTTGCAAGCTCATTGCTTGCTTGTGTAGCTGGATAAGCCATATTCTGATTTATATAATTGATATTTCCTAAAGGGCTAACTGGCATTTTAATCCTTTGTGATATTAATACTTTTAAAATTTGTATAATTTACAAACGCCTTTTGCTGAACCTTAACAAAATTTTTTAAGGTATAATTGACCCAATACGAACCTTTCTTTAACTTAGAAAAGCTTACACAAAGCCTTGCAGCAAATTCTATCACATCGAGGCTGATTTTTTGCTTGTTTGATACAATCAAAGTATGTGCGCTAGGAATATCCCTTACATGAAGCCACAAATCATCTTTTTTAGCATTTTTAAGTAAAAATTCATTGCCTTTTTCATTTTTACCCACACAAATTTTAAACTCATTGTAATAAAAATGTGCCACAAGATCTTCTTGTTTATAATCTTGATTTTTTTTGCTATTTTTTTTAGGTAGTAAAATTTCAAGCTCTATCTCACTCTTAGCTTGAAGCAATAATTCTTTCAAACTCAAGGTAAAATCTAACTTTTCTTTTAAATTTTGTCTTTGTATGTTTAAATTTTTAGCTTTTTGTTCTAATTTTTTGGCATTTTTATAATATAAATTAGCGCTTTGCTTAGGACTAAATTCAAGCTTAAATTCAAGCTCTTTGCCTTCAAAATCATCAAGCTTAAATTCCCTTTCATAATCTTTTAAAACACTCAAATTTGCAAACAATACATCAGCCCTTTTTCTGTATTCTAAAGCTTTTAAGAGTAAAGAATTTTCTTCATCTAGACTAGAAAAAAGTTCTTGTAAATTTTGTATTTTTTTATCTACTTGTGCAAGTTTTAAATTTTTTATTTGTTTGATTTTACTCTCATAAATGCTTGTAAATTTGCGAGAAAAATAATCTGCAAAGTCTTTGATTTCCTCAAAATTTTCATCCATTTTATAAGGCTTTAAAGGCTCTAAAATCACATTAGGTTTTACAACACGATAACTTTTATCAATATGCCTTAAAGCCTCTATGATCAAATTTTTTTTATCTGTAAGAATAACATTGGTATTTTTACCCGTAAATTCAAAATAAATCTTGCTCTCATAGCTTTTATAAGCCTTATTAGCTTTTACACTAAAACATAAAATACGATTGCCTTCAAGGACTTTAACTTCCTTTATAAAAGCATTGCTAAAATACTTTTTAAGCATAAAATCAAAAGGTGCATTATAATTTTTTGCATTAAATTTAGCTGTATAAATCGCACTCATTGCACGAGTAAGATCAAAAATAAATCTTTCTCTATCAAAGCTTAATTCCAAAATATTGTCATTGATACGCTTGATAAAATCGATTTTTTTAAACTGAGAAAAAAAAGTTTGCAATTGTAAAAGTTCTGTGTATTTCATAAAAGAAATTATAAAATATTTTGGCGAATTTGTGGTAGAATTACATTAAAAAAGGAAATTTGTGCAGCTTAATGAGCTAAATTGCGTGATTTTATGTGGTGGCAAATCTAGTCGTATGGGACAAGATAAAAGCAAATTGATTCTTAAAAATCAAAATTTAACTCAATTTCAAGTAGAGAAATTTTCTAAAATTTTTAAAAATGTCTATGTGAGTGCGAAAGAAGACAAATTTGAAAACCATTTTAGCTTGATAAAAGATTCTTTAGAATTTGAAGTTTACTCTCCTATGCTTGCGCTTTACTCTATACTTTCAAATTTTAAAAATGAATTTGTTTTTGTTTTAAGTGTAGATAGTCCTAAAGTAGGTGAAAATGAGCTTTTAAAAATGCTTCCTTTTTTAGAACAAAACTATAAAATAATCATAGCAAAAACCCCTTTGCATAAACATCCCTTATGTGGCTTTTATCACAGCTCTTTAGCTCAAACTTGTAAAAATTTCTTAGAAAAAAATGAACAAAAAATAGGACTTTTATTTTCTGAGATTAAAACCAAATTTGTAGAATTTGAAGATGAAGATGCTTTTTTAAATCTTAATTTTTATGAAGAATATGAAAAATTTAAAAGCGAGTTAAAATGAGAAAAATTGCTTTATTTTTAAGCTTATGCGTTTTTATATGGGCTAGTGATTTACAACAAGCTTTAGAGTATGAAAAACAAGGCGATTATAAAAAAGCTATGGAAATTTACAAAAAACTCGCTTTAAAAAATTCATCTGTTTTGATTTCTCAAGAACAAAATAACTCAAGCCAAGCAACACAAACGCAAAATTCTATCACTATAAAAAAAGAAGAAAAACAAGACTTTTCTCACTTAGCTTTGGCTAATTATCTTGGTGAAAATGAAAGTTTTAATCCCCTTGGCATTAGCTCTTATAAGATGAATTATTTTTTACCTTTTGCTTATAGTTTTAATTCTTTAGGAACAAATAATAATAAGAGTGAGGCAAAATTCCAACTTAGTGTTAAAAAAAGACTTTTTGAAAATTTACTAGGACTAGATGAAAAATATTATATAGCCTATACTCAAACTTCTTGGTGGCAAATTTATGAGCATTCTTCTCCTTTTAGAGAAACCAACTATCAACCAGAATTTTTTATAGATTTTCCTTTGTATCTTAAAGATTATGAATTTTTTAACAATCTACGCGTAGGTATATTGCATGAAAGCAATGGCAAGGGAGATGAGAATTTACAATCTCGCTCATGGAATAGAATTTATGTATCTACGGCTATTTTATATAATAAATTTTTATTTGTTCCACGCCTTTGGTATAGAATTCCTGAAAGCAAAAAAGATGATGACAATCCTGCAATCTTGCATTATATGGGAAATTTTGATGTGAATTTAGCGTATTTGGGCGATGATTATTTTATCAATCTTATGCTAAGAAATAATCTTAAATTCCACGATAACAAAGGTGCTATACAGGTTGATCTAGGATATGATATTTTTAATAACGGAATTTATTGGTATTTACAATACTTTAATGGCTATGGAGAAAGCCTTATAGACTATAACAAACACTTGCAAAGACTTTCCACTGGATTTTTGATTTCTTACTAAAATATCCTTTGTAGTTTTATCATTTCTTAAAACAAATTTCATTACAATTTCATTTTTGATAATTATTATTACTATAAGGAAAGATTTGTTTTTTAAGTATATATTGAGTTTAAAAGTGCTTATAGCTTTACTTTTATTTTTTGGAATGATAAGTTTATTTATAGGAGTTATCAGTATCAATGTAAAAGATATCCTTAATCTTAACTCCACTCAACTAGAAATCATAACCCTTACAAGAATTCCTAGACTTATAGCGATTTTACTCACAGGAATGAGTCTTAGTATATGCGGGCTTATCATGCAACAACTCACGCAAAATAAATTCGTTTCTCCAACTACGGCAGGGACTATGGATTGTGCTAAATTTGGCATACTTATTTCTTTAATATTTTTTGCTGGAGCATCTTTTTTCACTCAAGCTATTATTGCTTCTATATTTGCACTTTTGGGTTCTTTTATATTTATCCAAATTTTAAGAAAAATCAAACTCAAAGATGTGATTTTTGTACCTTTGATAGGCTTGATGTTTGGAGGCATTATTAGTGCTATAACCACTTTTTTTGCCTATACTTTAAATTATATACAAAATATCCAAGGCTGGCTACAAGGCAGTATGGCAAATGTTATGCAGGGAAATTATGAATTGCTCTACATTTCTTTACCACTTTTTATACTTGCTTATTTTTTAGCTCATAAAATTACCATAGTTGGCATGGGTGAAGATATAGCTTTAAATCTTGGAATTTCTTATAATGGGATATTATTTTTAGGCTTGATGATTGTAAGCATTATCACTAGTTTAGTGATTGTAAGCGTTGGGATTATCCCTTTTTTAGGGCTAATTATCCCAAATTTAGTAGCTCTTTATCTGGGTGATAATCTTAGAAAAAATCTTATCTATATAGCACTTTGTGGAGCTTTGTTTTTACTTGTTTGCGATATCATTTCAAGACTTGTCATCTTTCCTTTTGAAATGCCTTTAAGCATTACTACAGGTGTTTTAGGATCTTTAATCTTTATCTTTCTTTTGCTAAAAAGGAAAGTTTATGCGTAAAAAAATGCTAATTTTAAGCTTTTTAACACTTGGTATGATAGGGATTTTTATATTTGTGGGTTTAAATGGCTTTGATGAGTATGCTTTAAAAAGTCGTTTTTTACAAATTGCGGCTATTATTATAGTAGCTATTTGTATCGCTGTTTCAACAGTGATTTTTCAAACTTTATGCAATAACAAAATTCTAACCCCTGCTATCATAGGATTAGATTCTTTATATATGTTGCTTCAAAGTGCTCTTATCTTTTCTTTTGGTGCGGCTAATTTAAGTGTTTATAAAAACGATATCAATTTTTTAATCACTCTAGTTTGTATGGTGGTTTTTTCACTAGGACTTTATAAGATTTTATTTAGTAGCGATAGAAGTATTTATCTTATCATGCTTTTAGGTTTAGTTTTTGGAACACTTTTTAGCACTTTAAGCTCTTTTTTTGAAGTACTAATCGACCCTGATGAATTCATGGTAATACAAGGAAGAATGTTTGCTAGTTTTGATAATATTGCTTTTGATGTTTTAATTCTTGCTTATATTATTAGCTTTTTAAGTTTTATATGGATTTTTCGCTATATGAAATTTTTAGATCCTTTAAATTTAGGCAAAGATTTAGCGATAAATTTAGGGATAAATTATCAAAAAATTTCAAAACAATTGATGATTATCATAGCTATTTTAACTTCTATTAGCACCGCACTTGTAGGTCCTATAACCTTTTTAGGACTTTTAGTAGTAAATATCACTTATGAGCTATTTAAAACTGCAAAACATAGTATTTTGCTAAGCGCTTGTATACTTATTAGTATTTTGGCTTTACTTGGAGGGGTGTTTTTTGTCTCTAGAGTTTTTGATTATAATGCCACTATAAGCGTGGTTATTAATTTCTTAGGTGGGATATATTTTATCTATCTTATATTAAAGGGTAATAAATTATGATTAAACTAAAAAATATCACCAAATTTTATGATAATAAAGTCATTATTTCAGATCTTAGCCTTGATTTTCATAAAGGCAAAATCACTTCTATAATAGGAGCCAATGGCGCTGGAAAATCCACTCTTTTAGCTCTAGCAAGTCGTTTGATAAAACCTAGTAGTGGAGAAATTTATATCAATGGAATGAATTTAAAAAATTATAAAGAGCAAATCTTAGCACAAAAAATTTCCATTCTCAAACAACAAAACAATATCAATTTAAGATTAAAAGTTGAAGAATTAGTCGCTTTTGGGCGTTTTCCACATTCTCAAGGAAGACTTAATGCAAACGATAAAATCAAAATCAATGAGGCTTTAGAATACATGGGACTTAGTAACTTAAGAAATGAATTTTTAGATACATTAAGCGGCGGACAAAAACAAAGAGCTTTTATAGCCATGATCATCGCTCAAGACACTGAATTTATAATGTTTGATGAACCTTTAAACAATCTTGATATGAAGCATAGCGTACAAATCATGCAACTAATGAAAAATTTAGTCAAAGACTTTAACAAAAGTATAGCTGTTGTATTGCATGATATTAATTTTGCTTCGATTTATTCTGATGAAATCATAGCCTTAAAAGATGGGAAGCTTTTAAAACAAGGCTCAAAAGATGAAATCATCAATCAAGAAAATTTAAAACAAATTTATGATATGGATATACCCGTAAGTCAAATTGATGGCAAGAAAATTTGTATTTATTTTTAAAAAGGAGAAAATATGAAAAAATCTTTAGTTTTTGCATTTTTTGCATTTTTTTTAAGTCTAATCTTAACAGCTTGTAATTCAAACTCAAATGAAAATAACGCAAGTTCTACAACAAAAACCAACACTGCTACGGTGAAAGTTTTGCCTATTAGTATGAGCGATGAGAGTGATAGTTTTTTAGTGAAGGATAGTCTAGGAGAAAATAAAATCCCTAAAAATCCTTCTAAGGTAGTGATCTTAGATCTTGGAATTTTAGATACTTTTGATGCTTTAAAATTAAATGATAAAGTCGCGGGCGTTCCTGCTAAAAATTTACCAAAATACCTACAACAATTTAAAAACAAACCTAGTGTAGGTGGAGTACAACAAGTTGATTTTGAAGCCATTAATGCTTTAAAACCTGATCTTATCATCATTTCTGGACGCCAAAGTAAATTTTATGATAAGTTAAAAGAAATAGCTCCAACTTTATTTGTAGGTCTTGATAATGCAAATTTTTTAAGCTCTTTTGAAAACAATGTCTTAAGCGTTGCAAAACTTTATGGTTTAGAAAAAGAAGCTTTAGAAAAAATTTCAGATATTAAAAATGAAATTGAAAAAGCCAAAAGTATAGTTGATGAAGATAAAAAAGCTCTTATCATTCTTACAAATTCTAACAAAATTTCAGCCTTTGGTCCTCAATCTCGCTTTGGGATTATTCACGATGTTTTAGGGATTAATGCAGTAGATGAGAATATAAAAGTAGGCACACACGGAAAAAGTATCAATTCTGAATTTATATTAGAAAAAAATCCTGATTATATTTTTGTTGTTGATAGAAATGTCATCGTAGGCAATAAAGAACGCGCTCAAGGCATACTCAATAATGCGCTTGTCGCTAAAACCAAAGCAGCACAAAACAAAAAAATCATCTATCTTGATCCAGAATACTGGTATTTAGCAAGTGGAAATGGACTAGAGTCTTTAAAAACTATGATTTTAGAAATCAAAAACGCTGTAAAATAATATAACTTCGCAAGGGCTAGTCTCTTGCTTCGATACTTAATAAAATACTTGGGATTTTCAAGAAAGTTTTAGTGGCGGACAGAGAGGGATTTGAACCCTCGAGACCCGTTAAGATCTGCACCCTTAGCAGGGGTGTGGTTTCAGCCACTCACCCATCTGTCCAATAAAGTAAAGTATAAGTATACAAAAAAATAAATAATACCTAGCTTAAAAAGCTAGGAAAAATCAAAGGCTAAGATAAGCCAAAAGCAAAGTTACAACAACCCCTACTCCAAGAACTGCAAATTGTTTACTTCTATCTTTTTTATTTGCAAACAAAGTAATCATAAGCCCTGAAATATAAAGCATAAATAAAGTAATACCAAAGCCTACACTAAGCACAGAAAAATACCAAACACCCTTATCTTTATGAAGCATAATCATATCGCCAAGTAAAGATCTTGTTTTTAAAGTAATATTGTATTCATTAGTAGATTTTTGAGTTATATTAGCACTATAATGAGTTCCACCTATTGTTATACCTTTATCTTTACTTTTAATAATATCTGTATTAGATGGTACTTTTAAACCATTTGTTTTTAAAAACTCTATTAAAGCTTCTCTTTCTTTACCACTTTCTATAACTTTTGACAATTGATACTGCTCAACTTTTAAGCCCACATCTTGATTAATACCAAAAATATACGCTATACCTGTTAAAGCAAAAAGCAAAGCACAAGGCAAGAAGAACAAACTAAGATAGATATGAACCTGTCTAAACAATTTATTTTTGTTGATCATTTTAACTCCTTTTTGATTATCAAAATTTGTGATATTTTGACAAAATAAAGTGAAGTAAAAGTGAATTTTAAATAAAAAGTTTATATTTTTTAAAATAAAAAAAGAAAAAGCCCTATGATTATAGGGCTTAAGAATTATTTTTTATCAATCACTTGATAATTATAAGGAGCAAGCTCTTTATCATGCTCTAAAAGTTCTTTTGGAGGATTACCATTAACATCTTTTTCATCTGCATAGTAACGCTCTCCAGCTTTATGACTATTAACATCTACTTTATAATAAAGCTCTCCTGGATTAAATTTTTGAATATCTTCAAAACCTAAATTTGAAGTTTTAAAATCTTTAATTCCATTTGCTGTTGCGATTTCTACAAGTTTAGTTTGTCCCATTCTTGCCATATCAACAGCTTGCAATAACATCCTTGAAGCTTCACGAGGATTATGGAAACCAGTTGAGTTTTCAGCGTTAACAAAATCTGCTCTCATTTGAGCTTTACGATGAAGTTCTAAAACTTCTTTTAACTCTTCGCTAATTTTTTTCGCATCAGCTTTTCCATCACTTTGGAATTTTTCCATATTGCCTAATTCATCGCGTAGTTTTTTAGTATCCATAATCAAACTAACAATTGCGTACTCTGCAGTTCTTTGATCATGTGCAACGCTATTTTGTATGTCAAGCACTTGAGCTTTTAAATAATCTTCACTTTGTTTATGACAAGACTTACAAGCAGAGTTAATATCTCTTAAAGGAGAGGTGATATTGTGTTGAGTAACCTTTTTAGCTCCTTCTCTAACATAAGGCATATGACAATCTACGCAACTTACCCCATTTGCAGCATGCACACCGCCACTATAAAGTTCGCTTTCTGGGTGTTGAATTTTAATAATTTGTGCCCCTGTTAATTTATGAGTAAAATCAGCTCCAAATACTCCACGAACTTTATCATAATAATCATCTAACATTTCAATTCTAAATGGTTGTCCTTTTTTCCACTCACTCCAAGGAAAAGTTAAAACTATACCATCGGTTTCAATCTCTTTAGCTTTATTACCATCTCTCCAAAACTCATACTCATCATAATTTTTCTGAGTTCCATTCCACCATTTTTTAGAACTATCATCTACAATAGTTTCACCCATTACCTTTACTTTTTCCCCAGTTGGTTTAAAATAGTATTCAACATGGCATTGAGAGCAAACTAAAGTTCTCATTTCTTCTCTTGTAGCTTTTACGCCTTGTACTGGATCTTTTTCATATCCCCTAGAAACTAAAGCATTAATCGCTGCTGGACGAGTAAGTCTTAAACTCATATCATTTGGATTATGACAATCTGCACAAGTTACACCCATTCTTTTACCACCATGTGGGCCTGCATGTTCAGGTGAATTTTCTACTATACCATCAACGGCTGGGATATTTTTAATCATAGTCCAATAATTTGTAGAGTTAAAAGCGGTAAAATCCCCTTTAGCAACATTTTTTATAAGCCATGGAGTCCATCCACTATGACAATTCATACAAGCTGCGGGTTGGCCTTTAAAAGCAGCAAGTCCGTGAGCATTAAGAAAATCCTTGTTGTTTCTTGCTGTTTTCATTTGATCTACTTGAACCCAAAAATGCCCTCTTTCTTCATTGAAATCAAGACTAAAAGGATATCCTGCCCAAAGTATGGTTAATTGAGGAAAGCGAATCAATTTTGAATAAGCTAAATTACCACCAAATTCAGTAGCTTTAGGCTCTTCTTTTTCAACTGTTAAATACATTTTTAGTTGCTCTGGAAAAACCTTACCCCATTTTTCAAAATTTGGATCATCATCGCTAAGCAAAGAAAAATCAGCATTTGCTGCAATGGCATTTTTATTTGCTTCATCTTCTTTTTTTTGATTGATATCATTATTTAGCCATAAAACTCCCGCTATAAGTAAAACCAAAACAACAATACCCAAGCGTAAAATATTTTTTTTCATTCATCTTCTCCTTATTAAATTCCGTGTTTATGTCCAACATCTTTATGACAAGAAGCACAATTTAATGACTTGTCTGCATGTGGATTTGTTGTAGCATTGATAGCTGTTTGAGCAAAATCTGCATGACAGCGTATGCAGTTTTCTTGCACCATTTTTCTGCTTTTTTCAGTCGCACTCAAATTTGTAGGCAACTCATCAAGTTTAAAAGTAAAAGCATAAGCATGCCCTAAACCACTTTGAGCCTTAGCTATCCATTTAGCTACAAAATTATGTGGCAAATGGCAATCTACACAAGTTGCTCTTGGTTCGCCTTTGACTTTTTGAGAGTGTGGCCCTGCCATGTATTCGTTATAAACTTCATTCATAATATGGCAGTTATTACAAGATTCACTTGCATTGCTTAAATAAGATGTACCCTTAGCGTTATAAAAGGTATAAAACCCAACCGCAAAGAAAACAAAAAGCAAAACAAGAAAAATAGTAAAAAGATTCGAAGTTTTCTTCAAAATTTTCCTCCTTAAAATTATCATTTCTCAAAACCTTCAATGAAATAACAATGTCACAGAATTTCCCAGAAATAAATTTTTTAATTTTAACATAGATAAATTTAATATAATTTTAAAGATATATTTACTCTCAATTAACCTAAAAAATTTAAAACTTTTATTCAATAATTTTAAAATAAATGATAAAATATAACAAAAAAAGGAAAAATTAATGCAAACAAGTCCTGATATGTTTATCAATCGCGAACTTTCTTGGCTTCGCTTTAATTCTCGTGTGTTAGACCAATGTTCTAAAAATTTACCCTTGTTAGAAAAATTAAAATTTATAGCTATATATTGCACTAATTTAGATGAATTTTATATGATACGCGTTGCAGGCTTAAAACAACTTTTTTCAGCTGGAGTTAATGCAAGTAGTAGTGATAAAATGACACCGTTGCAACAATTAAAAGCTATACGCAAATACTTACATCAAGAAAAAGAGCTTTTGGAGCGTTATTTTAATGAAATCACAAGTGAATTAGAAAAAGAAAATCTTTTCATAAAACATTATGAAAATTTAGATGAAAATTTAAAACAAAAATGTGATGAGTATTTTTTCTCCAATATTTTTCCTGTTATTGTTCCAATAGCTGTTGATGCTACTCACCCTTTTCCGCATTTAAACAACTTATCTTTTTCACTGGCGGTTAAAATTTGTGATAAAGCGCATCCTGAACTTGTAAAATTTGGAATGATTAGAATTCCAAGGGTTTTACCTCGTTTTTATGAGGTAAGTGCAAATATTTATGTTCCTATAGAAAGTATAGTCCATCAACACGCAGAAGAAATTTTTCCAGGCTATAAACTCTTAGCTTCAGCAGCATTTAGAGTGACTAGAAATGCAGATATAGTGATAGAAGAGGAAGAAGCTGATGATTTTATGATGATTTTAGAGCAAGGCTTAAAACTTCGTAGAAAAGGAGCTTTTGTAAGATTGCAAATTCAAAAAGATGCAGATGAACAAATCGTAGAATTCCTTAATACTCACATGAAAATTTTTCATAAAGATGTTTATGAATATTCTATCTTACTTAATCTCCCTAGTCTTTGGCAAATCGCAGGAAATAAAACCTTTACACATCTTTTAAGCCCACTTTACACGCCTAAAACTTTACCACCTTTTGATGAGAATTTATCTATTTTTGATGCTGTAGAAAAAGAAGATATACTCATCATACAACCTTTTGAAAGTTTTGATCCAGTTTATAAATTTATTAAAGAAGCAAGCAAAGATCCTGAAGTAATTTCCATAAGAATGACACTTTATAGAGTTGAAAAAAATTCCAATATAGTTCAAGCTTTAATTGATGCCGCAAGCGATGGAAAACAAGTAACTGTGATGGTAGAATTAAAAGCACGCTTTGATGAAGAAAATAATCTTCATTGGGCGAAAGCTTTAGAAAATGCCGGAGCTCATGTTGTTTATGGCATTACAGGTTTTAAAGTCCACGCTAAGGTTTCTCAAGTCATACGCAAACAAGGAGATAAACTTAAATTTTATATGCATTTAAGCACAGGAAATTATAATGCAAGCAGTGCTAAAATCTATACTGATGTGAGTTATTTTACAAGCAAAGCAGAATTTGCAAGAGATACGACAAGCTTTTTTCACATCTTATCGGGCTTTAGTAAAAATCGTCGCCTTCAAACTCTTTCAATGAGCCCAAATCAAATCAAAGAAAAAGTTTTAGAAATGATACGCATTGAAACAAGCAAGAAAAATGAAGGTGTCATTGTAGCTAAAATGAATTCTCTTGTGGATAGTGATATCATACAAGCGCTTTATGAAGCAAGTAAGGAAGGGGTACAAATCGATCTTATCATACGCGGAATTTGTTGCTTAAAACCTGATGAAGAATACAGCAAAAACATACGTGTTAGAAGCATCATAGGAAAATACTTAGAACATGCTAGAGTATTTTATTTTAAACATAGTGAACCAAATTATTTTATATCGAGTGCAGATTGGATGCCAAGAAATTTAGAGCGTCGCTTAGAACTTATGACTCCTATATATGATGAAAGAAGCAAAGCTAAATTAGCTCAATTTTTACGCTTACAACTTAGCGACAATGTTTTAGCTTATGAGCTTAAAAACGATGGAGAGTATGAAAAAATTCCTTCTTCTGAAAAAACTATAGATTCTCAACAAACCTTAGAAGAATATGTAAGTAAAATTTATAAAACACTTAAAAAAGATACAGATCAAAGTCGTGCAACGCACTTAGCTTCCAAACTTTTCAAAGAAAACTAAAAATTTTTAGGGTTTTTACTCTAAAGACTTATTTACTTATTTGTTATAAAAGGACTTTAAGATAAAGCCCTAGGAGATTTCCCATAGAAATAAACAATCATTTCTAAACTATAAAAAGATTTAGAAATGATTTTTAAGATTAAAATTTATACTTAAGCCCTACTTGACCACTTAAGTAAGTTTCATTTTTGCTATCTACTCTACCTGCTAGTATTTGTTTAGCACCAAAGCCAAGATTCATACTGAGTTGATTTGTAAAATCTACATTACCCCCTACGATAATTTATCCGTATGTTTTTTTCTTGTTGTTAGCTTCTACACTAGTAAAGAAAGCATTATTTACAGCTAGGTTAGCTGTGTAATCATCACCACTATTGATAACAAATTGTTCTATTTTTGGAGTTACAAAAATATAAGAGTTTTCATTCATATATTTTCTAAATTCAGCACCCACTTCAACACTTACAGAATTGTTTTTCATAGAATCAATATCTTTAGCAATAGCACCATTTTCTGTATGAGATGGAGTATAACTAAAATAATAATTTACTCCCGCAAAAGGTTTAATAAATAAAGTATTATCACTAAAGTCAAACACACGACCTGCATTAGCACTAAGTCCTAAGAATTTGCTTGTATAATCTGAGTTATATGCACCATCTATTTGAACATTGTCTTGTTTAGTTGGAGAAACTTGAGCATAAGCTTTAAGATTAAGTTCCCATTGTGGAGCTATATTGATAGTAGAATACATACCTAATTGGAAGTTATCGCTTTTTTGTTCTAAATTATTGTCTTTGATTTTAGCGTTTGCATAGGTAAAATAAGCACCCCATAAAACATCATCATTAGCTTGTTTATCTACTCCCACGGTAGCATCATACATTGCACCACTATCTCCATCGATAATGTTAGCACCACCAAAAGCATTAGCCCAAACACTATTGGTATATTCATTTACATAGCTTGGTCTCATATCACTATCTAAAGCAGCAAATTTAAGACCATTCATTTTAGAAGCATAAGTTCCAAAAGGATTGTTTAGCATTGCTACACGAGAACCTATAGAAACATCATTAGAAATATTCATAGTGGTATTTACTGCACTAGAAGCTGAATTGAGATTAGATACAGATTTACCTGTATTGTCTGTGTCTTTTTTGATTTGTAGGGCTAGTTTTACACCTTCTCTACTTGCTAAATCTGCCCCTATACTTCCTAATTGTTCTGTAATAGAACGAAGTGCTAGAATAGAAGCTTTATCATTAGCACTAAGATTTAAATTTAAGTTTTTATTTACTAAATCAATGTATTTTTCATCATCGATTTTACCGCCGTTTTTCTCAGCTTCTTCTAACATTGTTTGAAGTTCAGTTTTTTGTTTTTCAAGAGCTTCTTTTGCTTGTTTCCATTCTTCATCTTGACTAGAATCAAATTCATTTTTAAGCAATTTATCGATAGTATCTATATCTACTTGAAGTTGAACTAGCTTATTTTTAGCTGCTGCAGTAGCACCTCCATTGATTACTAAGCATTTATTGCCACCGCAGTTTTGAACGCTAAGTTTATAATCTACTAAACCTCCGCTATATTTGTCATCAGTGATATCCAGTACAGTTCCTGCTTCCAAAGGATCTTTGCCTTGAACACTGGTTGAGATATAATCACTTGCGAATTTTAAAAGTAATGCACCTGCGTTATTATTTGCTTTTAAAATATCTTCATTGAAATCTTTAGCTTGAACTATTACTACATTATTTGCTTCTAAGTCTGTATAAGAGCGCTTCATAAGTCCAAAATTTGAATTTTTAAGATTTGCAGTTCCATTTACCTTAACAAAATTTCCATAAGTAGCAAAAAGGGTTTTATCGGCAGTAAAATTTCCATTTATAGTTAAGCTACCATTAGCACTTTTTCCTTCAACTGCTCCATTATAAAGAATTATACCTGAGCCTTTTTCTTCATCTTGAGTAATGGCTTCCTTTCCTGAGCTAGTCATAGTTAAATCTCCATTAATCACCGAAGGCGCAAAAGCTTGTAAAATTATATCTGTTGTTTTAACCTCTTTAGCAGTAGCGTTTAGATTTGTTACATAAGCAGGTTCTTGATTGTTATTATGCGTAAAGCTTAAAGTATTGTTTTTACCGATATCAATGTTAAATCGATAATCAGCGCTATCATAGCCATCGCTTGGTAAATCCCCAATGCCCATTTTGATACTTAAATCTTGCCCTTTGTACTTATCAGGATTTTTAAGATTGATATCCTTACCATTTTCTTCAAAATATTTTCCTATATCTGAAGACCCTGTAAAATTGATTTCTTGTGCAAAAGCACTCGAATAAAGCAAAGTTGCTACACCTAAGCTTAGCAATATCTTGCTCGAAGCATTTTTCTTCATAAGTTTCTCCTTCAATAAATTTAAACTGAAGGAATAATTATACCCCCCCCCCTAAAAATAAGCTTAAAAATAAAACTATAAATTTTTAATGAAAAATTATAAAACCCAATATATCAAAATTTTAAGGGTAATAAATCATTCTTAACTTCATATAAAAAATTCTAAAAATTTGAAATAAACTTATGATTTACTTAAAATTAGCGTGATGGTGGAAGCGAGGGGAATCGAACCCCTGTCCAAAAATAATCCCACAAAGACCTCTACATGCTTAGCAAAGATGACTACTTCACCCTACTTCGCTCATCTTCCAAAACTCAAAAGCAAGGCTAAGACCTTATTTCACCTCAACGCTTGTCAAACGCAAGGCTACACTATCAAAAATGACCGAAAATTAAGCTAGATAGTATGACTTAAATTTCAGGCTCAACTGAACTTACGCAGCTTTAGCGTAAGCAGGAGCGAATTTAACGTTGTTTGCGTTTAATTTTATTTGGGCTTTTTACGCTTTGCCCAAAGCGACATGCCATCTAAGCAGACTTACTCCTGTCGAAGCCAAGTCGCTCCCTTATTTAGAAATAATATTTGGAACATTAACAATTAAAGGATTAAAAACCGCTAAAACAGAATCATCATTTTCATACGAACGACAATATTTTTCAAATTGATCACTCATCAAAAGCATCCAATCCGTAAATTCATCACTAGCAGGCCCATTAAAGCGATTTGCTTGCGCCATCATCTCTTCACAAAATACACAAAAATCAGTCACTTCTTCAAGATTTAAGCGTCTTGCTGCCCAAGCGGTATTGTGTGCTAAAGTTTCAAGCTCTTTTATGGCTTCTTTATAACGCACGCTATCGCTTCCAAGCTTGATGATTAAAGGTTCAAACCTATCGCACATGGTTCTAAAAAATTGTAAAAATTTTTCTATATCGTCAATTTCATAATCTAATTCTAATTTTGTTAAAATTCCCATTTTTAAACCATAATCATTAAAGTTTAATGTAAATTCTAGCAAATTTTAGCTAAAATCTTATTTTAATTTTTCCAAAATATAAGCAAAGATATGGATAGAATAGTAGAAATAGAAAAATACTCCTTTGATGAAACTTACGAAACTTCGTTACGTCCTTCAAATTTTGATGGTTATATAGGTCAAGAAAGCATTAAAAAAAATTTAAATATCTTTATAACTGCAGCCAAAAAACGCAACGAATGTTTAGATCATATACTTTTTAGCGGTCCTGCAGGACTTGGAAAAACAACACTAGCTAATATCATCTCCTATGAAATGGACGCAAATATCAAAACAACCGCCGCTCCTATGATAGAAAAAAGCGGGGATTTAGCAGCCATTTTAACCAATCTTAGCGAAGGAGATATACTTTTTATCGATGAAATTCATCGCTTAAGCTCTGCTATCGAAGAAGTGCTTTACCCTGCGATGGAAGATTACCGCCTTGATATTATCATAGGTAGTGGTCCAGCTGCTCAAACCATAAAAATTGATTTACCAAAATTTACTCTCATAGGGGCTACAACACGTGCAGGTATGCTTAGCAATCCTTTACGTGATCGTTTTGGCATGCAATTTAGATTAGAATTTTACAAAGATAGCGAACTTGCCCTCATCTTGCAAAAAGCAGCTTTAAAACTTAATAAAACTTGCGAAGAAAAAGCCGCACTTGAGATCGCTAAAAGAAGTCGTTCAACTCCTAGAATAGCTCTAAGGCTTTTAAAAAGAGTTAGAGATTTTGCCGATGTTAATGATGAAGAGATTATCACAGAAAAAAGAGCTAATGAGGCTTTAAATTCTTTAGGAGTTAATGAGCTTGGTTTTGATGCGATGGATTTAAGATATCTTGAACTTTTAACTGCTGCCAAACAAAAACCTATCGGACTTGCAAGTATTGCTGCGGCTTTAAGTGAAGATGAAAATACCATAGAAGATGTAATCGAGCCTTATTTACTAGCTAATGGCTATATAGAACGCACTGCAAAAGGGCGTATAGCAAGTGCAAAAAGTTATAGTGCTTTAAAACTAAACTATGAAAAAACTTTATTTGAGGAGTAAATTTTGCAAAATGGAAAATTCTTTCTTATAAGCTTTATTTTAGTCATTTTATTTCTTTTGCTTTACCTTTTTAAAGGTTTTTTACTTGTAATTATCATAGCTAGTTTAATGGCGGTAGCTACCTCAAACATCAATGCAAAATTTTTAAATCTTACCAAAGGACATAAATTTTTAGCTTCCATTCTTACAACAGCTTGTATGGTTTTGCTTTTCTTTGCACCTTTTGTTTATGCCATGATAGAACTTGCCAAAGCTTTAAAGAATTTTGATATTAATTTAGTTACACAAACACTTGATTATGTCAAAAACTATCAATTCACCTTGCCTGAAAGCTTTAATTTTTTAGAACCTAAAATCAAAGAATTTTTAGCTTCTATAGATTTAAATAGTATTTCTAAACAAATTCTAAGTTATGCTTCAAGTTTTACAAAATCAGGAGCTAAATTTCTTATAGATATGGTTTTAATTTGCGTATTTTATTTCTTTGCAAATCTATATGGAACAGAACTTGTTATCTATCTTAAATCCATCATTCCTATTGATAAAAAAGAACTTGATGATGTTTTAAGCGAAGTGGGTAATGTTATGGCTGTTGTACTTTACTCTATGGTGATTGTAGCGATATTTCAAGGTGCGCTTTTTGGTTTAATCACAATATTTTATGGTTATGATGGAATTTTAATGGGAGTAATTTTTGCTGTAAGTTCTCTCATACCTGCTATAGGAGGTGCTTTAATTTATATGCCTGTAAGTCTTTATGAATTTGCCTCAAACAATCTTAACTCAGCTCTTGTTATTTTTATTTATTCTGTAATTGTAATTTCTTTTATAGCAGATACTTTAATCAAACCTTTAATCATCAAATGGATCAACAAAAAACTTGTAAAAACCCCTACTAAAATCAATGAACTTTTAATTTTCTTGGCTATGATAGCAGGAATTTCTACCTTTGGTTTTTGGGGTATTATATTAGGTCCTGCGATTTTAACCTTTTTTGTATCAACTTTAAGAATGTATGTGATTTTAAAAGATAAGAATTTAATTTAACTTGCCTTAAAAAAGGCAAGTTTGATGTTCTAGGCTTTTGGGCCTATCATTTTAGTAGGATCAACAAATTTATTGAAATCTTCTTCGCTAACCAAACCAAGCTCCATTGCGCTTTCTTTTAAAGAAATACCTTTTTTATGGGCATTTTTGGCTACTTTAGCAGCGTTTTCATAACCTATGTGTGGATTTAGAGCGGTAACTAGCATTAAAGAATTATGAAGATTATGATCAATTTTTGCACGATTTGGTTCTATGCCTACAGCACAATGGATATTGAATGAATGCATAGAATCAGCCAACAAATCAAGACTTTGCAAGAAATTATAAATAATCACAGGCTTAAACACATTAAGTTCAAAATTTCCTTGACTTGCTGCAAATCCGATAGCTGCATCATTTCCCATCACTTGTACAGCAACCATAGTAACAGCTTCGCACTGGGTAGGATTTACCTTACCTGGCATAATCGAACTTCCTGGCTCATTTTCAGGGATGATAAGCTCACCAAGACCGCATCTTGGACCTGAAGCTAGCCATCTAATATCATTTGCAATTTTCATTAAATTTGCAGCCAAACCTTTCATCGCTCCATGAGTAAAATTAATCGCATCATGACTTGTTAAAGCATGAAATTTATTTGGACTTGAAACAAATTTTGTACCTATAAGTTGAGTTAGCTCTTCACTTACTTTTTGGCTTAATCCTGGATGTGCATTAAGCCCTGTTCCTACTGCGGTTCCTCCTATGGCAAGTTCTCTTAAAGTTGGTAAAGAAGCGATGATTTGCTCTTTTGAATGTAAAAGCATAGAAAGATATCCACTAAATTCTTGTGCTAGAGTAAGTGGAGTAGCATCTTGTAAATGCGTGCGACCTATCTTAATAATGCCATCAAATTCTTTTATTTTTTTTTCAAAAGTTGCAATAAGCTCATCAAGTGCAGGGATAAGCTTTTTCTCTACTTGCTCAACTGCAACTATACTCATAGCTGTTGGAAAAGTATCATTTGAACTTTGACTCATATTAACATGATCATTTGGATGCACAAGCTTTTCTTTGCGAAAATCCCCGCCCATGATTTCAGTAGCACGATTTGCAATAACTTCATTCATATTCATATTGCTTTGCGTGCCTGAACCTGTTTGCCAAATCGCAAGTGGAAAATTATCATCAAATTTACCTGCGATAATCTCATCGCAAGCTTGAACTATAGCATTTTTCTTAGCATCATCAAGTTTGCCAAGTTTGTTATTGACTAAAGCTAAAGATTTTTTAAGATTTGCAAAAGCATAGATTAAAACCTTTGGCATTTTCTCACAACCAATTTTGAAATTTTCAAAACTTCTTTCAGTTTGAGCTCCCCAATATTTATCATTTGGGACCTTAACTTCACCCATAGTATCATGTTCAACTCTGTATTCCATAGTGTTTCCTTTCTAGAAATATTATTAGAATTATTTAAACAAAAATAAGCATAAAGTTAGCTTATAATTTAAAATTTATTTATATTTTTTGTAGTATTTTGAAGTTATGTGCAGTTTATTTAAACTGCACGGATTATTCGACTGTTACGCTTTTAGCCAAATTTCTTGGCATATCCACATCATTGCCAAGTCTTATGGAAATTTCCATCGCCAAAAGTTGAGTAATGACCATCATTTCAAAAAATTCACACATATAATGATCTTGCTCATTGGTTTTTATAAAATCATCACTTAAATCAAATTCTAAAGGTGAAATGCTAAGTACTGTAGAATCCCTAGCAATAAGCTCTTCAACATTTGATTTTGTTTTTTCATAAAGCATGTGCTTTGGCATTAAAGCTATAGTATAAAGCTTAGAATCAGCCAAAGCAATAGGGCCATGTTTCATCTCTCCTGCAGGATAACCCTCAGCATGAAGATAAGATAATTCTTTAAGTTTCAAAGCTCCTTCTAAGGCCAAAGGATAAAACACATCTCTGCCTATAAAGAAAAAGCCATGTCCATCTAAATAACGCTTGGATAAACGATGAATTTTTTCATGTAAAGCTTGTTTTACATTTACACAATTTGGAGTATGTAAAAGCGCTTTAATTTCAGCAGAAACATTTAAATTTCTTTTTTGGGCCATAAAAATAGCAAGCATCCAAAGGGTTAAAACTTGAGTCGCAAAAGCTTTAGTTGAAGCAACTCCTTTTTCTATGCCCGCACGAGTTAAAAGACTTAGATGTGCTAAACGCACTATATTAGAATTATCCACATTACAAATTGCAAAGGTCTTAGCACCCTGCTCTTTTGCAATCTTTAAAGCCTCTAAAGTGTCTGCTGTTTCTCCACTTTGAGAAATAACAATAAATAAAGAATCTTTTTTTATAATTGCTTCACGGTATCGAAATTCACTTGCAATTTCTACTTTAGCTTTAACTTTAGCAATTCTTTCAAACAAATAAGCACTTGCCATTGCAGCATGATAGCTTGTTCCACAAGCACAAAGCGTGATTTCATCTACTTGACTTAAATCTTCATTGTTTAACTCATCAAAAACGACTTCATCACCTTGAGTACGCCCCATTAAAACTTCACTCATCACGCGACTTTGTTCATAAATTTCTTTTTCCATAAAAAAGCGAAAGCCATCTTTTTTTGCATAAGCCTTATCGCCTGAAAGCTTAGAAAAACAAAGTGACTTTAAAACATCATTTTCATAAACAACAAGCTCATCTTTACTCGCGTATCCCAAGCTTAAATCTTCAAGATACATTACCTCATCACAACTTCCTATCAAAGGCGCATCACCTGAAGAAAAATACCATTCTTTATTTGCATTTTTACCGATAATCAAAGGAGCAGCATTTTTTGCAAAATACACATGTTTGGGATCTTTTTTTGTTACTAACAAAGTAGCAAAAGCACCGCGAAGTTCTTTGATGGTTTTTTGCCAAGCTTCAAAAACTCCCAAATTTCTTGCATAAAATTCAAAAAGCTGGACAATAACTTCTGTATCGGTTTGACTTAAAAAACTCACGCCTTCTTTTTCAAGTTTGTCTTTGATTTCTTTATAATTTTCTATAATACCATTGTGAATCACACAAGAATACTGTCCTAAATGAGGATGTGCGTTGATTTCAGTAGGCTTACCATGAGTTGCCCATCTTGTATGACCTATAGCAAAACCATAACCTTGACTTTCAAAATCCGTGCATTTATTCGCCAAATTTTCAAGCTTTCCTACAGCTTTAAAAAAACTAAGCTCTCCTTCTTGCATCACTGCCATACCCGCACTATCATAGCCACGATATTCTAATTCTTTAAGTCCATTTAGTATAATTTGTTTTTTTTCATTATTTCCTATATAGCCTACGATTCCACACATTTTGTTACTCACTTATTAATAAATTAACTAACTTTTGCTCGCTATGTTCTAATTTTTCATTCTTTTGAAAAATAAAAATATTACGCGTCCTTTGTCTTATGGTTTGAATTTTTGCTGCACATAAAACAAGTTCAAGTTCATTAAAAACATTCATCAAATACGCCATTAAACCCTGCTGATCTTTGGTATTAAGACCTAATTTGGCATACATTTTAGAATAGTTTAAGTCTAATTTTAACTCATCTTTTTTAATGATTGGCTTTTTAATTTTTTTCAAATTAAAACCAGAAAGATTTGAATTTAAAAGCTCGCAAAGTTTTAGTTTTTGCTCATCACTGATAATATTATCATATTCAAATCTTAAATAAATTTTATTATCAAAAAGTTCAAAAAAGTTCATGAAAATAAGATTTAAATTTGTTAAAGAACTTAAAATAATGGCAATATTAAAATGAAGTGGTGCAACAATTTGCAAACTAAGATTTGTTTCATTACTAAACCAAAATTTAAAATCATTTTCTTTGGCTAATTTAGAAATCATAACAATATCTTCAAAAGTATTTTTTATAATAAAAAGATTTGATTTGATATGTATGATTTTATCTTGCAAAATTTCATCTTGCTCTAAAAAAATCTTACTTCTTTTAAGTGTTAATTCTTTTTTTACTCTTCTTGCGCTTTCTTCAAGTAGATTTTCATCTTCAAAACCTTGTTTCGCATTTTCTAAAAGTTTATCAAGAACTCTAAAATAAAAAGCATTATAATTTAAAGCCTTAGCCTTTAGCCAAGTTAAAGTATATAAAAGCTCTAAATTTTCTAAATTTTCTAGCTTAGAAACCAAGCTACTTACAACAATAGGATTGTAAATATCTTCTTTTTCTACAAGATCTTTTAAGGCATTATTATTTTTAAATATCTTAAGACCCCATTCTAAAATTTCATTCTTTAAATCAAATTTAGAGCAATACGCTCTATATATGCCTGCTAAAGAAATTTCATTTTCACTTTCTATAGCGCTTAAAAGTATCACAAGCTTTAAAATCATTTTTTCATCGGTTTTAAGTTTTTGGAGTATCTCAAGCTCATCTTCATATTTTTCAAATTCACTTAACATAAGAAAAACTTGCTCATCAAAACTATAATTTCCTTCTTCATCGCTTAAAAAACGAACTGTCCAAAAAGGCTTACATAAATCTTTTAAAATTCCACTATCAAGCAAAAGTTTTAAAACACAAAAACTATGCCTTTTATAAAAAATTTTCTCAAAAAATATTAAAGCTTTTTCTATATCTTTTTTACCGTATTTCAATCTTCTTAGGGCAAAAACCAAGTTAAGATCGAAAATAACATGTTTATCTTCAAGTTTTAATAAGTATTCTAAAACTTCCACAAGAGTTTTAAATTTATATTCTTGTTTAAGAGTATGATTTAATCCATCTTGAATTTGCTTTGCTAAAAAGTGTGTATAAAAACCTATAGTATGCATACTTTGCAAAGCCTTTTGAACCAACAACTCATTTGCTCCAAAATGTTTTTTAGCTTTTTTATACATTAATTCACTCAAATCATGAACATTAATAAGTAAAAATTCATCCTCATCTTTAGCACTTAATAAATTCATCGCTGATTTTAAAGAAAGTAAAAAATCTCCAGCTAAACGTAACTCGCTTAAATTTTTTTCATCTATAAAATTTAAAGCATAATTTTTTGGAGAAGTCTTAAAAAGAACAAGCAAACTCTCTAAGGATCTTAAATGATTTAATCCGCCAAAATCTTTTAAGATATTAAATTCTTGCTTTATAAATGGAATGTCAAATTCTTTAAAATTTTCTAGCAAAAGCTTGGCAAAATCATTTTTATTTTCTTTTATAATACTCTCAAATTTTATCTTAATCCCTTTAAATAAAATCCTAGAACCACATATGAAACGAGTTTGTATTATAGAAGTCTTAAGCTCATTGCTAGCATTATAAAGTCCATTAAATTCTAAGATAACCGAATCAATTTGCAAATGCGCATCATTTAAAATTTCGATAAAAGCCTTAATCATAGGTTTTAAATGAAAAGCCTTAATATCTTTATAAACAAAAATCAAAGAAATACTTTCATTAAAACAAAGACTATTATTTGCATATGCTTTGCTTGCTAAAACACAAAAAGGGATATTATCACTTGGAGGTGAAAAATCATCAAAATAATCTTTAAGAACTATATCATAAGCTTTTTTTATGAAATTATCCATATTTTTAGAATGATATAAACTAAACGCCCCTTGCTTAAGAAAAAATTTTCTACAACTTTGAGTATAGGAACTAAGATTTTTTTTAAAAATTTCTAATTCTTTATTTAACAAAATTTCTACTCTCTTTAAATTTTAATATTTTAATAATAATCTTAACAAAAATATCTTTTATTTTGGCTTTTTCTATAAACTCTTTTTCAGTAAGCAAAAATTATAATGCTTTATTTAAAAACAGTAAAAGAGTAAAATTAAAATGAAAAATTTAATCACCAAACTAGAAAATGAAGAAAGATTAAACCAAGAAGAAGCCAATGCACTTTGGGATCTAGATCTTTTTACCTTAGGCAAATACGCTCACAAAAAACGCACTAAACTTCATGGAAAAAAAGTCTATTTTAATATCAATCGCCATATCAACCCAACTAATATCTGTGCAGATACCTGTAAATTTTGCGCCTTTTCAGCGCACCGAAAAAATCCTAATCCTTATTTGATGACTCATGAAGAAATCATGAAAATCGTCGATGAAACTGTAAAACGAGAAACCAAAGAAGTGCATATCGTTTCAGCTCACAACAAAGATACAACTTGGCAATGGTATTTAGAAATTTTTAAAATGATAAAAGAAAAATATCCTAATCTTCATGTAAAAGCTATGACTGCTGCTGAAATTGATTTTTTACATCGTCGTTTTAAAATGAGTTATGAAGAAGTGATAGAAAAAATGCTTGAATACGGCGTTGATTCCATGCCAGGTGGTGGAGCTGAAATTTTTGATGAAGAAGTGCGTAAGAAAATTTGTCATGGAAAAGTTAGCAGTGAAAATTGGCTTAAAATTCATAAACTTTGGCATGAAAAAAGCAAGCAAAGTAATGCTACCATGCTTTTTGGACATATAGAAGAAAGACATCACAGGATCGATCATATGTTAAGACTGCGCGATCTTCAAGATCAAACCGGTGGATTTAATGCTTTTATCCCTCTAGTTTGGCAAAGGGATAATAGCTTTATACAAACTGATAAAATCATGGATAGTGAAGAAATTTTAAAAACCATTGCCATTTCTCGTTTAGTGCTTGATAATATCACAAATATCAAAGCTTACTGGGCAACAATGACTTTAAATTTAGCCATGGTAGCACAAGAATTTGGAGCTAATGATTTAGACGGCACTATAGAAAAAGAAAGTATACAAAGTGCAGGTGGTGCAAAGTCCGCCAAAGGCACAAGTTTAAAAACTTTTATCGATATGATAAAAACTTCAAATCTTATTCCTGTAGAACGCGATAGTTTATACAACGAGCTAAAAACCTACTAAGGAGAAAAAATGAGCTTTTTTAAACTCAAAGAAAACAATACGAGTTTTAAAACCGAAGTTATAGCAGGACTTACTACTTTTTTAGCTATGGTTTACATTATCCCCGTAAATTCTAGCATAGTAGGAAATACAGGAATGCCTATAGAAGCTTTAATCACCGCAACAGCTTTAATTACCATAGTTGCAAGTGCTTTTAATGCTTTTTTTGCCAATACTCCTGTAGCTATGAGTGTAGGAATGGGTTTAAATGCTTATTTTACCTTTGCGGTTTGTTTAGGTCAAAACATAGCTTGGCAAAGTGCCTTAGGAGCTGTTTTTATTTCAAGTATTATTTTTCTCATACTTTCTTTTACGCATTTTCGCCTTTGGGTAATCCGCAATATCCCAAAAGATTTACGCCTTGCAATTTGTGCGGGCATAGGTTGTTTTATTGCATTTTTAGGCTTAAGTCAAATGGGTGTGATAATGCATAATAAAGATACCTTAGTCAGCATAGGAAATTTCAAAAGTCCTCATGTGCTTTTTGGAATTTTCACTCTAGCTTTAATCATCTTTTTTTGGGCTATAAAACTTCGCGGAGCTTTTATTTTGGGGGTATTAGCAAGCTCTATTATTGCTTGGATTTTCCATTTAGACAATGCAAGTTTTCCTGTGCAAATCTTTTCTTGGCCAAATTTTAGCATGGAAAATGGTTTAGGAGCCATCTTTTTACAACTTGATATCAAAAGTGCCTTAAATATTACTATGATACCTATAATTCTTACTTTTTTTATCACTCAACTTTTTGATAGCATAGGAACTATCACAGGTGTGGGTGAAAGAGGAAAGATTTTTGATGATCCCAAAAATGGAGAAAAAAAACTAAGCAAAACCTTAATGGCAGATGCAACAGGATCAGCCTTAGGAGCTATGACAGGCACTTCTACAGTTACAGCCTTTGTTGAAAGCACTACAGGGGTTGAAAGCGGAGGAAGAACTGGGCTTACAGCTTTAGTTGTAGCTATTTGTTTTGCTTTTACACTTTTTTTACTGCCACTTTTTAAAGCCATTCCTGCAAACGCAATATACCCCGTACTTGTAATGGTTGGAATTTTAATGTTTATGGAAGTTAAAAATATAGATTTTAAAGATAGTGCTATAGCTGTAGCAAGCTTTTTTACTATTATCATGATGCCTTTTACTTACTCCATCACCACAGGTTTTGCTTTTGGTTTTCTTTCTTATTTACTTGTACGAATTTTTAAACGCGAATGGGATAAAATCAATCTTGGCATTATAGTTTTAAGTTTATTATCTTTGGGTAATTTTTTACTTATGGCACTACAATAAATAAGGATATATAATGATATTTTACTCCTATGAAGAATTTAAAGAAGATGTAAAAATTCTTGCTAAAGAAATTAAAAAAGATTTTAACCCTGATGCACTTTTAGCTATAGCAAGAGGGGGGATGAGTTTAGGACACTCTTTAGCAGTGGCTTTAAAAACGCGTCAACTTTTTGCTTTAAACTCAATTCATTACGATAATACGAAAAAACTTGATACTATTGAAATTTTTAACATTCCTGATTTAAGCAAGCACAAAAAAATTCTACTCATTGATGATATAGTAGATAGTGGAGAAAGTTTAGCAGAAATAAAAAAAGTTTTGCTTGAAAAATTTCCTCATATAGAACTTAAGATTACAACCATTTTTTACAAAAAAACCGCTCTTTTAGAGCCTGATTTTAAAGTAAAAGAAGCTACTGAATGGGTGGATTTTTACTGGGATATAAACCTTGATTAAAAATTTGCTATAATTTTACTTTTATAATTTTTAGGAGTTTTTGCTTGAGAATAAAATTTATATCTTTTATTTTAATTTTTTTTGCTATTTTTGCTTTTGCTAAAGAACAAAATTTAGATGATTTCGAACAAGAATACCAAAACTATCAAGTAAACGATCCACTTTCAGGATATAACAAAGCTATGACAAGTTTTAATGTGGCTTTGTATGATTATGGTTTGCGTCCCATTCTTAAAGGCTATAACACTATCACTCCTGAATTTATAAGATTAGGGGTAAGAAATTTCTTTGATAATTTACTTGCTCCTTTGCGTTTTGTAGGCAATATTTTACAGTTTAAATTTGAAGAAGCGGGAGAAGAATTTAAAAGATTTACCGCCAATACCATTATGGGCTTTGGTGGACTTATGGATGTGGCATCAAAAATGGGTCTTAAAAAACATCCCGCGGACTTAGGAACCGTTTTGGCTCACTGGGGTGTAGGAAGCGGTTTTCATATTGTCTTACCTATACTCGGCCCTAGTAATCTTAGAGATACTCTTGCTTTACCTGCAACTTGGTATGCAAGTTTTACTGCTTACATTGATCCTACTTGGGCAAGTATAGCTATAAGTGCTTATGGATTTGGTAATGAACTTAGTTTTAGACTTGATGAAATTGATGAAATTTATCACAACACGCCTAATTTATATCCATTCTTGCGTGATGCTTACGAGCAAAGACGCAATGAACTTAGCAAATAAAGGAAAATAATGAAAAAAATATTTTTAATCTTGGCTTTATTTTTTAATGCTTTTGCCTTACAGCTAGATGAAATTTCTAGTACTATGCAAAAAAACATTGATGCAAGCTTAAAACTTTTACAAGATAGCAAAGAAGACAAAAAACAAGCTGCTGATGGAATTTTTAAACTTTTTGATAGCATAATAGATTATAAACTCATGGCAAAACTCAGTCTTTCGAAAAATTATTCTAAATTAAATCCAAAAGAACAAAAAAAATTTACCACAGCCTTTGAAGCAAGTCTTAAAAAAAGTTTTACCGATAAACTCAGTCTTTATAAAGATCAGGTTTTAAAGGTCAAAAATGGTGAGTTAAAAAATGAAAAACGCTATTTTTTAACCACTTCTATGGTAGTAGATGGGGAAGAAAAAAATATCATTTTCAAATTTTACAATGATAATAACAACTGGCTTGTTTATGATGTAGATGTTTTAGGTGTGAGTATAGTACAAACTTATAGATCACAATTTGGAGATATTTTATCCAACCAAGGCTTTGATGCCCTACTTCAAAAACTTGAGAGTATTGTCATAGAATAATGTTTGCAAAGCTTTTAAAGTTTTTTATTTCTCGTCCAAAAAGTACTTTTTTTGGAACCTTGTTTATATGCCTGTTTTTAAGCTTTTTTGCTTTTAAGCTTAGCGTAGATGCAAGTGCTGAAAGTTTACTTTTAGAAGATGATGCAGATTTAAAAACTTTTAGAGAAATTTCAAAACATTATAAAAGTGATAATTTTTTACTTTTAGCCTTCAAACCCTATGATGAAAAACCTTTTTCAAATGAAAATTTAGCCAAATTAAAAAAACTTCATGAAGAATTAGAAAAGGCCCCTTTAGTAGAGCGCGTTTTTAGCATCATCAATGCCCCTTTGCTTCAAAGTTCACAAAATACGGATTTAAAAGAACTGTTAAAAAATATCCCAAACATAGAAAGCCAAGATATAAACCGCACAAAAGCCCGAAATGAAATTTTAAATAGTCCCTTTTATAAAAATAATATCATCTCAAAAGATGGAAAAGTAACAGGGCTTATTATTTACTTAAAGCCTGATACAGTTTATAATGATCTTGTAGAAAAACGCGATCTTGCTACCGATGAAAAAGAAAAAGATCAAATTCGTCTTGCTATAAAAAAACATCAAGACAAGCAAAAAGTTATCACGAAACAAAGTCTAGATACTATTAAAAGCATAGTTCGAAATTATGAAAAAAATAAAGATACGCTCTACCTTGGTGGCGTAAGCATGATCGCTGATGATATGATAGCTTATATAAAATCTGATCTTGTGCTCTATGGTGTTTCTCTTGTATTTTTACTAGGACTTGCACTTTATTATTTTTTCCGTTCATGGCGCTTTGTTTTTTTACCTCTTTTTATTTGTTTTATAAGCTTAAGTGCAGCTAGTGGAGTTTTTGCACTTTTAAATTTTCAAATCACAGTTATTTCATCAAATTACATTGCTTTGGTTTTAATTATCACCTTAAGTGTAGTTGTTCATTTGATCACGCATTTTATCGAAAGTACCCAAAATCATCCCAAAGCTAAAGTTGAGCGCATAGTACTTGAAACCTTACTAGCCAAAGCAAATCCTAGCCTTTATGCCATTGTTACAACGATGATAGGATTTTTTTCTTTAATGCTTTCAAATATCGAACCTATCATAAAACTTGGTATTATGATGAGTATAGGTATAGGTTTAGCTCTTATCTTTAGTTATTTATTTTTAGCAAGTATCTTAGTTCTTTTAAAACCAAAAAACTATCATAAAAAAGAGTTTAAATTTAATCTTTTAGCCTTTTGTGCTAAAACCGCTCTTGATTCTAAAAAGCGTCACATGATTTATGGAATTTCAGTTCTTGCTATAATCTTAGCTTTAATAGGCATTTCAAAACTCAGAGTTGAAAATTCTTTTGTCAATTATTTCAAAGATCGCAGTGAAATCAAAAAAGGACTTTTGGTTATTGATAAAAACCTAGGTGGAACCTTGCCTTTAGAAGTCATCATTCGTTTTCCAAATAATAAAAACGATCAAAATACAAGCAATACTCTTGATAGTTTTGAAAGCGAATTTGAAAATTTAGCCACACAAGAAACTTATTGGTTTGACTCTAAAAAAACACGCATTGCAAAAAAAGTTCATGAATTTTTAGAAAATAAAGAATTTGTAGGCTCGGTTTTAAGTCTTAATAGTCTTTTAACCCTAGGGAAAAATATCAACGATGGAAAAGAGTTAGATGATTTTGCTCTTGCGTTTTTAAATGAGAATTTACCTGCTAAATTTAAACAAGACTTGCTTTCACCTTTTGTAAGTATAGAGAATAACGAGTTAAGATTTAGTATGCGTATTGTTGATTCTGATCCGAATTTAAGACGTAATGAATTTTTAATAGATCTTAAAAAACAGCTCAACGAGCTTGTAAAAAATGATGGAGTAGAAGTTCAAATCACAGGTATAATGGTACTTTATAATAATATGCTCCAAAGTCTTTTTTCATCGCAATTTGATACTCTTATATTTGTAATTTTAGCTATTTTCATACTTTTTATCATTGTTTTTAGGGATTTAAAATTTTCAGTTGCGGCTATATTAGTAAATGTTATTCCTTTAAGTGTGGTTTTTGCTCTTATGGGACTTTTAGGTATTCCTTTGGATATGATGAGTATCACTATAGCTGCTATTGCTATAGGTATAGGCGTTGATGATGCTATACATTATATTTATCGTTTTAGAGAAGAAATTAAAAACAAAAGCCTAGAAGATGCCATTATGATTTCTCACCTTAGTATAGGTTCGGCACTTTATTATACTACTATTAGCATAGTTTTGGGTTTTAGTGTTATGATGAGTAGCAATTTTATTCCAACAATTTATTTTGGAATTTTAACCGTTTTTGTAATGATTTTGCTTTTAAGTGGAAGTTTGTTCTTGTTGCCAAGCTTTTTAATCACTATTTATTCTAAGAAAACCAAGTTTCCAAACCAACATAAAGAGCATATATTAAAACAATAATAGCTATATATTTTAAAAAATTTTTCATTTTTATCCTTTGTTTAAAATCTTTAAAATGATTTTTGCAAGCTCTAAGGCTTTAAAACGATGAGAGATGTTATTCTTCTCATCCACGCTAAGCTGGGCTAAGGTTTTATCAAAACCCTTTGGAATAAAAAGGCTATCATAACCAAAACCATTTTCACCTTTTTCTGTATCTATTACTTTTCCATGCATGGTTCCATGTGTGCTAAATTCCCCCATCAAACCCACCATAGCAATAGCAGCAACATAATGTGCCCTGCTTTGATTACAACCTTTTTTTATCATTTCATTGACAAGTTTATCACGGTTACTTTTATCATCACCCTTACCGCTAAATCGAGCAGAATAAATTCCTGGATTTCCTTCTAAAACATCTACACAAATGCCACTATCATCACTTAAGGCGATAAAATCTTTTTTTTGCTTTTCATCTAAAGCATTAAAAACCGCTCTTGCTTTAATCAAGGCGTTTTCTTTAAAAGTTTTTCCATTTTCTTCAATCTCAAAAGGTGTTAAAACTTCATCAAAAGCATAAATTTCAAAATCTTTTAAAATTTCTTTAAGTTCTAAAACTTTATGCTTATTGCTCGTAGCTAGGATAATCTTCATAACAAAAGCTCCAAAATAATATCAAAAACAAAAATATGATTTTATAAAATTTATCCTTGTGCGTAGCTTTTAAATATCAAATGATAAAACGATGTTAATCAATGCTTAATCCATTTCATAGTAAAATTATCCTAATTTAAATTTCAAATTTAATAGGAAATTGATAATGCTAAACAATGTCTTACCCTTATCTTTCATAGTTGGAACAAGATTTTTTGGGCTTTTTATAGTTTTGCCAGTTTTAAGTCTTTATGCTTTAAAACTTGAAGGCGCTAATGAATTTTTAGTGGGACTTTTAGTTGGTGTTTATGCCTTAACCCAAATGATTTTACAAATGCCTTTTGGGATTTTAAGTGATAAAATTGGTCGTAAAAAAACCATGCTCATTGGACTGATTATTTTTATAATAGGCTCTTTAATCTGCTCTTTTGCGGAAAATATCTACATCATGCTTTTAGGAAGAATGCTCCAAGGTGCAGGGGCCATTGGAGCAGTAGCTACAGCAATGATAAGTGATTTTATCACAGAAGAAAATCGTGGTAAAGCCATGGCGGTAATGGGTTCTTTTATAGGACTTAGTTTTGCAGCTTCTATGGTAATCTCTCCTTTAATGAGTGCAAAATGGGGTTTATCTAGCCTTTTTGATCTTAGTGCAGCTTTATCTCTTTTATGTATAATTTTACTTTATACTGTTGTACCTAAAGAAAATAAAATCACTCATGAAAATGAAAAAACTCCTTTTTTTCATCTTATTAAACAAAAAAATTTAGCCCTTATGAATCTTACTAATTTCATGCAAAAAATGCTTATGAGTATAGCATTTTTAAGTATTCCTATCATTCTAGTAAAACATTTAGGCTTTGCTTCTGATAAACTTTGGATTGTTTATAGTGCTTCTATGGTAGCAGGTTTTATCGCTATGGGCTTTGCTGGAAGTTTAGGCGAAAAAAGAGGTTTAGCTAAACAAATTTTACTCTTAGGAATTGTTTTTTTTATACTTTCTTATCTTTTTTTTACTTTTAGTAATTCTATAGGTTTTTTTATCATAGCAGTTGTGATTTTTTTTATAGGTTTTAATTTACATGAGCCTATTATGCAAAGTTGTGCATCAAAATTTTGTAAAGTTCATGAAAAAGGTGCGGCATTAGGGTTGTTTAATGCTTTTGGATATGGTGGAAGTTTTATAGGTGGTATTATCGGAGGAATATTTTTACATCTAGATGCCTTAAATCTTTTAGCTATTATTTTAGTGGTTTTAGCTCTAATTTGGCTTGTGGCATTATTTTTCTTAAAAAATCCAGCTGATTTTAAAAACCTTTATCTACCTTTAGAAACGCCTTTAAATTTCGGTACTTTTAGTGAAAATTTAGGGGTTGTAGATATTTATAAAAACTCTAAAAATCTTGTTGTTAAATTTGATAGCAAACTTACAAATAAAGAAGAATTAGAAGGCAAAATTAAGATCTAAATCTAATTTTGCCTCGCAAAACCCATTGCTTTTATCATCACTTTTGCCTTGCAATCTGCACAGCAATAAAGCGTTTTGATTTTATTTTCATCATTACCAAATTTAGGTTTCATTAAATTGGCTATTTTTTCTACAGCTTTTTTTGTGGCAAATTCTTTACCACATTCTATACAGGCAAAAAGTTCATCTTTTGCCATGGTTTGATATTCAAAATAAGAAGCTCTAAACTCCATTCCACTACGAAGTAATTTTAAAGTATCTTTTTCAGCACAACTTAACTCACAATACCCACAAGTCGTACAAAGAGAGGCATTAAATTTCAAAGCATTTTCTTGTTTATCAGCGATTAAAGCTCCTACATTACAGGCACCCACACAAGAAAGACAAAGCGTACAGGTGTTAGGATTGATTTCTACCTTACCATAACGCAACCATTCGCCACTTTCTATACTGCCAAAATCTTCATTTTTTATCATTTCTTGCATTCTTTTGGCAAAATTTTCTCTTGTAGTTAAGGTGTTGTTATGAAAATCATATTTTAAATCTTGTATAAATTCTTGCTCTTTTAAAACATTTTGCAATTCTTTTTCATCTTTAGCAACAAAAATAGCTTTTTTTTGAAATTTTCTCTCAAAAAAAGTATTTAAAAGTGTAATGGCTTCATTGCTACCACGAGATACAAAATCCGTATAAAAAACTAAATTTGCTCCACTATTTTGCAAAAGCGTTAAAAAATGCATAGAAGAAAGCCATTTTTCACCCTCTATCATAAAGGGTAAAACATCTTTTGGTAAAGCAATGTTTAAATTTTCTAAAGACATTTTTTTGGGAATGATTAAAATTTTTTTATCTTTATAAAACTCGCAAAGGATAAAAAAACTTTCTCTTGGCATAGGAGCATAATCAAGCGATCCGCTAGGACACACGCTAATACATCCTCCACAACCCAAACAATCCACTTGAGAAAATTCCAAATGTTTATTTTCATCATCTTTTAAAATCGCCACAGTAGGACAAATTTCAGCACATTTTGCACAATGCTCACTGCGTCTTTCGTGGTATTGACACACGCTAGCATTATAGCTAATATAAGTTTTATAATGATATTTTGGACTTTTGCTTTGCAAAAACTCAAGCAATACTTCAAGATTTTCAAAATTTAAAAGATTATAACATCCGCTTTGTCTCGTAAAATCTTTACGCACAACGCTTAAATCTTCAGCTTTAAAAAGTAAAAAATCAAAATCTATTTCCACTTCTTCGCCTTGATTTTTAACCACAGCACAAAGCTCCCCTACACTTCCAAAAACAGCTAAAATTTCTGCACTGCTTAAAGCAATAACCTTAAATCCATGTTCTTTTAAAAACTCTACGGTTTGAGTATCGCTATCTACTAAAATCAAACGATTTTGCACTTCTTTGCTTTGTTCTAAATCAAGCCCTAAATCATAAACACTAGCTCTTGCTTCATAAAGCGTTAAAACATTTTTACTTTGCTCTAAAATTTCATCTTGAGAATTTTTAAGATAAAAATTAATCTCAGGGGCATAAATTTGTGCTTTTTGATTTTTATCATTGCAAATTAATACTTCTTTATCATTTATCTGATCTAAAATTTCAATAGCATCAGGCAAAGGGATTAAAACATCATTTTTTATATAAACAAAATCTTGCATTGTCTTCCTTAATCTCTTTAAAACATCATTTTATAAATTCTATGTTAAAATAACCAAATATTTTCTTAAGGCTTAAGATGAACAAATTTAGAACTTTTCCACAAATTAACACTCTTATTGAAGATGAGAGTTTAAAATCCTATCCTTTTTATATCAAAGCATTTTTTTGTAAAAAAGTTGTCGCAAAACTAAAAGAAAATTTTTCCCAAGATGAAATTTCTAAAGATAAACTACTTTTAGAAATCAAAAAAGAAATCAAAACTTTTTACCGCAAAGATTTACAAAGTGTAATTAATGCAAGCGGAGTGGTTATACACACAAACCTTGGCAGAAGTGTAATCCATGAAGAACTTTATAAAGCGTGTAAAGATATCATTTGTAATTATTCTAATGTAGAGTTTGATTTAGAAAATGGAAAAAGAGGCTCTCGCTATGCTTTGGTGTTGGAAAAACTTAAAATGCTTTTTGAATGCGAAGATGCTTTAGTGGTCAATAACAACGCTGCGGCAGTTTTTTTAGTACTTAATTCTCTTTGTTATGATAAAGAAGTCATAAGCTCAAGAGGAGAACTTGTAGAAATTGGCGGAAGTTTTCGTGTGCCTGAAGTGATAAAAGCTGCAGGTGTAAAGCTTTGCGAAGTTGGAACTAGTAACAAAACACACTTAAAAGACTATAAACAAGCTATCAGTGAAAATACCGCTCTAATTTTAAAAACCCACAAGTCTAATTTCGCTCTTATGGGTTTTCATAGTGAAGTAAATATAAAAGATCTACATGAACTAGCAAAAGAAAAAGGGCTTTTGAGTTATTATGATCTAGGTTCTGGCTGGTGTGAAAATTTAAATGAAAAGCTGATTAAAAATGAACCTAAAATCAAAAAACTCGTACAAGAATGTGATATTTTAAGTTTTAGTGGAGATAAACTTTTTGGCAGCGTGCAAGCAGGCATTATACTTGGAAAAAAAGAACTCATAGAAAAACTTAAACAAAATCAACTTTTAAGAATGCTAAGAGTGGATAAATTAACCCTATCTTTTTTAAATGAAAGCTTAAAAGCTTATTTACAAAAAGATTATGAAAAAATTATTACCTTAAAACTTTTAAATGATGACTTATCCTTTATAGAAGAAAAAGCTTTAAGAGTGCAAAAAGAATTAAAATTTCAAACCCGACTCAAAAAAAGCAAAAGTTTAGTAGGAGGAGGTTCTATGCCTGATAAAAGTTTAGATACTTATATACTAACTTTTCAAGGAGATGCTTTAAAACTACAAACTCGATTTAGAAAAGAAAATATCATAGGACGCATTGAAAATGATGAATTTGTTCTTGATTTTAGAACTATACGAGAAAATGAACTTCAAAAACTTATTCTTACAATCAATCAAATGGAAAACTTATGAAATCTGTTATTATAGGAACCGCAGGACATATTGATCATGGAAAAACTTCACTCATTAAAGCTTTAAATGGTTTTGAAGGTGATAGTTTAAAAGAAGAACAAGAAAGACAAATCACCATTAATTTAAGTTTTTCAAATCTTAAATTAAAAGATAAAAACATTTCTTTTATCGATGTTCCAGGACATAAAGATTTGGTTAAAACTATGGTAAGTGGAGCTTTTGGCTTTAGTGTTTGTTTATTTGTCGTAGATATTAACGAGGGTTTAAAAGAACAAAGTTTAGAACATTTAGAAATTTTAAAAATTCTTGATATTAAAAATATCATTTTAGTACTTAGCAAATGCGATCTTTGCGAAAACATAGAGCAAAAAAGTGTAGAAATTTTAGAAGAGTTAAAAAATTTAGATTATCCCATTTTAAAAGTATTTCATACCAGTATAAAAAATAATCAAGGCATAGAAGAATTAAAAAATTATCTTTATACCATAGAAAACAAAGAAAATGATGAAGAACTGATTTTTCATTATTATATCGATAGAGTTTTTTCTCTAAAAGGTATAGGAACTGTCGTTACAGGTAGCCTGAATGAAGGAAGTATCACTTTAAATGAAAAAATTATCTGTTTAGACACTCAAAAAGAACTCATTGTTACAAATATACAAAACCACGATACTAATTTAGAGCAAATCAAAGCTTGTAACCGTGTGGCTTTAAGTTTAAATTGTGATTATAAAGAGTTAAAAAAAGGTTATTTACTAAGTAAAAAAGGTTATTTTAAAGCCTTTAAAGAATGCGATGCGTTAGTTAAAGCAAAAAATTTACAAAATAGCAAAATGATTTTTTGCGTGGGTTCAAGACAAATAGAATGCAAAATAAATATATTAAAAAAACTAGAAAATGATGAATTTTTTGTACATTTTAGTTTTGATAAAAATGTATTTTTAAGTTTTGATGAGGCTTTTATTTTATTACAAAACAATCGTGTTATAGGCGGTGGTAAGGTTTTAAATCCTTTAAGCGAACCTTTAAAAAAAGAACAAAAAAATAAATTTTTAATGTTTTTGAAAAATAAAGATTTTAAAGCGGCTTTTTCTTTCTTAAAAGACGCACACAAATACGGCTTTGGCTTGCTTTCAAGTTATCAGAGATTTAAACTTTCTCATCAAAAAGCATTGAAATTAGCAAAAGAATTAAATCAAGTATTTGTTGATGAAAAAAATCTTAATGTATATCATTTACAAAGTCTAGAAGAAATTAAAAATTTCATCAAATTCATACTTGAAAAAAATCCTTATGCCATGCTTTCAGCACATTCTTTAGCTTTAAGGATTACTTGGGCAAGTGAAAATTTTTGCGAACTCGGGCTTAAAGAGATGTCAAATTTATTGGATTTTCAAAATGGAATTTATTTTAAAAAAGGCATAGATTTTGAAAAACTTCAAGAAAAAAACAATAACCAAATGTATGAAATTTTAAAAAAACAAGGTATTAAACCCGAAGCTCCTTATAATCTTTATGATTTTTTAGAACTTGATAGAAAAAGCGGAGATAATATACTCAAAAAACTTACCCAAAAAGGCTTAGTTGTAAGACTTTCACACAATCTTTTTATAGAAAAACAAGCTCTTGAAAAACTTATGCAAGAATGTTTAAATTTATTAAAAAATCAAAGTCTTGATGTGCAAAGTATGAAAGAATATTTTAATCTTTCAAGAAAATATGCTATTGCTTATTTAGAATACTTAGACAAATTTCCTCAAGTAAGCAAAGAAGCTGAAAAAAGATTTTTAACAAACATTTAGAAAATCATTATAGAATTAAACATAATTTATTTAAAGGATTTATAAACTATGAAAAAATTAAGTTTAATTCTTGCCTGTTCAGCATCTTTGTTTGCTGCAAGTAATTCAGAAATTAGTGATTTTTATTCAAAAAGCATTAAAGCACAATTTCCAAATGCTACCGTTAGTGTATCAAATCGTCAAAATGTTGGTAATACGGGTTTTGAAAGTGTTATTGTAAGCGTTGAATTAAATGGACAAAAACAAGAAAACATTCTTTTTACAAAAGATAGTCTTATTACCCCTGATCTTATCGACTTGAAAACGGGAATTTCTTATGCTCAAGAATATGAAATGAAAAAATTTCAAGAAGCAAGAGAAAATTTTACAAAAAATGCTAAAGCTGTAGCACAAAAAGAAACCATGGTAATAGCTTTAGGAGATAAAAATAAACCCGCAATTTATGTTTTTTCAGATCCTGAATGCCCATATTGTAGAGAACATTTAGCTCAAATTGATAATGAACTTAAAAACTATCAAGTTAATTATATTTTAACTCCAGTACATGGAAAATCTGCCTTTGAAAAATCCGCTCTAATCTACAAAGAAGCAAAAAAAGCAAAAAATGACAAAGAAAAAATCGCAATTTTAAACAAATACTATGATGCAAATATCAAAAATTATCCAAAAGTAAGCGATGCAGAATTAAAAGAAGTTTTTTCTTTATATGAAAAATATCGCTCATTAGGTCTTAGTGCTACTCCAACTATTATTAAATAAATCTAATGTCTAAAATTACTTTAATTGTAAGCTTTTTTATAGCACTCTTTATGAGTGCTTGCACCAATGCAACTTTCATGCAAAGCTTTATTCAAACAAGTAATGAAGGCATTTTTATCAGATCACAAAAACAACAAAGTTTTAAAATTTCCTTTCAAAATCCTAGTCAACTTCGAACTACTTTGGATAGAGATTTGGCTTTAAAACTTAAAAATTTAGGCTTAAAAGAAGTAAAAGAGAATGCAGATTATGAAATTTTAATCAATCTTATAGATATGAAAAAGCATTCTTATGCCCAAAAAATCACAACTTCAGCAAGATTTTTTTATGATTTTGATCCTTTGGAAAGTGATGGAGAATGGATGGTAGAAAACTACTATACTATGCAAGTTAATTTACAAATCAACTCTAAAAATCACAATTCTCAAAAAACAAGTCTTCTTACTAGAACAGCTTATCTTGGAAATAAAGAACGCTGTCAATTATCTTTAGAAAATAAAATTATAAATCAAATAGTGAGTTTTTTTTATTTTTAAGAAAAGACAATCAAGAGTATAAAAACTCTTGATTTTAAGAATTATTAAGCAAAATAAGGTTTGATTTGTTCTATCCAAGCATCAATTCTTGATTCAGTTTGATCCTCTTGATTATCATTGTCAAGAGCAAGTCCAACAAATTTACCATCTACAACCGCATCACTTGCTTCAAATGTATAACCATCAGTTGAAACTTCTCCTACCAAATTTGCGCCTGCATCTTTTAAATTTTGAGCTAATTTACCCATGCCACCACAAAAAGTATCAGAATAACTTTCACTATCACCCATACCAAATACAGCTACAGTTTTTCCACCGAGACTAAGCCCTGAAAAATCAAAACTATCCCAATCATCTTGTAAATCACCACTTCCCCAAGTTGAAGTTCCACAAATTAATTTATCGTAAGAATTCATTTTAGCTGCATCAATATCTGAGATATTAAAAACATCGCTAATTCCAAGTTTTGAAGCAATTGTATTAGCCGCTCCTTCTGTATTTCCCATAGCACTACCATAGATTACTGCTACTGACATTATTTTCTCCTTATAATTTGATTTGATATTTTATACGGAACTAATTTTAACATAGTTTTGTTTAAATCACACAAAAAATGTTTTATTTCAATAAAATGTGTGAAATTTTTGTTACGCGGACAAACAATATAAAATTTTTCAAAATTGTTTTCTTTTATTAAATTCAATAATCCATGAATTTCATTTTCAATTTTTAAATTATGTGTATTAATCTCTTTGCAAAGTGGTAAAATTGCAAATTTCTTATCTATTATAATAAGATCACCATCTTGATCTATATTTTTTCCATTATTTTGAAAAGAAACCTTATCATAAACATAAGAGCTAAATAAAATTTGCGCATCAAAACAAATGCCATAAAGATAAATTCTTAAAAGTCTTAAAAAATCGACATTCTTAGATATTTTAGTATTAAAAATCAAGCTTTTTCTTTTTTGAAAGCAAAAAGCGTATGCATTAAGCTTGATATTTATATTTTGAATCTTACCAAATGAAACATGCATTATATCATGTAAAAAATTTTCAAATATCATTTTTAAACTCTTGGTGTTTTTTGCATATAAAAGAGGAATTTTTAGATCGCTATCAACGCTCGCATTATATTGAGTTAAAAAAGTCAACATAAGCTCTTGATTGTTTAAATAATGATAAATTTGCGGTATAAATTCTCGCTTATCATCAAATCCAAATAACATCTTTAACCTTTATAGCAAGAAAATTCTTTATTAAGATTAAAAATTTTACAATATTCACAATACACACAACTTACACTTCTTTTTGCACAAACTAATGGAATTTTACGCTTTTTAGCTTCATTTTTGATTTTTTTCATAGTATTATGATTTAAAAAGCTTGTTAACATTACTATACATTCTGTATCACAAGGAATCGGCTTGCGGTTAACTCTATTTTCATTACGCGCATCCCAGTGTTCTATTTTTTTAGCACCTAAATCATGTAAAACAGCTCTAATAGGAGTGATTTCATCTGCACCAATAACCAAAACTGACATAAATTCTCCTTTGTGATTTTTAAAATATATTTTGATAATTATTATTATAATATAAAAAAACTAAATTTATTTTGAAATTTATTATCAATAAAATGCAATTATTCAGTTAATTTTAATTTTTAATAGATATAATTTACTAATTGATAAAATTTATTATTTAGGAGAAAACAATGAAAAAATTAACTAACGATTTTGGAAACATTATAGCCGATAACCAAAATTCATTAAGTGCAGGCGCAAAAGGACCTTTGCTTATGCAAGATTACCTTTTGCTTGAAAAACTTGCTCATCAAAATAGAGAAAGAATTCCAGAAAGAACCGTTCATGCCAAGGGAAGTGGGGCTTATGGAGAAATAAAAATCACCGCTGATTTATCTGCTTATACTAAGGCAAAAATATTTCAAAAAGGAGAAATAACTCCTCTTTTCCTACGCTTTTCTACTGTTGCAGGTGAAGCAGGTGCAGCAGATGCTGAGCGTGATGTACGTGGATTTGCCATTAAATTTTACACCAAAGAAGGAAATTGGGATTTAGTAGGAAATAATACTCCAACTTTTTTTATCCGTGATGCGTATAAATTTCCTGATTTCATCCATACTCAAAAAAGAGATCCAAGAACTCATCTAAGAAGTAATAATGCTGCTTGGGATTTTTGGAGTTTATGTCCTGAAAGTTTACATCAAGTAACCATTCTTATGAGCGATAGAGGAATTCCTGCAAGTTATCGTCATATGCATGGATTTGGAAGCCATACTTATAGTTTTATTAATGATAAAAATGAAAGATTTTGGGTGAAATTCCATTTTAAAACCCAACAAGGGATTAAAAATCTTACCAACCAAGAAGCTGCCGAGCTTATAGCAAAAGATAGAGAAAGTCATCAAAGAGATCTCTATAATGCTATAGAAAATAAAGATTTTCCAAAATGGAAAGTTCAAGTTCAAATTCTTGCTGAAAAAGATATAGAAAAACTTGGATTTAATCCTTTTGATTTAACAAAAATTTGGCCTCATAGTCTTGTACCTTTGATGGATATAGGCGAAATGATTCTAAACAAAAATCCTCAAAATTATTTCAATGAAGTTGAACAAGCTGCCTTTAGTCCAAGCAATATCGTTCCTGGAATTGGCTTTAGCCCTGATAAAATGTTGCAAGCTAGAATTTTTTCATATCCTGATGCACAAAGATATAGAATAGGAACTAATTACCATCTTTTACCAGTAAATCGTGCAAAAAGCGAAGTGAATACTTACAATGTCGCTGGTGCTATGAATTTTGATAGTTATAAAAATGATGCAGCTTATTATGAACCAAACAGCTATGATAACAGCCCAAAAGAAGACAAAAGCTATCTTGAACCTGATTTAGTCTTAGAAGGCATAGCACAAAGATATGCTCCACTAGATAATGACTTTTATACTCAACCAAGAGCTTTATTTAATCTTATGAATGATGACCAAAAAACTCAACTTTTTCATAATATCGCCGCTTCTATGGAAGGAGTTGATGAAAAAATTATCACTAGAGCTTTAGAACATTTTGAAAAAATTTCACCTGATTATGCAAAAGGAATTAAAAAAGCTTTAGAAAAATAATTTTTACTTGCCACTTTTGGTGGCAAACTAAAGATTATAATAATTAAGGAAAAACAATGACAACTCTTAGTTTAGAAGAAGAAAAAAGATTTGAAGAGCTTTGCAAAATGGCTTTTAATTTTGCAAGAAATAATGAATGTGAAAATCTTAAAATCATGATAGAAGCAGGTTTAAATGTAAATTTAAAAACTCATAAAGGCGATAGCTTGCTTATGCTTGCAGCTTATAATAATTCTTATGAAAGCGCTAAAATGCTTTTAGAAAAAGGTGCAAAAGTAGATGAAAAAAACGATCGTGGACAAACCCCATTAGCGGGAGTTTGTTTTAAAGGATACTTACCTATGTGTGAACTTTTAGTTAAATATGGAGCAAATATTGATGAAAACAATGGTTTAGGAATGACACCTTATACTTTTGCTATTATGTTTGGACGCAAAGATGTGGCAGAATTTTTACTCAAAAAATCTAAAAATAATTTTTTAAAGAAAATAAGCCTAAAAATACTAAAATTTATCAAAAAATTTTAGTTATTTTTTAAATTTCTTCAGATACCTATAGACACTAGGTTCTGAAATTTTTAAAAATTTTGCTACGATAGGAACCGCCCCTTTTATATTAAAAATACCTTTTTCATATAGCTTTTCAGCAATTTCTTCTTTTTGAGTAATGCTTAATTGATAATCAGAATTTAAATAACTAGAATCTACGCTTTGAACTAAAATATCCTCTATCGAGTGACTTAATGTTTCTATACTTGAATCATTTTGAGAAAAACTAATATTTCCTAAAATATCACCCATATCTCCAATTTTTTCTAAATCAATCATCTTGCATATTAAATCTCTCATAATGCTAGTATCATGATTGATACACAAAATACCTACTAATTTGTCATGATTTTTAATAAAAAAAGTAGATCCTCTAATTAATTTTGATTTTCCAACAAGAGCCTTATAATCACATAAAAAATCTTTTTCTAAATATTTTTTATTTTGCATAAGCTCACTTGCAAAAGCAGTCAAGGGAGAATCTAAACTTCTTCCACTAATGTGACTGTTAACAATTGCTGCAATATAGGCCCCATCTTCAGTAATTACATGAAAAACTATCTCATATTGCTCACCTAAAACTTCTCCTAAAAAATATGTCAACTTTATAAATTGTTGTTTTTGTCCCTCATCCATAAAACTGCCTTCAATAAAAAATTAATATAATATTAAATTCTACTCTTTATACTTTAAAACATTTCTTAAAAATAAAATTTTATTATTATGATAATAAACTATTGACAAATTATTATTGTAGTGATAAAATGCATTCTGCTTAATCTATATTTAACAAAGGAGAATTCATGTCAAACTATCCAAAGGCCATTGGTCCATACTCAGCTTACAGAGAAGTAAATGGACTTTTATTTATATCAGGACAACTTCCTATCAACCCTGATTCAGGCGAAATAGAAAGCCATGATATCAAAGAACAAACCAAACAATCTTTGAAAAATATCGGTGCTATCTTAGAAGAAAATGGTATCAGTTATGATAAAGTGGTTAAAACCACTTGCTTTTTAGCTGATATTAATGATTTTGTAGCATTTAATGAAATTTATGCTGAATTTTTTAAAGCTCCTTATCCAGCAAGAAGCGCTTTTGCAGTAAAAGATCTACCAAAAAAAGCTAAAGTAGAGATAGAGATCATCGCTCAAAAAGGATAAAATATGCTAGGTATTGTTTTTTCTTTATTTAGTATTTTTTTACTTGTTTTTATGCTTTATAAAAAAATCAATGCTCACATGGCATTGCTTTTAAGTGGCTTGCTTTTACTTTCCTTAGCTACTATTTTTGGACTTTCTCCACACATTGTTACTAAAGATTCTTTAAATCTAGGTTTTTTTGATATTTTTCAAGTTTTTAATCAAACCATGTCAAGTACATTAGCAGGGCTTGGACTTACACTTATGACTATAGCAGGTTTTTCTGCTTATATGGATCATGTAGGGGCTTCTTATGCACTTTTTAAAGTTTTTGAAAAACCTTTAAAAGCCGTAAAATCTCCTTATGTTTTACTCATAGTTGCTTATTTTATCGTACAATTTTTAGTTCTTTTCATCCCTTCTCACGCAGGCTTGGCACTTTTACTTATGGTTACTATGTATCCTATACTTGTACGCTCTGGTGTTTCAAAACTTTCTGCCTTAAGTGTGATTGCTATTTGTCAATATATCGATCATGGACCTGGAAGTGGAAATGTGATCATGGCCTCAGAAAAAGCTGAAGTTGATCCTGCAATTTATTTTGTTCATTATCAACTCCCTACAACCTTGCCTATCATTATAGCTGTAAGTATTGCAATATATCTTTGCAATAAATTTTTTGACAAAAAAGATAATTTTGTCTTCAATGCGCAAGAAATTGAAAAAGAACTAAATGAAAATGAAGGTAAAGAAAAAGAACTTAAAAAGCCTCCTAGAATTTATGCGATTTTACCTATAATTCCTTTGGTTTTAATCCTAGGATTTAGTTCCGTGCTTGATAGCATCTTGGTTTTAATGGGAATAAGTAGCGCTGAAGAAGTTAAAGCAGCTGCTAGCACTGCAATTAAAATGAATGTTCCAGTAGCAATGGTGATTTCAACTTTTGTGGCTATTATTTTTGAAATGATACGCTATAAAAGTATAAGAGAAACTCTTAATTCTATGATGATTTTCTTTAAAGGAATGGGACATTTATTTGTTATCACAGTTTCACTCATCGTTTGTGGTCAAGTATTTGCAAGTGGTCTTTTATCTGTAGGTTTTGTAGATACTTTAATAGAATTTTGCAAAAATGCAGGATTTGGAGTTTTGGCTATTATTATCGCTGTTTCAATCTTACTTGCGGTTTGTGCTTTCTTAATGGGTTCAGGAAATGCAGCATTTTTTAGCTTTGCTCCACTTATCCCAAATATAGCAAAACACTTTGGAGTTGAAACTATCACCATGATAGCACCAATTCAAATCATGACGGGCTTTGGAAGATGTGTTAGTCCTATTGCACCAGCAATCTTAGCTATTTCAGCTATTGCAAAAGTAAGTCCTTTTGCCGTGGTTAAAAGAACAGCTATTCCTATGCTTGTAGCGGCTATTGTAAATGTTATTATGACTTATATCTATCTTTAAAAAGGAGAAAAAATGAACTCAAAAACTAAACTTATTCATTGTGGCAGAGGCGATCAAGGCGCTGAAGTAAGATCAGTCAATCCTACACTTATGCGTGCATCAACTATACTTTTTAAAGATCACGCAACTTGGCAAAAATACAGAGAATTAAGAAAAACAGATCGTGTTTTAAGTTATGGAGCTAGAGGAACAACAACCAATTTTGAACTTGAAAAACTTATTTGCACTCTAGAGGGTGGCTATAGAGCACAACTTTTCCCAACGGGACTTGCAGCATTAGCTATGGTACTTTTAAACTATGCAAGCAAAGATGCGCATTTTTTAATTACCGATGCAATTTATGGGCCTGTAAGAACAATTTGCGAATTATTTTTAGAAAAAATGGGAGTTGAAATTGATTTTTTAAAAGCTGATGCAAGTGATGTAGAAGAAAAAATCAAACCTAATACCAAGCTTATCTTATGTGAAAGTCCAGGTTCTATACTTTATGAAATCATAGATTTACCAAAACTTTGCAAAATTGCCCATGCGCATAATATCCCTGTAGCTATTGACAATACTTATTCTAGTGGATATTTTCTAAATCCTTTAGAACTTGGAGTGGATATTTCAGTTATCGCCGCTACAAAATATCTTAGTGGACACTCTGATGTAACCATGGGTATAGTAGTAATCAACGAAAAAGAATGGAAAAATTTTGACAAACTTCCAGAAGCTTTAGGCTTTACAACAAGCCCTGATGATGCTTACTTAGTACTTCGTGGTATGAGAACACTAGATGTAAGAATGAAAGCTCATGAAAAAAGTGCTGATGAAATTGTAGAGTTTTTACAAAGCAGAAAAGAAGTTAAAACAATTTTCTATCCAAAACTCAAATCCCACTCAAATCATGAAATTTTCATGCGTGATCATAAAGGTGCAAATGGTATGATTACCATAGAATTTGCAGAAGGTTATAACAAAGAGGATGCTATTAAATTTGTAGATAAACTAGAATACTTTTCAATTGGTGCTAGCTGGGGTGGATATGAAAGCTTAGCCACCGTAACTACTCCGCCTAGAACTGCAACAGACCTAAGTGCAAGAGGACCATTTGTAAGATTTCATATAGGTCTTGAAGATACTAAAGATTTAATTGCTGATTTAACACAAGCTTTTGATAGTATTAAAAAATAAGGAGATAAGATGACAGGAATTAGTGTATTTGATCATAGATTACTAGCAGACTCATGGAGCACGCAGGAAATGCGTGCTATTTTTTGCGAACAAAACCGCATACAAAAATGGCTCGATGTTGAAGCAGCTTTAGCAAAAGCACAAGCAAAACTTAAAATTATCCCTAAAAAAGCAGCTGATGAGATCGCAAAAAAAGCTCATTATAAATTTATGGATATGGACTTTATCTTTGCTGAATTTAAAAAAACCAAACACCCTTTAGTTCCTACTGTAAGAGGATTAGAAAAAGCTTGCGATAATAATTTAGGCGAATATGTACATTTTGGAGTAACCACTCAAGATATCATCGATACAGGACTGGTTTTACAATTTAAAGAAGCAATGACTCTTGTAAAAAGCGAATTAAAAGCTATCGCAAAAGCCTTAGCGAAACTAGCTAAAACCCATAAAAACACTGCTATGATGGGAAGAACTTTAGCACTTCAGGCTTTGCCTATTACTTTTGGACATAAAGTGGCTATTTGGTTAAGCGAACTTGAGCGTCATTTTGAAAGAATACTTGAACTTGAAAAAAGACTTTATGTAGGCAGTATAGTAGGTGCTGTAGGAACTAAAGCAAGTTTAAGTGATGAGTGCAATGAAGTAGAAAAACTCACTTTAGAAAATTTAGGACTTGATGTGCCTAATATTTCTTGGCAACCTGCACGTGATCGCTTTATAGAACTTGGTTTTGTACTAGGCAATATCAACGCAACCTTTAACAAAATTGCTCATGAAATTTTAATCCTTTCGCATAATGAAATTGATGAAGTTGCTGAACCTTTTGGCAAAGGACAAGTAGGATCAAGCACTATGCCACACAAAAGAAATCCTGCAGTAAGCGAAAATGCGGTTACAATAAGCAATGCCTTTAAAGCAAATTTAGCCATTTTAAGTGATATTGAAAGACATGAACATGAAAGAGATGGTCAAGTTTGGAAAATGGAATGGAAGCTTTTACCTGAAATGTTTTTAATGCTTTCTGTGGTTTTAGCAAATATGAAATTCGCTCTTAGTGATTTAGAAGTAAAAAAAGACAAAATGCTTAAAAATTTAAATACTCTTAATGGTTTTGTTTTAGCAGAGCGTGTTATGTTTGCATTAAGCGATCATTATGGAAAACAACACGCCCATGAGATTGTTTATGAAAATGCTATGCTAGGTATCGAAAAACAAAAAACCTTTAAAGAAGTTTTACTTGCAGATAAAAGAGTATCTAAGGTATTGAAAGAAAAAGAAATTGATGCTTTACTTGATGCAACAACCTATGTAGGATATGCACCAAAACTTGTAGATGAATTTTTGGAAAAAATCAAAAATAGTGCTATTTTAAAATAGGAAAAATCATGTTCTATAGTGAAATTTTAGCGGATTTTATTTTCAATCTTAAATATGAAAATATCCCTAATACAGTTGTTCAAAGAGCTAAAGAACTTATGCTTGATAGCCTTGGAACAGCTATAGCAGCAAGCAAAGAAGAATGTGTTTTAAATGCTTTTAAAGCTTTTGAAAATTTAAGCACAGAAAAAAATACCCTTATTTGGGTAAATGATCAAAAATTAGATCCTATATACGCAGCCATGCTAGATGGCATTGCTTCTCATGCGTTAGATTTTGACGATACACATACAGAAGCGATTTTGCATGCAAGTGCAATTTTAACTCCACTTTGTTTAAGTTATGGTTTTCATGTTAACAAAGATGCAAAAAAAATCATCAAAGCTTTTATAGTAGGCTGGGAAATTGCAGCTAGAGTAGGCATTGCAAGCAAAGGTACTTTTCATAAGCGTGGTTTTCATACCACTGCTATTGCAGGAATTTTTGGAAGCGTAAGTGCAAGTGCAATCTTGCTAGATCTTAACAAAGAACAAATCATCAATGCTTTAGGACTTGCAGGAAGTTTTGCAAGTGGGATTAATGAGTTTTTATCCAATGGATCTAATTCAAAAGTTTTGCATATTGCCAATGCTATTAAAAACGGTATTATAGTAGCTCATTTTGCTAAAAACCATATGAGTGGACCTTTGAGTATTTTTGAAGGTAGGGATAATATCTTTAAATGTTTTGGCATAGAAGAAGAATGCGATAAAACAGAACTTAACAAAGCCTTAGGAGAAATTTGGCAAACTATGCAAGTTTCAATCAAGCCTTATCCAAGTTGTCATTTTGCTCATGGGCTTATTGATTGTGCTATTGCTTTAAAAAATGATGGTTTAAAAGCTGATGAAATTAAAAGTATTCATTGTTTTGTAGATGAAGTTCCTATTTCTTTTATCTGCGATCCTTTGGAAGCAAAATACACTCCAAATAGTGCTTACGAAGCTAAATTTTCCATGCCTTTTTTAATGGCTCTAGGATTCTTTGATGGTAAAATCACTCTTGAATCTTATGAAAATTTAAAGCGTGAAGAAGTACTAGAATTTGCTAAAAAAATCAGTTACGAAAAAAGAAAATCTCAAGGCTTTCCAAAATATTTTCCAGGGCATTTAGAAGCCAGTTTGCAAGATGGACGCACAATCCAAAAAGATGTTTTTATAAATAAAGGTAATTTTGATAATCCATTAAGTTTTGAAGAATTAAAAGCTAAATTTTTAGCCAATGCACAAATTTACCTTGATAATGCTAAAGCTAACAAAATTCTAGATCAAATCATCAATCTAGAAAATTTAAACCACTTTTCTTTTTAAATATTAATCCTTCTTTTTATAAGAAGGATAATTTCATTACACTTTTTTATTATAATATTTATTATTAATTTAGGAATTACAATGACTTTAGATAATTTAAAAGATGGACAAAAGGCTATTATTGTCAATTTAAGCGCTCAAAAAGAACTCAAAAATAGACTTTTAAGCTTTGGATTTATCAAAAATAAAAACTTGAAAAAAATTCACTCCTCTTTAAAAAATGCCACCATAATGGTAGAGCTTGATGCAAGTTGTGTTATCCTAAGATCTGATGAAGCTAAAACCATAGAAGTGAATCTTATATGAAAAAAATCAAAATAGCCCTTGTAGGTCAGCCTAATGTAGGCAAAAGTCTTCTTATTAATGTGCTTTGCAAAGCTAATATGAAAGTAGGAAATTTTAGCGGAGTTACTATAGAAAAAGCAAGCGCAAAAACTTTTTATAAAAACTATGAATTTGAAGTCATTGATTTGCCAGGAACTTATTCTTTAGATGGATATAGCGAAGAAGAAAAAATCACACGTCATTTTTTAAATCAAAACGACTATGATGTTATTGTTAATGTTTTAGATGCTACCAATTTAGAACGCAATCTTATCCTTAGCGCAGAACTTTTAAGCCTTAATAAAAAAATGCTTTTAGCTTTAAATATGTGCGATGAAGCCAAAAAAGAAGGTATAGAGCTTGACACTTCTGTTTTAAGCCAAGAATTTCAAAGTCAAGTTGTTGAAATTTCAGCAAAAACAAAAGAAAATTTAGAACTTTTGCTGCAAAAAATTATTATTTTATTTGAAAGTAAATTTATTTCAAGATCTCAATTTTATACTCCACTTTGTGAAAAAAGCCCAGAGAAAGAATATTTATTATATTTTATTAATGAACTTTCAAAAAAAATTATCACACGCAAAAAAGAAGAAAGAAATTTAACCAAAAAAATCGATGCCTTACTTATCCATAAATTCTTTGGCTTACCTATATTTTTATTTTTAATGTGGCTTTTATTTCAACTCACCTTTAGCTTAGGGCAAATTCCTATGGATTATATAGAATCAGGCTTTAATGCCTTAGGTGAACTTGTTAAAAACAATATTTCTAATACCTTCATCGCTTCAGCTTTAGCTGATGGGATTATCGCAGGTGTTGGTGCTGTGATACTTTTTTTACCTAATATAATAATCTTATTTTTAGGCATAGCTCTTTTAGAAACCACAGGCTATATGTCAAGAATAGCTTTTTTACTTGATGGGATTTTACATAAATTTGGTTTGCATGGTAAAAGTTTTATTCCGCTAATCACTGGTTTTGGTTGTTCGGTACCTGCTTTTATGGCTACACGCACTCTTAAGAACAAAAGAGATAGACTTTTAACTCTTTTTGTGATCAATTTTATGAGTTGCGGGGCAAGACTTCCTGTATATGTGCTTTTTATCGGTGCTTTTTTTCCAAGTGAAAAAGCAGGAAATTATCTTTTTGGAATTTATATTTTAGGTGCGATTTTGGGACTTTGTGCTGCAAAATTTTTAAGAATGACAGCATTTCGTGGACTTGATGAACCTTTTGTTATGGAAATGCCAAAATATCGTATGCCAAATTGGCATTTAGTTTGGTTTATGGTTTATAATAAAGCCAAAATGTATCTTAAAAAAGCAGGAACTTTCATACTTTTAGCCTCTTTGCTCATATGGTTTGCTAGCAATTTTCCAAAAAATGAAGAAAATTTAAATGATTTTAACGCTCAAGAAAAAGCTATAGAACAAAGTTATTTAGGACAATTTGGCAAAGGCATAGAACCTATTTTTAAACCCCTTGAGTTAGATTGGAAATTAAGCATATCTTTAATCAGTGGTTTGGCCGCTAAAGAAGTGATGATTTCAACTATGGGAGTACTTTATTCACTAGGAAAAGATGTAGATGAAACAAATAATGATTTAAAAGGAATTATTGCCAAAAATATACCTATACCAAGTGCAGTGGCTTTTATTTTATTTGTAATGATTTATAATCCCTGCTTTGCAGCAACTATAGTTTTTTCAAAAGAAAGTGGAAAGCTAAAATACACTCTTTTTCTCTTTCTTTTTACCTGCACAAGTGCTTATATAGTAGCTTTTATAGGGCTTCATATTGCTAAAATTTTATTAAATTAACTTGCTTTTAATGATGAAATTTTAGTAATATTATCTTCAAAAGCTTTTAAAATACTATAAGCAATACCTTCAAAATCAAGCCCACCGCAAAGATAGATTAAAGTCATACGAAAAGATTTACTCACATCAAGCTTTGGTTTTTCAGCATTCATATTTAACTTAAAATCATAAGGACTTGCATGTTTAAAAGCATAATTTTTTGCCGCAATTAAAAAATCATTCTTATCTTTTAAAAATGCGCCTTTAACCAAAATAAAACTCATCTCAAGATATTTCCAAAAATCTTTTGAAGGCATAGGATTTTCATCAAAATTTTGTTCTATAAAAGCATAGTTTTTCTCAAAGGATTTTTTATAATTTTCTATAAGCGAAGCGCCTAATTTATTTTTAGCTATATTTTGTAAAATAAGTTTTATATTGCTTTCAAATTCAAAATCTATTTGTTCTAAAATTTTAATTTGCTCTTCTAAAAAAAATTCTTGTTTTAACTCTTCATTGCAAAGTTTAGCGTAAGAAAAAATATTTGCCATAGGTTTTTCATAATTCCCAAACTCATCCCAAAAATTTTTCTCACTACAGGCTATACAACCATGTCCTGCAGCCACTGGCCAAGAAGTTTTAGCATTAAATTTCACTTTAGGACAGTTGTTGTAAGTATAAGGTCCTTTACAACCTATCTTAAATAAACAAGCTCCATTCTTTGCAGCTTCATCGTCAAAATGTTCAGCAAAAATCCCACTTTCAAATTTCGCCTTTCTTTCACACATATCATGCAAACATTTACCATAAGCCCACATAGGACGATTTTGCTCATCAAGTTCAGGCAAAACTCCAAATAAAGCAAAAAAACTTAAAGTCGCAATGATATTTATATCACTTGGAGGACAACCTGGAATATTTACTACTTTCTGACTTAAAACTTCGCTAATACCACAAGTTTTACTAGGATTTGGATAAGCAGCCTGAATACCACCATAACTTGAACAAGTACCCACTGCAAAGATAGCCTTGGCTTTAGCGGCTAGTTTTTCTAAAATTTCATAGCCACTCTCTCCTTGCGCTCCTATAGTAAGAAAAAAGGTATCAATGGCTGCAACACCACCTTCAACCGCTAAAATAAAATCTTCTTCTAAAACATACTCTAAAAGCTCTTCAGCCTTAGTGCCATTTGCCGCCATTAAAGTTTCATGATATTCTAAAGAAAAAAAATCAAAAATAAGCTCATCAAAACTTGGCAACTCAGAACGCAACAAACTCTCGCTACACCCTGTACATTCACAAAGATGAAGCCATACTAACTTTGTTTTAGGTGCGATTTGAAAAAATCTTTGAGCAAGAGCTGGAATTTCATTGCCTAAAGATAAATGCCTAGCAAGAATTTTTACACTTTCTTCATTGATAACCTTATCCTCTTTTAAAGTAGAATTCTCAAGTTTTTTAATGCGATCTTCAAGTATATTTTTTAATTCTTCATTGCTAAGCTTTGCCATTTTTTATCCTTTTTGATTATCCCAACAAAGAACAGTTTGCCCTTCTTCATTTTTTTCAACATCGCCCATACCCATGATGTTATATCCTGCATCAACATAATGTATTTCACCTGTAACACCATTTGCTAAATCGCTAAGTAAATACATAGCCGAATTGCCTACATCTTCTATACTAACATTGCGTTTTAAAGGAGAATTGATTTCATTGTATTTTAAAATCATTCTAAAATCCCCTATTCCACTTGCTGCCAAAGTTTTAATAGGACCTGCTGAAATAGCATTAACACGAATTCCTTTTACTCCTAGATCTCTTGCTAAATAACGCACAGAACTTTCAAGTGCGGCTTTTGCTACACCCATAACATTATAATGAGGTACATATTTAACCCCACCAAGATAACTTAAAGTCAAAATCGAACCCTTATCTTTTAAAATAGGTAAAACCGCACGTGTTAAAGAAAGTAAAGAATACACAGAAGTTTGCATAGCTATATCAAAAGCTTCTTTTGAAGTTTCTAAAAAAGAATTTTCTAAAGCTTCTTTTGGAGCAAAAGCAACCGCATGTACTACAAAATCAATCTCACCTAAATCTTTTTTGATTTTTTCAGCGATAGAATCTAAATGCTCGTTATTATTTACATCAAGCTCATAAACAAAATTAGAATTAAACTCTTGTGCTATAGGTTCTACACGTTTTTTTAAAGCATCATTTAAAAAAGTAAAAGCAAGCTCGGCTCCTTGATCAAAACATGCTTTTGCTATGCCATAAGCGATAGATTTATTATTTGCAACCCCTACAATAAGGCCTTTTTTACCCTTCATAATCATCTTTTATCCTTTGATTAATTTTATAAAATTTTCTACTTTTAAAGCTGCAGAGCCTATCAAAACTCCACCACAATGATTTACACTTAAAATTTCTTTGATATTATTTTCATTCACACTTCCACCATAAAGCAAAGGTGCCTTGGTTAAACTCGCTAAAAATTCAAGCACTTTAGCGATATCTGTATTTTGTGCACTCACTCCCGTTCCTATAGAATAAATAGGCTCATAAGCGATAATGAGTCTTTCATAATTTAAATCGATAATTTCAAGTTGTTTTTTTAAAAACTCTAAAGTCTTGCCTGAATTTTTTGTATCTAAATTTTCACCTATACAAAAAACAATTTTATAACCATGCTCTTTAGCAAAATCAAATTTAGCCTTAATAAATTCTTCATCTCCTAAAGCTCTTCTTTCAGAATGCCCGATTAAAACGCATTTGATCCCAAATTCGTCCAAATGTTCTTTTCCAAGCTCGCCTGTAAAAGCACCATTAACACAAGGATAAAAATTTTGGGCTCCTTGTATGAAGTTATTTTCTTTTTCTAAAAATGCTACACTAGGTGGGAAAACGATAATATCATCGCATTTTACCCCTATAGTTTTATTTAAAATTTCAGCATAAATTTTAAAACTTGCTCTTGTGTGATTGCATTTTAAATTTGCAGCAAAGATCATTCATTTTCCTTAGATCTTAAAGCTTTTACACCTGGAAGTTCTTTACCCTCTATAAGTTCAAGAGAAGCGCCACCTCCAGTAGAAATAAAAGTCATCTCATCTGCATCACCTGCGCGCGCAACCACATCAGCTGTATCACCGCCTCCAACAACAGAAGTTGCATGCCCTTCACTAATATAATGACTCATTTTAATGCTACCTTTTGAAAATTTATCAATTTCAAAAACCCCCATAGGTCCATTCCACCAAATCGTTTGCGCATCAGAAATCACCTCTTTAAAAAGTCTCACACTTGCAGGTCCTATATCTAAACCCATCCAACCATTTGGAATTTCTTGCGCTGGAACAAATTTCATCGGCGCATCTTGTGAGCACGCAGGAGCGGCTACAACGTCTACTGGAAGATAAATTTTCACTCCTAAATTTTTACCTTTAGTAAGAATTTTATTAGCTTCTTCTAAAAGTTCTTCTTCTAAAAGTGAATTTCCTATATCATAACCTAAAGCTTTTAAAAAAGTAAATGCCATACCTCCGCCTATGATTAATTTATCTACCTTTGGTAATAAATTTGTCAATGCTTGAAGTTTTCCACTTACCTTTGAACCTCCAACAACAGCGACAAAAGGACGTGCTGGATGTTTGATAAGATTGCTTGCAAAATCAATTTCTTTTTGGAGTAAAAATCCTGCACCTTTGTGTTTTTCATCAAAAAATTTAGTAATAGCCTCCACGCTAGAATGTGCTCTATGGCATACTCCAAAAGCATCATTGATATAAACTTGAACCATAGAAGCAAGTTCTTTGGCTAAATTTTCATCATTTTTAGTTTCGCCTTTTTCAAAACGCAAATTTTCAAGAAGTAAAATTTCACCCACTTTTAAATTCATAGCTTTGGTTTTTGCATCTTCGCCGATAACATCTTTTGCCATAACAATTTCTTTATCTAAAAGTCTAGCAAGACGCTTAGCAACAGGTTCTAAAGAATACTTGGAGCTAATTTCTTTTGGACGCCCTAAATGAGAGGCTAAAATCACACTACATCCATTATCCAAACAATATCTTATCGTAGGAATAGCTGATCTTATGCGTCTATCATCAGTGATATTTAAAAAATCATCTTGAGGAACATTAAAATCACATCTTATAAAAACTTTTTTCTTAGCTAAATCAATGTCTTTTATAGAAATAATATCACTCATGATTAAGCCTTATTTGCAATATATACTGCCATATCTACTAGACGACTTGAATAACCCCATTCATTATCATACCAAGCAATCACCTTGATAAAATCATCCGCAATCACTTGAGTTAAATCACTTGCTACAATAGCTCCATAAGAACAAGTGATAAAATCGCTTGAAACTCTTTCATCATCATCCACCATTAAAATGCCTTTTAAATTTGTAGCTGCAGCTTTTCTAAAAGCTTCATTGATTTCATCTTTGCTGACTTTGCGGCTTAGCTGCGCAGTTAAATCCACGCTTGATACATCAATCACTGGCACACGCATACTTTGTCCGTGAAGCTTGCCATTAAGTTCAGGCATAACAAGTTTCATAGCTTTTGCTGCGCCTGTAGAAGTTGGAATGATATTTTGCGCTGCGGCACGAGAACGGCGTTTATCTTTGGCCTTAGCATCAATAATACTTTGTCCATTTGTATAAGCATGTATTGTTGTCATAAGTCCTTTTTCTATACCAAAATTATCTTGTAAAACACGACAAACAGGACCTAAACAATTTGTTGTACAACTTGCATTAGAAATAATGCTTTCACCCTTGTAAAGTTCTGAATTTACTCCTAAAACATAAGTAGGTGTATCATCTTTTGCAGGAGCACTCATGATCACTTTTTGCACTCCCATATCTATAAATTCTTGACATTTTGCCATAGTTAAATGCGCTCCTGTACACTCTAAAACAATTTGTGCGCCGTGTTTTGCAAAGTCAAGATCTTTTACATTGCGACTTTTAAATACTTTGATTTTTTTACCATTTACCACTAAATCATCGCCTTCACTATCAACACTGCCTTTAAATTCACCATGTACTGTATCGTATTTAAAAAGGTATTTTGTAAGTTCAATATCCGTAGTATCATTTATCGCCACAAGCTCAATATCATTTCTTTCTAAGATGATTCTTGCAACACATCTGCCTATGCGTCCAAAACCATTTATAGCAACTTTTACAGCCATTTAATTTCCTTTTGCAAAATATAATGTTAATATTCTACAAAAAAAAGGTTAAAATTTTAATGAAGATAGCACTTTTTGGTGGCAGTTTTGATCCACCACATAATGGACACAATAGCGTTGTTTTAGAGGCTTTGGAAAAATTAGATATTGATAAACTTATTATTATGCCTACTTATATCAATCCTTTTAAACAAAGTTTTAGTGCTGATGAAAAGCAAAGATTCTTATGGGTTAAAAAACTTTGGGGACATTTGCCAAAAGTTGAAATTTGCGATTTTGAAATCAGGCAAAAACGCCCTGTTCCTAGCATAGAAAGTGTTAAGTATCTTTATAAGCTTTATAATCCTAGTAAATTTTATCTTTTAATTGGCGCAGATCATTTAGAAAAACTTCATCTTTGGCATGATTTTGAAAAACTCAATTCTTTAGTAGAATTTGTTATTGCCAATCGCAATGATATAGGAATTCCTAAGAATTTCAAAGATTTAAAAACCAATAAAAAAATCGCTTCTTCTTTCATACGCGACACTTTAAATACAAATGAGGTTTGTGAAGAAATTAAAGATGAAGTAAAAAAATATTATGAAAAATTACAAAAAAATTGATACAATTTCAAAAATTAAAGGACAATAATGCAAGAAAGAATAGATTTAATCGTTAAAATTTTAGATGAAAAAAAAGCTGAAAATATCAAAACCATTGACATGAGCGAGCAAGAATACTTTGTAAAATATGTCATTATTGCAGCTACTTTAGGAGAAAGACACGCTCTCTCCTTGATCGATGAGCTTAAAACACAACTTAAAGCCAAAGGTGAGGAATTTTTAAACATAGATAGTAGTGAAGAATGGAGCGTGATTGATCTTGGCGATATTTTAATCCATCTTTTAACACCAGAACACAGAGGAATTTATAATATAGAAGAATTACTAGAAAACCTTAAAAAAGGCAGGATTTAAAAAGGCTAAAAATTTAATTAGCCTTTTTAATTTTTAGAGATTATCGATATATTCTTCAATCTCTTTTTTAATTTTCTCTTTTTGCTCTTTTAAAGCTTTTTTCTTAGCCTTATACTCAACCTTGCTCATATAGTCTTTTTGATCATGTAAAGCATCGAGTTCTTTTTCGATTTTTTCCACTTCTTGTTCTTTAAGTTTTTTAGCTTCTAGTTTTTTATCATAAAACATAGGATCTTTAGTACAATCATTTTGTACTTGTTTTAAAGCAAGTTCTAAACTTAAAGTTCTAGCTGTGTCATTATGTGCTTTAGAAAAACTGATTTCTTTATTAATACGATCAATTTTTTTATCGCATTCACTTGTACCAAAAGCAAAAGCACATAGTGTAAGTAGAATAAGTATTTTTTTCATTTTTAATTCCTTTTTAAAATAAATTAAATCGCGAAATATTATCTCATCAATTCTTAAATCTAGCTTTTACATCATTAAACAAAGTAAATACCATACTTTCAAGCTCTTTTGCTCTTTCTAAAGACGTTGCCTCAAAGCGTGTAATAAGATAAGGGCTGGTGTTAGATGCACGAAGCAAAGCCCATCCATCGCCAAAATCTATCCTAGCTCCATCAATTTCACAAAGACTTTTAACACCTTTTAAAGCTCCTTTTTCAATCTCTTTTTGAAATTCTTCCACAAGTTTGAATTTTTCTTCTTCGTTTACAGGAATTTTAATTTCAGGTGTAGTATAAAGCTTTGGTAAAGCTTTGATCATACTTTCTAGATCAAAACCTTTATAAACAAGTTCCAAGGCTCTTAAAAATGCATAAATTCCATCATCATAACCAAAATATCTATGTTTAAAGAAAATATGCCCACTCACTTCAGCAGCTAAATCAATATCTTTTTCTTTCATCATTTTTTTGATATTAGAATGTCCTGTTTTTCCCATAAAAATAGTTCCAAATTTAGCCACTTCATCAAAAAGATTTTTAGAACATTTTACCTCACCTAAAATGCGTGGATTAGGGATATTTTTAGCAAACAAATAACAAAGCTCATCCCCACAAAATACATGAGTTTTACTCAAAGCAACCATTCTATCAGCATCCCCATCAAAAGCAAAAGCTAAAGAATAATCTTGATTTTGATTTAAAAATTCTCTAATCGCACTTAAGTTTTCTTCTTCTGTAGGATCTGGAGCATGGTTTGGAAACTGTCCATCGGGCTCTGCAAACATTACATGAGCTTTTAAATTTAAAGCCTTGATTAAAGGCTCTATCACCACTCCAGCCGCACCATTTGTGCAATCAACACCAAATTTATAATTAAAATCCTTTAAAAAGCTAAATTGCTCGCACATAAATTTCACATAAAGGCTTAAAATATCGTATTTTTCTACTTCTAAATTTTCTTCAATATCATCATCTAAATGCTTATAAACTTCTTTTGAAAACTCTTTTAATTCTACACCAAAAAAACTTTCTTTATTAATAGTAATTTTAAAACCATTATAATCTTTTGGGTTATGAGAGCCTGTTATCATAACATTTGCATCAAATTTCAAGCCCTCATAAAGACTAAAATATCCCAATGGAGTTGGCGCAAGCCCTATATCATAGATTTTTATTCCCGCTTTGTTAAATCCACTCACTAGATAATTAAAAAGTTCATTTGCACTATATCTTGCATCATAGCCCACGCTTACATTTTTACAACCCCTATTTAACATAGTTTGTCCTAAACAAAAACCTATAGCTTTAACGCTTTTTTCATTCAATTCTTTGTTGTAAAGTCCTCTTATATCATATTCTCTAAAAATCACATCTAACATTTTTTTCCTTCAAATTCATCTCTTCTTTGACCTAAATTTATCGTTTTTCTAAAGCAAATTTGGATAGAAAAGAAATTTTTGCTACAATTTTACATTAATTTCACTAAATGAAGGAAAATTTATGGATGAAGAATTAGAAAACGAAGAAACAAAAAAGAAAAAAGGTGGTTCACTTGTAATTATTATTGTTATTTTACTTTTTGTTTTACTTCTTAGTATTATGGGAGTGATTGCTTGGCTTATTTCAAGCAGTTCAAGTGATGAAAGTGAAGTCAAAGAAGCTCCAAAAGAAGAAGCAAAAGCTGATAAACCTAAAGTTTCAGCTCCTACTCAGCGAGGTAGTGATTTTGCTAATATAGGTCCTATGTATCCACTTGATCCTTTTACCCTAAATTTACTTAGCGATAGCGGCTCAAGATATGTAAAATGCACTATAGAACTAGAACAAAATAGCGAACTTTTAAAACCTGAACTTGATAAAAAAGTCCCAGTGATTCGTGATATTATTATTCGTACATTAACAGCTAAAACTTTTGAAGAAGTAAGTACTCAAAAAGGCAAAGAACGTTTAAAAGATGAGCTAGTTGGAAAAATCAATGAAATTTTAACCGATGGCTTTATTAAAAATGTTTATTTTACGGATTTTGTAGTTTCTTAATGCGTGTAGGCTGTGATATCATTGCCATTTCTAGAATAGAAAAAATTCATTCTAGACATGGCAAAAATTTTTTGGATAAATTTCTAAGCCCAAAAGAACAAATACTCATTAAAAATCCAGCAACTCTAGCAGGTCTTTGGGCTGCTAAAGAAGCCGCTAGCAAGGCTTTGGGTGTTGGAATTTGTGAATTATGCAGTTTTTTTGATATTGAAATATCAAAAGATGAAAAAAACGCGCCTAAATTAAAATATTCTCAAAAAATTACAAAAGATTTTAATATCACTCAAACTTCCCTAAGTATTTCTCATGATAATGGTTTTGCTATAGCCATAGTGGCTATAGTTTGATTATTTTCCTATAGTTTGCTTGTCTAAATTTCTTGAAAGTATAAAATCCACCACAGGTTGTTCTCTTTTGTTTGCTCTTTTACAATGATCTTTTTGAAAAAAATCTGTGATTTTTATAACAATCCTTGCCCATTTTTTGCGATTTCTTTCACGCCACGCATGAGAAGAAACGCTCTCCCAAGCATAGCCATTAAACAAGCTTGCATTTACAAAATGATCTAAGGCTCTAACACCCTGTCTTGCTCGTGCAGTATTAAAAAAAATTCCTATAATCACGATAAAAAGATATCCTAAAACTGCTAAAGGTACTATTGCACAAAGCAGAATAGTCCCTGCTAATTTTTCTTTTAAGCTTCCTTTTAAAGTGCGTTTTACACGACGACGAAAATTGGCGCGAATTTTAGTTCTAACTCTTTTCATAGCTTTCTTTTGCTAAATTTTATCCTCATACCATTAGCCGAACGCACTGTTAAACGCCCTACTACATCAGGTACAAAACCTTCTTCAAGTTCTAGTTTGTAAGTTTTTAAAATATTAGCCAAAATCAAAATCGCTTCTTGCATAGCAAAACCTTGTCCTATACAAATTCTTTCCCCTACCCCAAAAGGCAAATAAGCATCTTTTTTGTACTCTCCTTCAAAACGAGAAGGATTAAATCCATGCGGATTTATCCAAAATTCTTCATGTCTGTGTATCAGCCAAGGAGCAATCACCACCCCAGAACCTTTTTTAATAAGCTTATCTCTAACTTGAGTATCTTTTTTTGCCTCTCTTGCAAAAAACCCAACAGGAGGATAAAGTCTTAAAGATTCTTTAAAAATATTTGTTAAGTATTTAAACTGTCTTAAATGCGAAATTTCAATGACTCCACCCTGCAAAACCTGAGTAATCTCCTCGTACGCTTTTTCTTGCTCCTTAGGATAAAGACTAAGCAAATAAAGCGTCCATGTCAAAGAACTTGCTGTGGTTTCATGTCCTGCTAAAAAAAGCATAGCCACTTGATCTAAAATTTCCTCAAAAGAAAAACGCTTATTTGTATCAGCATCCACTACTAAAAGCAAAGATCCTAAAATATCTTCAAATTCTGCATTATCTGCCATATCATATCTTGGTTTTATGATATCACTTAAAACCTGTCTGATCACATCTCCGGCCTTAGCACGCTTACAATCTCCTAACACATAAGAAAGCCATTTTGGAAAACGAAACATACGACGCATGGCTGTATGCACGCTTTGCTCTTGAAAAGTCACAAATGCGTTTAAGATTTTTTTACCTTTTTCCTCATCGAGTTTTGAAGACATAATGGTGCGAAAAATTACATCAGCGGTAATAAAAGTCATAGCTTCATCTACTTCGATAACAGCATGATTTGGATACTTGCTAAAACGATCCATCATATCTGCCACAGCTTCACTCATAAGATTAAACACTTTATTGATACGAGTCATTTCAAAACTTGGACGCAAAAGCTCTCTTTGTTTTTTCCAAACTTCACCATTTGTAGTAAAAATACTCTCCCCTAAAAGCGGACTTAAAAGCTCATGTAAAAATGCATTTTTAGGAAATTCTCTAACCTCATCAACCATCATTCTTTTAACTTCTTTAGTGTCATTTATGACATAAAGATCAAAATTTGGCATCTTCACATAGCCTGTTTGCATTTTATAACTACGCTCATAAAGCCCGTCAAGCCAAGATCTACGCTTTAACAAAAAAGTTAAAAGCGTAGAAGCTTTATTTTTATAAGGTTTTGGAAAAAAGGGGCATTCACTCATATTTTTACCTTTTCTTCTAAAAATTTAGGCATTATGATGAAAGAAAAAAAATCATAATCACCTTTAACACTAATACTATAAAGATATAAAAAGTGCGCTTTGTTTTTATCTCTTTTTATTTTTTTATACTCATGTTTTTCATATAAAGTGTGAAATTTAGCACTTAAAAATGGGGGTGTAAATTTAGCATTTACGCCACTCGTGCGGAAAAAATCCACTTGAGGAAAACATGCTCCATCAATAATCGATGTGTAATCATACCATTTTAAATCAAACCTTGAAACAAATTCAAGCTTCTTTCTAAATTCATCCGCTTTTTTTTGATAACTCACTAAAGGAATGCATTCTCCTAGAGTAAGAATTTTTAACTTATGAAGTAAAGATAAATCTAAATTTTGTCTTAAAATACACTCCAAAACTTCTATACAAACTATAGTTCCAACACTATGTGCTACTAAAACAAGTTCATAATCTTGTTTATTTTCATTTTGTTTTAGCTTATCTACTATGGTATTTGCAAAAAGCTTGATTCTTTCTTGCATAGTGCCTGTTTTTTTATCTTGCCAAGTAGCACAAAAAGCACAAATTCTTGCTATCCAAAATACAGCTAATTTCTTACCTAATTTAAATAAAAAATGATTTAGTAAAAATCCTAAAAAACATCCTATGATGATAGCTAAAGAAAAATGCATATAATTTTGCAAAAAAGCAAAACTTCCAAAAGCCACAACCAAAGAAAATAGTAAAGAAAATAACACATAAAAAAAAGGATAATAACCTGTGATAAGTTGATAAATCGACTCTTTGCCAAATTTGATAAAAAGCCCTGTGATAGTATAAATTCTAAAAAAACTATAACAATCTGCCAAAGCATCTTTATAATTTTCTGACCAATTTTTCTTAACAATATCATTCCATGTTAAAAAATGATATGTAGTTTGCACTCCTTCGCAAGAAATTTGAAAAAAAGGAAATTGCTCATTTTTTTCAATTTTACTTAAATCAACTTTAATGTTAAAAGCATGAGAATAATCTTTTAGATTTTTTTTAAATAAATCATAATAAAATCTATAACTTTTAGGATCATATCCTGCTATATAAAATACTTCCCTATCCATACAATAATTTCTTTTTGCTTTTAATTATAACAACTTTGCTTTAAAAGCTCTCTTAATCAAAGCTTTTTGTCTTATTTGTCTAAAAAGAAATTTTTATAAAAATTGCCGTTGAATTGATTAGTTTGTAAAAGATATTTTTTAAAATTACATACTAAAACAGGATTGGGTTTATAAGCATGAGCTTCACGCCAAAAAAATTGAAGTTTTTTTGGATAAGATAAGCCTTCAAAATCATAAAAAGCATTGCCACAAACCTTAGTCGGACAGCCTTCTAAAATAGCACTAAGGCCTACTGTTGAATTTATAGTAATACAACCCAAAGCCTTTCTTAAAAGAACTGGCAAGTGGGTATCATGAACATATAAAACCCTTCCTTCCACATGATATTTTTGACTTAAATCATTTATGAGTTTAGAATAATTCTTATAGCCCCTATCCATGGGATGGTGTTTAAAAACTAAATAAGATTTAGCTCTTGCATGGTTTGCAAAAGAAAGTATGGTTTCCTCTATAAAGTGCTCTATGCTTTTTTTGTAATGATATTTAATTTGCGTATCGCTATAAACTTGTAAAATCGCCAAAAAGTACTTTTTTTCTAAATTATAGATCTTTTCATTTAGTTTTTTTTCTGTAATCTTATAAAGATACTTTCTATACAATGATCTAAACCAAAATAAAAATTCAAAAGGATATAAAGTACGATGATGAAGTTTGTTGTTAAAAAATGGAGCCAAAATAAAAGCAAATAACCAATACAAAAAAGCATCAAAAGCCATAAATTTAAATCCACCTGGAATTTCTTTTATGCTTTCTTTGGTAAAAATATTTTGAGAAAGATAAAAATTTTTATCACGCGGTAAAGAAGAATTTGCATTCACCCCATCTTTTTCCAAAGTAATACAATAAGGTCTTAAATATCCTTCTTCAAAAATCCATATTTCAATTCCTAATTCTTTAGCCACTTTAATAGCCTTAGCATGTATAATGCGACAATCATTATACATTAAAATAGCATCGATTTTTTTATTTTGAAAAAAATCTCTATAGAAATTTTCAAGATCTTTTTCATCACACTTACACCTCGTTCCGCTAGGATAGAAAAAAAAATCTCCGCCGTTAAAATTGAGTTTAAAAACTTTGGTTTGGTTTTTTCTCATTTTCACTGCAAGATGATGAAAAAAATTTCCCACAGGCCCTTGCAAGAGTAAAACATTTTTACCGCTAAATTCTTTTTTAATTTTAGTGCTAAATCTCATTTCTTTGCTAAAAATTCATAAAATCTTCTTATTTTTCTAAGCATAAAAGTTTTAAAATCTATTGCCAATTTTATATATTTTTTTGAAAAATAAGCTTTTTGTAAATTTAGCATTATATCTAAACAAACTTCAATTTCACATAAAGTTTTTGTTTTAGGATTTATATATCTTGGATATATGATTAAAGCACCTGCTACAAGCTCTTCTAGACTTAGTTTTCTTGTTCTTCTTTCACATCTATATTTATCTTTTGTTAAACCCCAGCCCGCATAAAAAGGCATGCCATAAGTAAAAACTTTTTTAGCTCTTAAAAGAGCATCAAAACCACTTGTAGAAGTAATAGTGTGAATTTCATCAGCAATTTTTATAGCGCTATCAATACTGCAATCTTTTACAATCTCATCACAAAATTCCAAGATGAGTGTTTCATCTTTTAAACCTACACGGTTGCCGCTTAACACATCAGGATGGGGTTTAAAGATGATATAAGCATCTTGATTTTTAGCACGCACCTCCTTAAGCAAATCAAGAGTAGATAAGCCAAAACCCCCTAAAATCATCGAAGCATCATCTTCAACTTGAGCAGGGATTAAAATAATTTTTTGCCCTGTTTTGGCATTGATTTTTAAGTCTTCATGCTTTAAGCCATTGTATTTTGAAAAGCGGTTCTCAAGTAAGATTTTTATAATATTTTTTGCCCTATTTAGCATATTTTCATCAAAAATTTCGTTTTGCAAAAGCTCTTCTAATTTACTTGCTTTATTTGGATCTATGTAAAGTCCTTTATCGTCAACGATTAAAGAAAAAGGGCGCGTAAGATCAGAACCTAAAGAGATTGAGCGAATAAATCCATCTTCAACTAAAGAAATTTTGGGAGTAAAATGGAGCAAATTCTCATCTTGCGCTTTTTTTATAAGAGTAGTTTTAAGAGCGTTATAATCTATCCTTTTACCCCAAATGAAAAATTTATCATTTTCTTTAAGTTTATATCTAGCTAAAGATTTTAAAGAATTTAAAAAAATAATTTTATTATCTTTGGCCTTAAAAAAAGGCTTGATAAAATGCCTTTTCCATAAGGTAAAACCTAACATAAAAAGCCTGTTAGAATTTACCTTTTCTATATCTTTATATTTTGCTAAAGTTTGAATAGTATCAAAAATATTACTTCTTTGATTTAAATAGGGATTAAAATACTCAGCATAAAGTATATAAGCAGCATAGAAAACTTCTTCTAAACTTCTTTTTTGTATCCTTCTTTTGCACTCTAATTTATCTTTTGTTAAACCCCAACCTGCATAAAATGGCATGCCATAACAAATACACTCACATTCTTGCATCAAAGCTTCAAAACCCATACCAGAAGTTTTGGTATAAACCTTATCAAAAAACTCAAGTAAGGCTATGGGATTAAAATTTTCAGTAATTAAAATACATTCTTTAGGTAAGGAATTTATATCTAAATCACTTTGTTTTTTACCGCTTAAAACATCAGGATGGATTTTTATATAAATTTTAGATTTAGGATTTTCTTTTACGGCATCTTTTATCATATCGACAGTTTTAAAATCTTTAGCAAGCCCAAATTCAAGCGAGGCATCATTGGCCGTTTGAGTGATGATTAAAACCCTTTTTTCATCTTTTTGAAAATAATCATCTGGAATATCAAGATTGTTATTATACTTGCTAATTTTATATTTTTTGATAAGCTCTATAGCTTTTTTGGCTTGCTTGATTTCTTCATCTTTAAATTCATAAGTATTTAAAAGATTTTCAAGTCTTGAAGGTTCTGTTGTATCATAATAAATGCCTATATCATCTTTAACTATAGAAAAACTTGGGCTATTTTCAACCCCTAAGTTTAATGAGCGGATAAATCCATCTTCTAAAAGTATGAATTTAGCCTTATAATTTTTAGCTAAATTCATAGCTTTTAAGCCTGATTTTTTACGCCCCCAGCCAAAGAAAAGATCATCTTTGTTGATTTTTAAATTTCTCTTATATAAAAAAATGGTATAAAAATTTCTAGCATTAGCGATAAGTTTTTTTGATATTGAGTAGCTACTCATATTTATTATTTAACACAAAGATAAAAACTTTTTCTTAGTTAATTCAAGATCAAACATCCCATTTTTTGCTCTAGAATTTAAATTATCAAAAATATCTTCAATAAACTGTTTAGTTATTCCATAACTCTTTAAATTTGTAGAAATATTTAAAATATGAAAGAAAGAAATAATTTTTTCCTTATATACAGACAAAAGCTTATTTATTTTTACATCATCAATGCATTCTAATAAAATAGGGATTGTAAAACTACATGCCAATCCATGAGATATACCCAATTTCATAGTTATTGGATAACTAATGGCATGGGCTAATGCTGTTTGAGTATTTGAAAAAGCTAAACCTGAATAAATGCTTGCTAAAATAATTTTCAAACGCAATTCTTTAGAATTTAAATCATTTTGTAATATTGGTAAATATTCTAAAATCAATTCTATAGCTTTAATTGCATGATTTGTAGATATAGCATTAGAATTTTTATTCCAAATTGATTCTATAGAATGAGAAAGAGCATCTAAAGCCGTATATATAGTCAGCTCCCTTGGAATGTTTAAAAATAAATTTGGATCATAAAAAGCTTCTTTGCAATATAAATTTTCACTAGATAATGAAAATTTAATATTATTGGGAGTATCCCATAATGTCGCCCATTTAGTAAGCTCGCTACTTGTGCCTGCAGTAGTTGGAATAGCGAAAATAGGTATAAATGAACACGAATTACTTATATCTAAATTTCCACCATTTCTCATAATATCGCCTGATACGCTAAAATACTTAGCCATATCTAAAACACTACCACCACCAAAAGCTATAATTTCTTTATAATTTCTATAATCTTTTTTAATTAGCTCAGCATAATTAATTTCAGGATTGGGTAAAATATCATAAATTACACCCATTAAACGATCGCCAAGCTTATTCTCTAAAATTTTAATTAATCCTTTTTTATAAAAACTTTTTGAAGTAAGCAATAAAATAGAGTCTGTTTTTAAACTGTCTATAATATGCTCATATGATACATTGAAATTAATTTTAACCGGATTATAATATCTAAAATCACTCATCACTCTTCCTGTTTAAAAATTGTGCTATTCTCAATGCAACTTCTTTAGGAGTAATTTTAGGTCTTCCTAGTTTTTCTTTGCTTCCTTTTAAAATTTTAACATAAATAAACACAGCTCCACCTTCCTTACGAGCAATAAAAAAATCAAGTGCTTGTATTAAATTATCCAATGAATTTATTATAAATATTTTTTCATAACCACAAAAATGCGCTATTTGTGGAAAATTTATAAATGGCGAAAGATTAAACTGTCCTCCAGTGCTATCATGACTTTCATTGTCTAATAATATATGACAAAAATTCCCTTTGTTATTATTCTTGGCATAATATGCATTTGTAGTTAATGCTCCCATTCTCATTAGCAAAGCAGAATCTCCATCTATTGCAATGATTTTTTTTAAATTTTGCAAGGATACACCTAAAGCTAAGGAACTTACACACCCCATTGATCCTACCATATATAATTGATTTTCCGTATCTCGAATTTCGTACAATTCTCTACCTGTTTTTCCCGTGGTTGCAAATAGTGCGATATTATTTTTATAAGAAAAATTGGCAATACATTCTAAAATTTCAATTCTTTTTGGTTGAAATTTGATCAAGCTATTCTCTTGCTGGATTATCTCTCTGCCTATATTCTTCACGGAAATATTAAAATTTTTCAAAGAACATTTTTCAAAAGTATTATTTCTAACTATAAAAAAATAAGATTTTTGTTGTTTTAAATACTTATGGGCTATTTGCAATTGTCTAACAGCTTGATTATGGTCTGGAGATAAAAAATCATAAGCAATATTGCAAGTTTCCAATAAACGATCTGTAATGATTCCTAAAAGTTCATGTTGTGGCTCGTCAGTATTTCTATCTTGTTCATCTCTTTCCCCCCTAAGAGAAACAAAACCTAAAATAGGAATTTCAAAAGTATAATTTAAAGAAGTAAGAGGGGATAGCGCATTGCTTAATCCACTATTTTGCATTAAAACAACCCCAAAATTATCTTTTTTTTCCATATTTGCCAAACTTATACCAGTAGCAATAGCTATAGCATCTCCTTCATTATTAGACATAATAAAAGAATTTTCATTAATAGCGTAATTTATCATAGGGGAAAGATACGAACAAGGTACTCCACTAAACTGAAAACATCCAATTGTTTTTAAAGCCTCTCCAAAAAATTCCATATTAAGCATTAGACAGTTCCTGGAATGAGATTTAGAATTTCATTAATTTTCATACATTTGCTTTCAGATTCTTTGCTTCTATCATTTTCTAAAATTTCTCTTGCCACATTTTGCATTGCAACAAAAGAAGCACGAAGCATATGATTAGCATATATAATTATATTAGCTCCATATGTAGCTAAATCACTGGCTTTGATTTCATTAAAGCTAGTAGGAACAACAACAATAGGCGTGTCTTGATCTTTCAATCTAAATTGTTTTAAAAAATCAATGATTTCATCTCCATCTTTATGTCTAGAATGAATCATTATACCATCTGCACCTGCTTGAATATATGCAAAAGCTCTTTGCAAGGCATCATCCATACCTTTATCCAAGATTAAAGATTCTATTCTAGCAATAATCATAAAATCGTTCGTTATTTGAGCTTTTTTTCCAGCTTGAATTTTACTACAAAAGTCCTCGATACTATCTTGATTTTGAATCACATCATTTCCAAGCAAAGAATTCTTTTTTAATCCTATCTTATCTTCAATAATCACAGCAGAAATACCTATTCTTTCTAAACTTCTTACAGTAAAAACAAAATGTTCTAGTTTCCCACCCGTATCAGCATCATAAATTAAAGGTTTTGATGTTACCTCAAATATTTCATTAACCGTATTCAACCTACTTGATAATTCTACCGCTTCAATATCAGGCTTTCCTCTACTTGTTGAATCAGTTAAAGAACTAGACCAAAAACCGTCAAATTCTATTTTTGTACCATTTTTACTAACAAAAGTGTTTTCTGCAATCAATGCTGAAATTGCAGAATGCGTTTCTAAAATTCTTAAAGGTTTTTTAGCATTAATTAAACGCCTTAAAAGTGATAATCTAGCATTAGTTGTAATACCTAGAGATTTTGCATTTTGATTAAGTTCAGTAGAACTGATACCTTGGGTATATTTTGGCTCTATTAGCTCTCCACAACCTAATTCTTTCAACAAAGCAATAACATTTGATCTTTCTCTTTTTTGAGGGCCTTCTTTCCAATCATCACCATGAATCACAAATTTAGGTTTTAGTTTAATAATATTATCAGCATAACTCAAAGTATTTTGAGGTATCACTTCATCAATAAAACCTATACTTTCAACAATAATTTTTCTTTGCTCATAATTCATATAAGGAAGTCGTTTGTAAGAAGCAATCGCAGAATCAGTCAATAAGCCCAATACAACCTTACCTTCAATTTTATTAGCGTATTCTCTTGCTAATTTCATAATATTTATATGACCAGGATGTATTAGATCAGCAGACATAGCTATATATACGATATTACTATTCATTTTTTTACCTTTCTTTATTAAAAAATAATTCAACTTCATTATATAAATTATTAATTTTTTTTTCTAAATCAGTCTTTGAACTATTATCTATAATATAATGAGCATTTGGTTTAGCATATTTTATATCAACACCTACAACATCTTTAATTTCACCTTTTAAAGCACCAGAATACAAACCCTTCTGATCTCTTAAAATAAGCTCCTCCATAGGACAATCTACAAAAACTTCAAAATAATTTTCAATCGTGTTTCTATTAAGTAAATAAATTTCTTCAAATAAAGATATAGTCGCACAGATAACAATTATGTCATTTTTTGCTAAAAAGGAGCATAAAGATGAGATTTTTTTAGCAGACATCAATCTTGCCTCTCTAGAATACCCGTACTCTTGCAAAATTTCCCTAATTACATCCCCATCCAATAAAATTGTATAAGGGTATTTTTCTTTAAATTTTTTATACAAGCCTTGACTTATAGTAGTTTTTCCAGCACCTGCCAATCCAGATATCCATATTACTTTGCCATTACTCATCAATTCTTATGCTCCTAATTTATAAAAATAAAAATTATATTTTTCTAGCACTCCAAGTTCTTGTAGTGTATTTTATACTAAATTCTTTTGGGAGTCTTTCTTTAATTTTATTCATAATTTTATCCAAAAGTTCTTCACCTTCTTTTGTTGCTACATCCCAATATTTATTTTTGACACTTTTCCATGCATTGATATAATTTTCAATATTCTGATGAAAATAAAAATCCTCTTCAGTATAAACAATGTTATCAAAAAGATCCTTGCGACTCTCTATGATAGGTCTTTGATCTTCCCTTCTTGTCCCTCTTGTGTAATTTGGCACAAATTCTACGATAGTATTTTCAGCTATTTTTTGTATAGGATCATTTAAATCTCTATGATTCCACATACAAGTGAAATAAGCATCTTTTTTTAATAAACGATATGCTTCTTGCAAAGACTCATTCCTATCAATCACATCAAAACTACTTCCAAAAGTCACCCAATCAAAGCTTTCATTTTCTAGAGTTGTATTGTTTGCCACAGCACGAATCCAAGTAATATTTTTATCCCTTGTTCTATTTATACCAATTTCACGCATCGCATCATTTGGTTCTACAGATACCACCTCACATCCTCTTTCCAAAAGCATAATACTTAAATTTCCAGTTCCTGCACCGATATCAGCCACTTTAATATCTTTTTTTCCAATAAGACTAATTAGCATATCTATAGTTTTTGGTGTATAATTTGGTCTATAGCTATAAAATTTTGCATGTTCGGTATAATCCCATTTATTTTCTACTAATTTTTCCATAATTTTCCTTATTATTCGTCATTTTAAACACAAAATGACGAACTAAAGAATTATGAAAATTATGCCTTTTTAGCAGTCCAAGCTCTTATTTTGTAAGGCATCTCAATTTTTTCCATATGAGAAATTTTAACTTCTATCATTTCTAAAATTTCTTTCCATCTTTTTTCGCCAGCTTGTGCTTGTATATCATTTACAGAATGCCAAGCTCCGAGATAACGCTCTTTATCCCAAAACTCTTTATAGTCACACTCCATAAAAAAGCAGTCTGTGAAATCTCCTGTTGAAACAAGAATTTCTTCCCATTTTTTAGCATTTTGCAATCCACTGCTTACACGAGTAAGCTCTGGTACAATATGCTTAATTTCCTTTTCGATTTCATCAAAAACTGAGCCCTCTACAATGTGGCGAGGATTCCAAATCGCAGTGAAATACCCCCCCCCTGTCAATATACGACTAAATTCAGGGAGTGATTTTTTAGGATCTGTCCAGTGAAAAGAACTAGCCATAATAACCCAATCAGCGATATCACTCTCAATTCCAGTTTCTTCACCACTACCTTTTTTCCAGCTTAAATTTGAACAATTTTGAGTAAATTTAATTCCCTCTTCTCTCATGTTATCATTGGGTTCTATAGCTGTAACATCAAGTTTAAATTCCTCTGAAAGAATTTTTGTAAATTTACCAGTACCCGCACCTACTTCAATAACCTTTAAATCTTTAATGGCTTTATTAGAATCATTAATACATCTAATAAGCTTTTCAATCAACATTGGATTATAAGCAGGTCTATTATGATAGTGTTTCGCCAAATTTGTAAAATCGCCAAGATTCATTTATATCCTTTCTAAATTTAGAATTCTAGTTTCTAATTATACCTTATTATTTCTTAATTTTATCTCATTCTGTTGTTTTTGCTATACAATCTTCATCTAACTCCTTGCACATCTTTTCAAATTCTTGATAGTATTTCCATGATGCTACTATATCTGGACGATGTTGTTTGATATGATCCAATTCTTCTTTAATATTTTTTTCTATATTTTTAGCAACTGATTTATTCTCTTTAAAAAATAATAATATCTCCTTTTCATTTATTAAATGTTCTTTTTTTAAATCAATTTTTATCTTAAGCTTATTTACAAACTCTTTTATGTAGGATTTAACACAATTTATCATAATTATGTTATTTTGAAAAGAAGCTATTTTTTCTTTAGAAATGCAAAAAATCAAATTTTCAAAAGTTATTTTATCTTCAAATAAAATAAAGTTAATTTCGATATAGTTTTTTACTTTATGTAATTTAAAAAGTTGTTTTGTTGTAATTAAAATTTCAAATGCTTCATCAGTATTGTTTTTATCTAAGTCTTTTAAATTTGCAATTAATGTCATGGGGAATAAAACACCCAATTCATCATATGCCATACCATTATCAACATCTTTTTGGGAAAGTTTTTTTCTAAAGCAATATAAAGTATTTAATTTATCAAAAGTACAATAAGTATATTCAGGTTTAATGCCAATCATGTCTAAGTAAGTAATTTTTTCTATTTTAAAAAATTGTGTTAAAAATTTTAATCTAAAAAAACTCTCAGCATAAATCCAATAAGTTTTTATATGCTCACAAGTTGGTATAGGAGATCCGAAATAATATGTATCTCTATCTAAAACCCTATCTATAGGCGTATTCAGATAAAACCGATCGAGTTTATCAGTTTTAAAATTTATATGATTTAATCCAGTTTTTAATCTCGAAATTGGATCCCTAACCAAATATAACACAGGTTTATTTTTATTTAAAAGATTTAAAAATCTTTCAAGATCTTCTCTAGAAACATAAACATGAGTGTAATCAGTATATGCTATGACATTATATTTTAAAGGGCTATTTAGCAATTGCATGAAAATGTTAGAATATATAATAAATGGGTCATGATGAATATATTTGCAAATATTTATTTCACAAAGTTCCAAATACATTGTCATTGCGCCATGTCCTGATAAAGATGAACATAGCCACACAAACTCATAGTTATCTGGTAAAGGCAAATTCATCTCCCAAGCAAGTTCAGCAGGTATGTTATGATAATTGATTTTTTCATTTTTATCATTTAATTTCTTAGGATCAAGTAATGAAGGATAAGGATGGTTTTCTTTTTTGTATCTTTCTTTGAAATCATCTGATAATAACCATTCTTCTATAAGATCAAAATTTTGTATAAAATAATTAAAATTATGAAAGATATTATCCAATATTGCTCTATAATCTTGATGAATTTTTAATATATTTTTTATTCTTGAAAATTCTTTTAAAAATAATTGTTTATTATCTATCAAACCTTCAAGGATGCTAGAGTTAATCTGATCAAATTCTTTAAAAATTTCTCTAAAAATTTGAAATTCTTTATTTGCTTTTTTAATATTATTTTTTAATTTAAATCCAGATCCCTTATACCAATTCTGATAAGCTTTGATTAAAACTTCACCTAGCATATAAGACAAATGAAATTTATATTTTAAAGCTTGCTCATAATCACTACATGCTTCTAAACTTGGATATTTGAGTTGAGGAAAAACTTGTATGGTTTGTTGATAAATTTTTTGTTCTTTTTTGTGTTGTTTTTTAATTTTATAAAGTTTTTTAAATAATGCTATATACCCCCCCCCACTACTACTGTTTGCAAAATCAATCATAGCTTGACCTAGTTTGTAAGCAAGATGATTTTTTACTCTTTCTATAGCTGAGTTTGG
>NZ_NXBA01000024.1:0-1017 GCF_002383835.1 Campylobacter sp. 107
CATCCCTGAAGCATCATCTGCTGCGGAGTTGATTCTAAGACCTGAACTAAGTCTGCTTAAAGAAGCATCTAAACTTTTACTATTTAAATCAGCGTTTGCTTTTGCATTTAAAGCTGCAACATTGGTGTTAATACGAAATCCCATTTTAAATCCTTTTAAAAAATTTCAAGCTCATCCATGAACTTGTTAAATGCTATATCGTGCAATCAAAAAAATATTTTATACTTTGGTGTCAAAATTTCATACTTTTGACAAAGACTTGTATTTTTGCTCTAGTTTTTCTATAAAATAAAGCAACCATTCATGGTAAGCTTTAATATAAGCTGTGATGAAATGCGTTTTATCTTGTATATGAAGTTTTAATACATCGGAAATTAATTTTCCACGATAAGCAAAAGCTCCTCTTAAAACTTCATCCTGTATAAACTCATCTTCATCTAAAGAGTGATTAAAATTTTCTATATTTTGATAGATTTTTTCTAAAAATTCTAAAGGCAAAAGAAAATCTTTACTGAGTATATTTTCTAAAATTTGTTTTAAAGCTAAAGCATCATTTAAAAATCTTTTAGCATTTTCTTGGTCTTTTTGTATTTTTTCTTTGAATTTAACTAGGAGTTTATCACTTCTATTTTTAGTTAAACTTTTTGGAAGTTCAAATTTGGGTTTTTCTTTTGTAAGGAGTTTTTCACAACATTCTTTAAAGGAAAGTTCTTCAGTGAAATTAATCCTTGCTCCACCTTCAGTAGCATTGTAAAATTTAGCCTTTTGATCATTGCAAGCAAAAAGATATTCTAATTTTATACGATAATCATTCCAAGCAATATGAGTTAAAACTTCTCCTTTACCTGCATAGGCAGGGACTTTAAGTTTATCTATATTTTCTTCACCGCTAAATTTCTCCCCAAAATCAAAACCTTTTGAGTGTGAATTTCCTTTTTCATCAAAGGCTAAATCTTGCCCTATCATAATAATATTTTTAAATCCCAAAGCCAAAGCTAAAGTGTAAGAAAAATGACT
>NZ_NXBA01000025.1:0-1252 GCF_002383835.1 Campylobacter sp. 107
CTTATCATCAATCTCTACTTCTAAATCTTTGTATTTGTTGTAAAATTTAGGAGCTAAGATTTCTTGGAAGTATTTTGTGCCTTTGGGGGTTGTTGCTACCCAGATATTATATTGTGACCAATATTGTGGTGTATCCCAAGAAACATTACCTAAAACAAGACTACATCCATCCTCATCTAATGTCTCGAGATCATCCAACTCTCTAATAAATCTTTCTTTATAGAAGAAATTATCTCTAAAATATATCCAAGCTTGATATTTATCTTCTTTATAATAAGATAAGTTTGAGGGATAATCTATTTTATTTCTATCTTCATCACAATAAGATCCAAAATCTATATAACCTGCTAGAAAAAGTTGCCCCAAGATATTAATATATTCACTTATATAGGTAGGTTTGGGTGTATTTAAAGAAAATGGACTGCTAATATTATCAATGCTGTAAGTATCTAATAAAATTAAATTATTACATTCCCACCTTGAGACACCCATGCTTTTTCCACAAATAAGCAAAATATAATATTCAAATAGTTCTAAAATACCGACCTTATCTTTTAAATGGGATGATATAATTAAAGCTGGATTAGCATAATCATTCTCTAAAAGCTGGGTTTTTTTCCATATATCAAAATCTATATCAGGAAAAAAAATAGCACACTTTTCGTTTTCATCCCATTTTATATACCTATATTTCATTTTTTATCCCATTTTCTATAATGTATTGTTTTAAGATTTCCTCTTGGTTTATTGGAATTTATCTCTATGGTCTCACCCCCGCTTTTAGAAGTTTTCTTATATTGTATAATAGTTCCATCATCTAGTTTTCTCATGTAAATCGGTTGTCCGTATTTTTTATCTACTTTATTTTCAAACTCTTCAGAATTTTTAGTTAACTTTTCCCATAATTTGTCTAATTCCTCTTTATTTTCAACTATTCTCCTGCGTTTATCTCGAACATTTTTTGGCAGTTTATCTACTATCTGCAACACTTCATCTTTAGTCAATATTCTAGGTTTTAAATACTCAGTATCTTTAAAAAATTGCTTTATCCCTCTTAAAGCCGGAACAAATGTATAACTCACATCTTCCAAAGGTTTATCATTGAGTTCTAATTGACTAGGAAATACTATCTCAATAAACTCCCCACTGCCATCTTGTGTTTGTATTCTTATAACATTATCAGGGATAATTTCTTGAGCATTGTTTTCACTAGAACTTATATTATTGCTTTTTGTAGCGTTTATATTCTTTG
>NZ_NXBA01000026.1:0-1279 GCF_002383835.1 Campylobacter sp. 107
CTTATCATCAATCTCTACTTCTAAATCTTTGTATTTGTTGTAAAATTTAGGAGCTAAGATTTCTTGGAAGTATTTTGTGCCTTTGGGGGTTGTTGCTACCCAGATATTATATTGTGACCAATATTGTGGTGTATCCCAAGAAACATTACCTAAAACAAGACTACATCCATCCTCATCTAATGTCTCGAGATCATCCAACTCTCTAATAAATCTTTCTTTATAGAAGAAATTATCTCTAAAATATATCCAAGCTTGATATTTATCTTCTTTATAATAAGATAAGTTTGAGGGATAATCTATTTTATTTCTATCTTCATCACAATAAGATCCAAAATCTATATAACCTGCTAGAAAAAGTTGCCCCAAGATATTAATATATTCACTTATATAGGTAGGTTTGGGTGTATTTAAAGAAGGAGTGTTGTTAAGACTATCAATATTATAAAATTGAATGATATTTGCATCTATTTCATGTCTTGCAAAAAATTCATCATCAATAAGTTTTAATAATAAATATTCAAATGCTAAGAGAATATCTGTTTTTGTTGTGTATCTTAAATATTCTAAAAGTAAATCCATTTCAGAAAAATATGGTTTATTATTTAATACTTTACTTAAATTTTCATAACTTTTATATCCTATATCATCTTTTTCTTTATAAGAAAAAATAGGATTACCCATTGCATATATTACTTTTATTCTTTTCACTTTTATTCTTATGGTTTAATATGAATAGTTTTATTGAGCTTTGGATTTTTACCATAAATATTTATTGTTTCTCCGCTACTTCCAGAACCTGTTCTGTATATAATATCAATTCCATCATTCAATTTATATCTTATAAATTTTTCTTGCGTAATTTGTCCTGTTTTATGATTTTTTATAGGAATATGTTTTTCTTCTAACTTTGTGGCATTTTTTATTAATTTTTGCCACAGTTCATCTAATTCTTTTTTATTTTTCAAAAGGCGAATATTCCCACTGCTACCTTTTTGTAGTTTTTCAATAATTTTCCCTACTTCTTGTCGCGTTAAACCACTATTAAGTCTACTTGTAATTTTAAACATTGAATGTAAACCTCTTAAAGCCGGAACAAATGTATAACTCACATCTTCCAAAGGTTTATCATTGAGTTCTAATTGACTAGGAAATACTATCTCAATAAACTCCCCACTGCCATCTTGTGTTTGTATTCTTATAACATTATCAGGGATAATTTCTTGAGCATTGTTTTCACTAGAACTTATATTATTGCTTTTTGTAGCGTTTATATTCTTTG